>NZ_CP087135.1:1200000-1553750 GCF_020911945.1 Flavobacterium galactosidilyticum
TTAAAAACAAAAACTCCAACTTAAATTGGAGTTTTTGTTTTTTAAAATAATTGTTCTCTATTTGTTAGAATACAATCGAGAAACATATTTTCCAATCACATCAAATTCTAAGTTAATTTTTGTTCCTACCTTGAAAGTTTTAAAGTTGGTGTGCTCATGAGTATACGGAATAATTGCAACACTAAATTGATTGTTTTTAGAGTTTACAACCGTTAAGCTAACTCCGTTTACTGTAATAGAACCCTTTTCGATTGTGATGTTGTTTAGTGTAGTATCATATTCAAAGGTGTAAAGCCAACTTCCATTAGTCTCTTGTGCAGCAATGCAAGTGCCTGTTTGATCCACGTGTCCTTGAACAATATGGCCATCAAGTCGGTCACCAAGTTTCATCGCTCTTTCAAGGTTGATGCTGTCTCCAACTTTCCAAGATCCTAAATTTGTCTTTTTTATTGTTTCATCAATTGCGGTTACAGTGTAAGAGTTGTCTTTTATCGCTACAACCGTAAGGCATACTCCGTTATGAGCGACACTTTGATCTATTTTAAGTTCACCAGTAAAAGAGGAGTTCATTGTTATGTGTAAATTGGTATTTTCTTTTTTTATTTCTTGGATAGTGCCAAGGCTTTCTATGATTCCTGTAAACATTTCTTGTTTTATTTTACTAAATTTGCACTTCAAAATTAGCAATAAATAACGGTAAGTCATGATGAAAAAAGCAGAAAATATAATCGTAGGAATTTCTATTGGAGATTTAAACGGTATTGGAAGCGAGGTTGTTTTAAAAACATTTGAGGATGCTCGTATGTTAGAGTTGTGTACTCCGGTAATCTTTGCGAACGTTAAGTTGATGTCTTTTGTGAAAAAGAGTTTTCAGTCAACTTCAATTTTGCATGGAATTGATCGATTAGATCAGATTGTTCTTGGAAAAATAAATATTTTAAATCTTTGGAAAGAAAGTGTAGATCTTAAACTTGGTGAAAGCGATCCTAAAGTAGGAGAATATGCAATAAAATCATTTGTTGCGGCAACCAAAGCTTTAAAAGAAGGATTGGTTGATGTTCTAGTTACTGCGCCAATAAGCAAATATAATATTCAATCGGAGGAGTTTAAGTTTCCTGGGCATACTGATTATTTAGATCAGGAATTAGAAGGAAATGCACTGATGTTAATGGTTCAGGATAATTTGAGAGTGGGTTTGTTAACGGATCATATTCCTTTAAGTGAAGTGGCAAAACATCTTACGGAAGAGCTAATAAAAAGGAAAATTGAAACGATAAAGCAAACTTTGATTCAAGATTTTAGTATTAATAAGCCTAAAATTGCAGTGTTGGGTCTAAACCCTCATTGCGGAGATGGAGGAGTTATTGGGAGCGAAGATGATTTAATTATAAAACCTGTTTTGAAAAAATTATTTGAAAAAGGTACCTTGGTTTTTGGTCCTTTTGCAGCGGATGGGTTTTTTGGTAGTAATCAGTACGAGAAATATGATGCGGTTATTGCGACATACCATGACCAAGGATTGATTCCGTTTAAAACTCTGTCTTTTGGGAAAGGAGTAAATTATACAGCGGGATTAAATAAAATTAGAACATCTCCTGATCATGGTACCGCCTATGACATTGCAGGAAAGGGTGAGGCTGATTTTAATTCTTTTAAAGAAGCAGTATATTTAGCAATAGATATTTATCATTCGAGAAATCAATATGCTGAAATCAGTGAAAAACCATTGAAAACAAAAGAAAAGCAGTTGTGAACAAAAAAAAGTGAATAAGATTATTAGATTTGCAATAATTTTATATCTTTGCACTCCCGAAGTTTAGGGGTAAATTGTTGTTGAAATGAAGAACACAAAAGAATATTTAATTCCTTTTGTAGGATTAAAGCTAGGGAAACATCATTTTGAGTATCAAATTAGTAATGCGTTCTTTGAAATCTTTGATTATAATGAATATCAAAATTCAGATATCAAAGTAAATGTAGTTTTAGAGAAAAAAAGTACGCTGTTAGAATTGAGTTTCAAGCATAAGGGTGTTGTAAATGTACCTTGCGACTTAACAAGCGAAGATTTTGATTTGTCAATTAAAGGCAAGATGAAGTTAATCGTTCGTTTTGGAGAAGAGTTTAATAATGACAATGAAGAGTTATTGATTTTGCCGCACGGGGAGTTTGAAATTGATCTTGCGCAGTACATTTATGAAATGATTGTATTGTCAGTCCCTCTAAGACGCGTTCATCCAGGCATAAAAGATGGAAGTTTAAAAACGGAAGCGTTAACTAAGCTTAATGAGCTTAAAGTAAAGGAAGTAAAAAAAGAGAATAAAGAAGAAGATATAGACCCACGTTGGGACAAATTAAAGCAACTATTAACGGATAAATAATATAGTAAAATGGCGCATCCTAAGAGAAAAATCTCCAAAACAAGAAGAGATAAAAGAAGAACACATTACAAAGCTACTGTAGCTCAAATCGCTACTTGTCCAATCACTGGAGAGGCACATTTATACCACAGAGCTTACTGGCATGAAGGTAAAATGTATTACAGAGGGCAAGTTGTTATAGATAAATCTGTAGCGGTTGCATAATGCATTTTTGTAAATAATACTCTAACTCTCACTTCGTGAGAGTTTTTTTGTTGTTTATGATTTTCTTTAAATAAGAAGTTCCGACTCAAAATAAAACGGAATTTTTTTTGTATTTTTCACGTCTTTTCAAAAAATTTCGAATGGTCAAATTTGAAAGTAAATAAATTGCATCTTATGAATACAATCACAGCCGCAATCACCGCTGTTGGAGCTTATGTCCCTGACTTTGTGTTGACTAACAAAGCTCTTGAAGCGATGGTTGATACTAATGATGAGTGGATTACCTCTCGCACAGGAATAAAAGAAAGGCGAATTCTCAAAGATGAGGATAAAGGAACGTCTTTTTTAGCAATCAAAGCAGCACAGGATTTGTTAGCGAAGGCCAATATTGACCCTCTAGAAATAGATCTACTTATCATGGCAACTGCAACCTCAGATATGCCAGTTGCTTCTACTGGAGTTTATGTTGCAACTCAAATTGGGGCTACAAATGCTTTTGCTTATGATTTGCAAGCTGCATGTTCTAGTTTCTTATTTGGAATGTCAACTGCTGCTGCCTACATACAATCTGGAAGGTATAAAAAAGTGCTTTTGATAGGTGCTGATAAAATGTCATCTATCGTAGATTATACGGATAGATCAACTTGTATCATTTTTGGTGATGGTGCAGGTGCTGTTCTGTTCGAACCTAACTATGAAGGTTTAGGATTGCAAGATGAATATCTTCGTAGCGACGGTATAGGTAGAGATTTTTTAAAAATCGATGCAGGTGGATCGCTTAATCCTACCACTATAGAGACTGTAACGGAAAATAGACACAACATTATTCAAGATGGAAAAACAGTCTTTAAATATGCTGTTACAAACATGGCAGATTCAAGTGAACTTATTCTGAAAAGAAATAATTTGACTAATGAAAATGTCGATTGGTTAGTTCCTCATCAAGCAAATAAGCGTATTATTGATGCTACGGCTAGTAGAATGAACCTTGAAGACTCAAAAGTGTTGATGAATATCGAGAAATATGGTAACACAACATCAGCCACTTTGCCACTAGTTCTTAGTGACTTTGAACATTTATTCAAAAAAGGAGATACAATAATTTTGGCTGCTTTTGGAGGTGGATTCACTTGGGGATCTATTTATCTAAAATGGGCATACGATAAATAATAAATTTAATCTAAAAATAAATAATTATGGATTTAAAAGAAATTCAAAATCTAATCAAGTTTGTTGCTAATTCGGGTGTAGCAGAAGTTAAATTAGAAATGGATGATGTAAAAATCACTATCAGAACAACTTTAGAAGGAAATACTACTGAAACTACTTATGTTCAGCAAATGCCTGCTCAAGCTGCAATTCAGCAAGCAGTAGTACCGCAAGTAGCAGCTCCAGTTGCTCCAGTTGCAGCCGCTCCAGTAGACGAAAACGCTCATTACATCACTATAAAATCTCCAATTATTGGAACTTTTTATAGAAAACCAGCTCCTGATAAACCAATGTTTGTTGAGGTAGGAAAAACTATAAATCAAGGTGATGTTCTTTGTGTAATCGAAGCAATGAAATTATTTAACGAAATCGAATCTGAAATTTCTGGTAAAATTGTAAAAATACTTGTTGACGATATGTCACCAGTAGAATTTGACCAACCTTTATTCTTAGTAGATCCATCATAATAATTTAAATTCCGATGTTTTAAGTTCCAAATTCCGAGTCTGGAAGTTTGGAGTTTGGAATTTGTTATTTGAATTTTAAATCAATAAAAGATGTTTAAAAAAATATTAATTGCAAATAGAGGGGAAATTGCTTTACGTATAATTAGAACGTGTAAAGAAATGGGGATTAAAACAGTAGCTGTTTACTCTACTGCAGATGCCGAAAGTCTACACGTAAAATTTGCAGATGAAGCAGTTTGTATTGGTCCACCTCCAAGCAACTTGTCGTACTTGAAGATGTCAAATATAATTGCTGCTGCAGAAATTACAAATGCAGATGCAATACACCCAGGTTACGGATTCCTTTCTGAAAATGCTAAATTTTCAAAAATTTGTCAAGAACATGGTATCAAATTCATTGGGGCTTCTCCTGAAATGATTGATAGAATGGGAGACAAAGCTTCTGCTAAAGCAACTATGATTGAAGCAGGTGTTCCTTGTGTACCAGGATCAGTTGGGATTTTAGAATCATACGAACAAGCATTGGAACTTGCAAGGGAATTTGGTTTTCCAGTAATGCTGAAAGCTACGGCTGGAGGTGGAGGAAAGGGAATGCGTGCAGTATGGAAAGAAGATGAGTTGCTGAAAGCATGGGAAAGTGCACGTCAGGAATCAGCTGCTGCTTTTGGTAATGACGGCATGTATTTAGAAAAACTAATTGAAGAGCCACGCCACATCGAAATTCAAATTGTTGGTGATTCTTATGGAAAAGCGTGTCACTTGTCAGAAAGAGATTGTTCAGTACAAAGACGTCATCAAAAACTGACAGAAGAAACTCCGTCTCCATTTATGACAGAGGACTTACGCCTAAAGATGGGAGAAGCCGCTGTAAAGGCTGCAGAATTTATTAAATATGAAGGAGCAGGAACGGTAGAATTTTTAGTTGATAAGCACCGCAACTTCTATTTCATGGAAATGAATACGCGTATTCAAGTAGAGCATCCCATTACAGAACAAGTTATTGATTATGACTTAATCCGTGAGCAAATATTAGTTGCTGCTGGTGTTCCAATTACAGGAAAAAATTATTTACCTAAATTGCATGCAATAGAGGTTAGAATTAATGCAGAAGATCCTTTTAACGATTTCCGTCCTTCACCAGGAAAAATTACAACGCTTCACATGCCAGGAGGACACGGTGTTCGTTTAGATACACATGTGTATTCAGGTTATACGATACCGCCAAATTACGATTCAATGATTGCAAAGTTGATTACAACAGCGCAAACACGTGAAGAAGCGATTAGTAAAATGAGAAGAGCATTAGATGAGTTTGTTATCGAAGGTATTAAAACAACTATTCCTTTCCACAGACAGTTAATGGATGATCCTCGTTATATAGCAGGTGATTATACAACCGCATTTATGGATACTTTTAAAATGAATGATCCAGAATAAATGATAATATCATTATATATTAAGAAACCTTGCAGCGATGCAAGGTTTTTTTATTTTTAAATTTTATCGAAATTTTCTTTAAGTGTGTAAAAATTACCCGTCTTAAATAACAAATTACCCATTATTCGCAGTTTTGTTTTTTTCGTTATAATTCTTAAGCACTTGTATGTGAGCTATATGTATATATTTATTAGTTGTAATTTTTAATGGTACGATTATTCTATTAAGGTAAATAATCAATATTATAATTAACTATTAAAGTAAGTATCATGAAAAAATTAATTTTATCAGCAGCAATTGTTTTAGGAAGTTTATCAACTTATGCAACAGTAGTTCCAACTTCTACTGAAGTAATTAAAACAGTTTCACTTCAGGAAGAATACACCGAGGTTAAATTAGAAGAAGTTCCCGCAGCTATTAAAGAGGCTTTTAAAACTTCATTTCCAGAAGGAACATTAGATAAAGTATTTGTTAATGCTAAAAAAGAGTACAAACTAGATGTAACTGTTGGAGAGAAAAAAGGGAATCTTTTTGCTGACGAAAATGGAAAATGGATTCAAAAAGAAGCATCAGAAACACCAGAGAAAAAATAATTAGAAACATTTAAATATGCATATCATGAAAAAAATAATTTTATCAGCAGCAATCGTTTTAGGAAGTTTATCAACTTATGCAACAGTAGTTCCAACTTCTACTGAAGTAATTAAAACAGTTTCACTTCAGGAAGAATACACCGAGGTTAAATTAGAAGAAGTTCCCGCAGCTATTAAAGACGCTTTTAAAACTGCATTTCCAGAGGGAACGTTAGATAAAGTATTTGTTAATGCTAAAAAAGAATACAAACTAGATGTAACTGTTGGAGAGAAAAAAGGGAATCTTTTTGCTGACGAAAACGGAAAATGGATTCAAAAAGAAACTAAAGAAGCAACTGAAGCACTGAAAAAACAATAATTTCTGGTAGACGCTACTCTTATCTTTAGAAATGTTTTTAGAGATTTTAAAGCATCTTACAAGTATTTATTTGCGTATTTGAGCGCTACAGTAGAAATATTTTAGATTCAAGAAAAAATAATATAAACTAAAGATTACAGTTAAAAACCTTAAAGCTACTGTGCATGCGGGTGCTAATGGGAACTGGAATTATAAACAATTTGTAGAATTTATTTTTTTAAAAGAGAGATTGTTTTTAACAGTCTCTCTTTTTTTTGCAAAAAATTAATACAATACTATTTAAATAACTTTAATTTAGCCTTAAAAGTTAAATGGTAATGGCAAAAATTTTATTGATTGAAGATGATGTACCTTTTTGTAAATTATTAGAAAAATTTCTAATAAAGAAATCTTTTGAGGTTGTGACTGCATTTTCAGCATCAGAAGCGAAAGCTAAAATAAAGGTTACCGATTTTGATCTTATTATTACTGATCTAAGATTGCCTGATTGTGATGGAATTCAGCTTATGTCTGAAATTAAGACGACACATCCTAATATCCCAGTATTACTAATGACTGGTTATTCTGATGTAAGTACTGCTGTAAAAGCTATAAAAAATGGCGCTGCAGATTATATCTCAAAACCATTTAATCCTGAAGAAGTACTTTTAGTTATTACAAAGACTTTATCAAATCAGGAGTTTACGTCAAAAGAAAATTTAGCATCACCAAAAGCTGCAAAGCGCACCACGATAAAACCAGATGATAAATTTGTAAAAGGGATTTCTAAAGCTTCTCTAAAACTTGCGGAATATATAAAACTTGTTAGTCCAACAAATATGTCCGTGCTCGTCATTGGCGAAAGCGGTACTGGAAAAGAAGTAATTGCAAAAAGTATTCACGAAAACAGTTCTAGAAAAAATGCTATTTTCATTGCAGTTGATTGTGGTTCAATTCCAAAAGAACTTGCCGCGAGTGAGTTTTTTGGACACATAAAAGGTTCTTTTACGGGTGCCATACAAGATAAAGTTGGTTTTTTTGAAGCTGCAAATGGTGGAACTATATTCTTAGATGAAATAGGGAATCTCTCGTATGAAAATCAAATACAATTGCTAAGAGCGTTACAAGAACGAAAAATAAAACCTGTAGGCAGTAATAAAGAAATTGGTGTAGATATTAGAATTATTACAGCGACAAATGAAGACTTGCGAGAAGCTGTGAAAAAGGGAGATTTCCGTGAAGATTTGTATCACAGAATAAATGAATTTTCAATACACTCTCCTTCGTTAGTCGAAAGAAATGAAGATTTGATGCTTTTTTCAGATTTTTTTCTGGAGAAATCAAATCAGGAATTAAATAAAAATGTGATTGGATTTTCTCCTGAAGTGATGATCATTTTTCAAAATTACAAATGGCCTGGAAATCTTAGAGAGCTTCAAAACTGTATCAAACGAGCAACATTGTTGACAAAAGGGGATTTTGTCGAGAAAGATGCACTTCCGGCAGAGTTTTTTCAAAATGCGGAAGATTTAACTGTTGAATTCTCCTTGTCAGAAAATGAAAAAGAAACCATTTTAGAGGCTTTGAATAAAACTAATAATAATAAAACGGAGGCAGCTAAACTATTAAAAATAAACAGAAAAACCTTGTATAATAAGTTGAAACTATACGATATAAATTAAATCATTCTTTCTCTAGAAGTATGAATAGTAGTTTGATTTTGTTCTTCAAATCAAGAACTATATTTTGGATTTCAGTTAAATCCAGATTTTTAAGTTCTAATTGATCTAAAAGAGTGCTTACCTCAAATGCTTTTATCTGTTTAAACATTGGATTCATTTTGTGAGCAATATTTTTAACTTCTTCATGATTTGAATCTGTAACTGCTTGATCTAAAAGATCTAAATTTTGGTTGGTACTCGTCATAAATGACAGCAAAACTTCTTTTAAAGCACTTTCGTCCTCGTAAATAAATGATTTTAATGCCTTTAGTGAATAAGATTTATTTTTGTTTATAGCATTCTTTTCTGTTTTAAATTTTATTGGAATCACAGTATTGTTCAAAACTGCTTTAATGGTAGTCAATATTGTTTTTGGCGTGTAGGGCTTTTGAATAAGAGTTGCAAAACCTGCACTCTTATAGTATTCTAAATCTAAATCATTTCTTCCGGTGACTGCAATTACCGGTTGATCATTATAATTTGTATGGGAGTTATTTTTCAATTCTTTTAAAAATGAAAATCCATCCATCATAGGCATTTGAATGTCAGTAATAATGAAGTCGAAAGGATTATTTTTTATCCAAGTAAGGGCATCTGCAGCTTTGCTAAAAGGGAAAATGACAAATTTATTTTGTCTTAATACTTCAGTTGTTAGTTGTAGCAGGCTTTCATCGTCATCAATAATAACTGCGGTATATTCTTTTTTAACTGTTTCAATCAGTTTTTCTGGTTGAGATAAAGTCTCGTCAAATGATAATGGAATTTCAATTTGAAAAGTACTTCCTCTGCCTAGCTGACTTTTTAAACTTAATTCTCCACCTAAGATAGCAGTCATTTTTTTAGAAATTGTAAGACCTAAACCGGTTCCTCCATATTTTTTTTCTATTTTTTCATCCGCTTGTGTGAATTCATCAAAAACTAATTGTTGACTTTTTTCATCTATTCCAATGCCAGAATCTTCAATTCGTATAGTTACGGTTTTAGTCTCTAAATTTATTTTGCAATCTATTTTTATAAATCCTTTCTCTGTGAATTTAAAGGCATTTCCAATGATATTGGATAGTATTTGTCTTAATCGAAACGGATCGCCAATGATTTTTTGTTGCAGTTTATCATCAATTTTGACAGTAAGTTCTATTTTTTTTTGAAAATAAACGGATTGAATACTGTTAGCTACTTCATTAATTACATCAGGCAATAAGAAAGGAATTTTATCTACCGTAATTTTTCCTGCTTCAATTTGTGTGAAATCTAATAAGTCTTGAACAAGTTTCGATATATAATTAGAAGATCCCTTGATGTTCTTTGTAAAATGCAGCTGCTTGTTGTTTAAATCTGAATTTCCCAGTAACTCAGTATAGCCTAAAATAGTACTTAACGGTGTTTTTAAATCATGACTTACTGTCGAAATTAATTGTTCTCTGCTGATCAATAACTTTTTAGCCTTAAGATTAGCTTCTTCTAGCTGCTTTTTATAAGATTGTGTTTTTGAAAAATCGTTTAAGATTAGAAATAAAAAAAACGAGGTCAGTAATAATCCAATTATTGCGGCAGTGGTAACAATCTGGTTTGTTTTTTTTAAAGATTTTTCAGTTTCTAAATACCTAGCAGTTGTGTTTAGAATTATTTCTCGTTCTATAATTCCAAATACTTTTCGTACCTGAGCAGAAATTGAGAGTTCATTTTTAATCAATTTATTTTCTTCAGCGCTTAATAACTTTTTCTTGTTTGAGGTTTCTCGTTTTACCTCATTTAGTAGCATTTTTGAAACACTAACTATCGAGTCAGATTCTCTTTTGCTAAGCGTGTTAGTGCTGTCGTCTGGAATATTTTGATTAAGATAGGCGACATATTTCTTGAGTACATTTCGCTGATATTCCCCCATTTTGGCAGGATGCTTTACAAAATCTTCCATTTGTAAATTTCTCATCGACGATTCCATTTTAGTTAAATCATTGATGGCATTACTCACGGCAATTTCATCTTCAGTTTTGCTTTTTATAGCTTTTAACTGTTGGATGTTTTTTGTCTTTTCAGATAGTAGAATTTGGACACTATCCAGTAATTTGATTTGGTATTGAGTAGAAACTAATGCTTTCAAGGAGTCAATGGAAACTTTTAAAATCTCTGTTTTTATTAAATAAGCATTAAAGTCAGTAGAAGCTTCAGAATGTATAGCGATTCTTGCTAAACTTTCTGTTTCATATAAATTCGATAATATGGTACTGACTTTTAAAACAGAATTGTTTTTCTCCGCAAATATTCTCTCATTGGTAGAGAAATTATTGTTCTCTGAATATAAAAACCAACCCACACTTCCAAATAGAAGTACCAAAACCAGGTAGCTAATGAGCACTTTTATCGGTATGTAGCTTTTTTTGTTGTCCATTTTTCAAAGATAAAAATTAGAAAAGGCTTTAGAGTTAAGATATTCAGAAAATTTTAAAGCCAAAAAAACCTCACTGAAAAGTGAGGTTTGATGTTCTTAAAAAATAATGTGTTACAAAGTTTCTTTTAACCATTTGTAAAACTCTTTTTGCCAAACTTGTGCATTTTGCGGTTTCAAAACCCAGTGATTTTCCTCTGGGAAATACAGGAATCTACTTTTTATTCCACGTAATTGAGCTGCCTGAAAAGCTTCTTGCGATTGTCCTATTGCTACGCGGAAATCTTTTCCACCTTGAATAATTAAAATAGGGGTATTCCATTTATCAACGTGATTAATAGGGTTGAATTCATTGTATGCTTTTTGAGCAGCAACATTATCTTTTTCCCAATAGGCTCCACCAAAATCCCAATTGTTAAAGAATACCTCTTCAGTAGTTCCGAACATGCTTTGAGTATTGAAAACGCCATCATGAGCAATGAATGTTTTGAAACGATTGTTGTGAATTCCTGCTAAATAAAATGCAGAATAACCTCCATAACTGGCACCAACACATCCCAAACGATCTGCATCAACGTATTTCTCTTTGGCAACATCGTCAATAGCTGATAGATAATCTGGCATTACTTGTCCACCCCAATCTTTACTAATTTGCTCATTCCATTCTACACCATGACCTTGCATTCCACGACGATTTGGCGCTACAACTACATAACCGTTAGCGGCCATCAACTGAAAATTCCAACGGAAAGAATAGCTTTGTGTTAATGGTGATTGTGGTCCACCTTGACAATATAATAAGGTTGGGTATTTTTTAGTAGCATCAAAATTAGGTGGAAGAATAACCCAAACTAACATTTTTTTACCATCAGTTGTAGTCACATATCTTCTTTCGGTTTTGCTTAACGCCAAAGAATTATAAGTGCTTGTATTTACATTAGTTAATTGGTTCCAATTTTTTTTCTTCAAATTATAAGAGAAAATTTCGGCAGCATGATTCATATCCGTTCTAGTTACAATCACGTTATCTCCAGAAAAACCTACGATTGAATTTACATCAAAATCACCATTTGTAATTTGGCGAACAGTAATGGCAATTCTAGTTACTCCAGGGAAATTAACTTCAAATAATTGTTTTGTTCCATCGATTGGTGCTACAAAATAGATTTTGCTTCCATCTTTACTCCACATAAAACTATCTACTGTTCCGTCCCAATTAGCAGTCAAATTCATTTTCATGCCTTTGAAACTTACAATTAGATCGTTTTTGTCCGCTTCGTAACCATCGCTCTTCATTTGTAACCAAGTCAAATTTCCTGTAGGAGAAAATTGTGGTCCCATATCATAACCAAGATTTCCTTCGGTTCTGTTTATCGTTTTTCCAGTTTCTAGATTGTACTCGTAAATGTCTGTATTGGTAGAAGTCGCGTATTGTGTTCCTGCTTTTTTCTTAGATACATAAAGAATACTTTTACTGTCTGGCGACCAAATATAATCTTCATCTCCGCCAAAAGGTTTTTGCGGACTATTGAAGTTTTCTCCTTTAAGAAGATCAATTCCTACAGCACCTTCTTTGTTTTCTTTATAAAAAACGTGATTAAATTTACCTTCATTCCAAGTGTCCCAATGACGATAATCTAGTGCATCGTAGATTTGAACATCTGATTTTTGTAAGTCAGGATAAAAATCTTTTCCAAGAACCTTGTCTATTTTTACTTCTTCGTTGTAAACAATATATTTTCCATCAGGAGAAATATTTTTGTCTTTCAGTAACGTTTTTGTATCCTTTACTTCAGTTGGTTTACCACCATTAATAGGTATAGTATACAGTTTGTTTTCTGATTTATTTTCAGCTACAGAGGGGTAATTTACTTGATAAACGATATTTTTTCCATCGTTAGAAAGACCTAAAGGAGTTATCCTTCCTAATTTCCAAAGCAATTCGGGTGTCATCACATTTTGTGCCATGGCGCTTAAACTCATCATTAATAATGGCATTAACAGTAATTTTTTCATTTTAAAAAAAGTTTTATTTCGAAGGATAAAATTAGCCAATTTTTTTCGATCTTTCTTGGTTTAAGTGAATGCTTTTTAGCCGCGATAGAAGCGGAAATCCTTTGTTTTTTTCTTTGAAAAAAAACAAAGATTATAGCGGATAGCGGGATTAGCTCCAGAAAATTATTATTTTTATAAAAATTTCAGATATGAATTTGAGTTATTGGGAATTGAAAAATTGGTTTACAAATGTAGATTATACTATCGTGGGAAGTGGGATAGTTGGTCTGCACGCCGCATTACGCTTGCGCGAAAGATTTCCAGAAAGCAAAATTCTAGTTCTAGAAAAAGGAATGTTGCCACAAGGCGCGAGTACTAAAAATGCTGGTTTCGCTTGTTTTGGAAGCATCTCCGAAATTATAGATGATTTAAAATCTCATTCAGAGGAAGAGGTGGTTCGGCTGATTCAAAAACGTTGGGAAGGATTACAATTGTTGCGAAGAAGGCTGGGTGATGCAACTATAGATTTTAAACCCTATGGAGGTTATGAACTTTTTTTAAAGGAAGATGAAAACGGTTACAATGATTGTATTAGAAAGCTACCTTTTATTAATGAAATTTTAAAGCCACTTTTTAAAAGTGATGTTTTTGCAAAGCAAATTGACCGTTTTGGGTTTGCTGGTATTCAGGAATATTTAGTGTTTAATCCTTTTGAAGCACAGATTGATACGGGTAATATGATGCAGGCATTGTTGAAAAATGCATTTTCTGAGAATATTTTAATTTTAAATCAACAAACGGTAACTGCTTATTTAGATAAAGGAAATGAAGTTGAAGTTACGCTTGATGATTTTACTTTTAAAACAAAAAAAATATTGTTTGCTACAAATGGTTTTGCGAATTTCTTGACTAATGCCGCTGTTCAACCTGCAAGGGCTCAAGTATTGATAACGGAACCTATTGAAGATTTAGACATAAAAGGAACATTCCACTTGGATAAAGGCTATTATTACTTTAGAAATATTGGCAATCGTATCTTACTTGGTGGCGGAAGAAACTTAGATTTTGTGACGGAAAATACTACCGAATTTGGTCAAACAGAAATAGTGCAAAATAAATTGGAACAATTATTAAAAGAAGTAATTTTGCCGAATCAAAATTTTCAAATTGCCCATCGCTGGAGTGGTATTATGGGTATTGGCAATAGCAAGAATCCGATTGTTTCTCAGTTATCGGATAACGTATATTGTGGAGTACGATTAGGCGGAATGGGTGTAGCGATAGGAAGTTTAATAGGAACAGAACTAGCAGATTTAGTATAATGGCAACGAAAATAACCTCAAAAAAAACAAAGCAACCCGTTACAAAAGAATCGACCTCTTTTATGAGCAAATTATCTCATTTTTTATTCAAAGCATTATTGTGGTTCCTTGGGATCTCCTTGTTTTTTGTCGTGCTTTTCAAATTTGTTCCTGTTCCATTTACACCTTTGATGGTCATTCGGGCTATCGAAAACAAAACGGCTGGCAAGGAATTACACTTTAGTCATGACTGGGAACCAATTAAAAACATATCCATGAATCTTCAAAAAGCGGTAATAGCTAGTGAGGATGGAACTTTTTTGACACATAACGGTTTTGATTTTAAGGCAATGCAAAAAGCTTATAAAGGAAATGAAAGAGGTCGAAGAATAAAAGGTGGAAGTACCATATCACAACAAACGGCAAAGAATGTATTTCTTTGGCAAGGACGCAGTTATCTTAGAAAGGGGTTAGAAGCTTATTTTACTGTTTTGATTGAAATCATTTGGGGCAAAGAACGCATCATGGAAGTGTATTTGAATAGTATTGAAATGGGCGATGGTGTTTACGGAGCGCAAGCAGCAACACAACATTGGTATCGTAAAGACGCAACTAATCTAACACCAATTCAAGCTGCAGGAATAGCAGCAATTTTACCTAATCCAAGAAAATTTAAAGCGACAAGCTCCTCTTCGTATATTAATAATAGAAAGTCTAAAATTGTTCGAATAATGAGAACTGTTGGGAAAATTGAGTATTAATTTCGGTTGTAATCCTGGCTTTTTTGAGCTTTTGTATATTAAAATTTACTATAAATTGAACTTTTTTTATCAATTGCTGTGTGCTATTCTCGATCAAATGTGCTGTTTTGTAAAAACACATGGTGATTGCTTATGGAAAAGTTCAAAGGAATTCTTTTAATTAAAACCTGTGAATAAACTTCAAAATCTCGGTGTTCCAGGATTTTGAAGTTTAAATCAAATATAGTTTGTACAATTGAGATATGGAATTATGAAATCAATTTTTCTTTAGTGATTCTGTCCACAACTAATGCAATGGCACCATCTCCAGTAACGTTACAGGCAGTACCAAAACTATCCATTGCAATATATAAAGCAATCATTAATCCGATCATCTCATCGTTAAAACCCAACATAGATTGCAATATTCCCACAGCCGCCATTATGGCTCCTCCGGGAACTCCAGGCGCGGCGACCATTGCAATTCCTAGCATAAAAATAAAACCAGCAAATAACGTAAAATCAAATGGCATTCCTTGTAAAATCATTAGTGCAATTGCACAAGATGTAATTTTCATAGTACTTCCAGAAAGGTGTATTGTTGCACATAACGGAATTACAAAACCAGCAATTTTTTCAGAAACTCCATTTTTAAGTGTTTGTTCTAAGGTAACAGGAATTGTAGCGGCTGATGATTGTGTGCCCAATGCAGTGAAATAAGCAGGCATCATTCTTAGTAATAATTTGAAAGGATTCTGCTTTGTAACTATGCCCGCAATAGTGTATTGTAGTAGTAATAAGATAATGTGTAAAGCGAAAATCACACCAATAATATTTATAAATACAGAAAGAATTGAGAATACTTTTCCGCTAAAGGACATGCTTGCAAATATACCTAGTATGAACAATGGCAATAGGGGAACAATTACATTTTCTATTAATTGCATGATGATTGTTTCAAAATCTTTTACCACTAATTTCAAGCTTGATTTTTCTTGATAGGACAATCCTAATCCAATTACAAAAGCAAAAACTAAAGCAGTCATCACATCTAAAGCTGGAGGGATTGTAATAGTGAAATAAGGAGTTAGTTCTGGAGCTGAACTTCCAATTTCAGCTGCAGTAGCAATATGAGATTCTAAAAGTTGTGGGAATATACCCGATGCAACAAAGTAAGTCATAAAGCCCGAAAATAAAGTCGAACCGTAAGCAATTGCAGCGGTGAGTAAGAGTAATTTACCAGCACCTTTTCCTAAATCGGAAATAGCTGGCATAATTAGTCCCATTATAATTAATGGAATCGCAAAATTTAAAAACTGTCCGAAAAAAGCATTAAAAGTGGTGAAAATTCTATTTACAGATTCCGGTAGATACAAGCCGAAAATAATCCCCAGTACGATGGCAACAAAAACTTTAAATAGTAGGTTTGAGAATAAACGCGTCATAATATATTGATTAGTAAAAGACTGTTAAAGTCTTATTTTAAATGATTTTTAAGTTTGCGAATATACTGCCAATGTTGCGAACAAGCGACTGATGATTGATTTTTCTTCAATTATTAACATTAATTATGTCTTTATAAATTGAATTTTATAACTCTTTCTATTTTTATATAATTGGTTGTTTCTGTTAAACGTCATCTCATTATTCAGTAATTTAATAGTTACAATCGTTTTAATTTTGAAAAATTTATAAGTACTACTTCATTCGATATTTAGGATATATTTTTAGTTTTAAAACAATAATATACTATATTTGCTACATAATTGGGGGATTAGCTCATTTGGCTAGAGTGCTTGCCTGGCAGGCAAGAGGTGATCGGTTCGAATCCGATATTCTCCACCACCAAGAGAATGAAAGGCTTTGCAATTTTGCAGAGCCTTTTTTATTCCATGTTTTAAAAGTGACTTGTATAAGGCACTTCTAATTCTTTATAAAAAAGGGGTCTTTCATCTTAATAGTTTTAATTTTAGACTAAAAATATTGATATGCCATCAGAAAATACAATTGGTTCTCTTACTACAACCATCGAAAATAAAATTGCTACAATTACATTTGGTCATCCTGCAAGTAATTCTTTTCCAAGAGAATTATTGGACAGATTGACAGCAGAATTCAATAGTTTAAGTTCTAATCAATTAGTTTCGGTTATTGTTTTGCAAAGTGAAGGTTCAGGCGCTTTTTGTGCTGGTGCCTCATTTGAAGAGCTTTTAGCGGTTTCTAACGAGTCAGAAGGAACTCATTTTTTCTCTGGTTTTGCTCATTTAATTAATGCAATGCGATCGTGTTCTAAATTGATTATCGGTCGCATTCATGGTAAAGCAGTTGGCGGTGGTGTGGGAATTGCGTGTGCTTGTGATTATACTTTGGCTACCAAAAATGCATCTATAAAACTTTCAGAACTCGCAATAGGAATTGGTCCATTCGTTATAGAACCTGCCGTTTCTAGAAAAATTGGAAAGACTGCAATGGCCGAAATGACTTTGGCAGCACATGAATGGAAATCAGCTGATTGGGCTTTCTCCAAAGGATTATATGCAAATACATTTGAAACTATCGAAGAACTCGCTGTTGCGATTACTGATTTTAGTTCCAAATTATCGAGTTACAACCCTGAAGCTTTGACAGAAATGAAAAAAGTTATATGGGAAGGAACCCAAGAGTGGGATACGCTGTTATTAGAACGCGCTGCTATTTCTGGGAGATTAGTCCTTTCAGATTTTACTAAAAATGCCTTATTACAATTCAAAAAGTAACTCATCATGACAATTCTTTCGCTTGTTCAAAAAGTAAATATTGAAGAAAAATTAAAAAATGCAACGGACAGTGGCTATCAAGTAGGTGTAATTATAGGATCTTTTATTCCTTTTGTAGTATTAGTTTTGTTAGCGTATTGGATGTACAGCAGTGCCAATAAAAGAGACAAAGAACTTTAATTAATTATTTATTAAATTTGTACCAAAATTAAAACTCCGATGAGCAATATCAGAATCACAAAACAATTTAGTTTCGAAACCGGACACGCTTTATATGGCTATGACGGGAAATGTAAAAATGTTCACGGGCATAGTTATAAATTGTCAGTAACCGTGATAGGATCACCAATTACGGATCGTTCTAATGTAAAATTTGGAATGGTGATTGACTTTACAGATTTAAAGAAAATTGTAAAAGAGGAAATCGTAGATCAATTTGACCATGCTACAGTTTTTAATGGCACAACGCCACACATAGAATTAGCTAACGAATTAATGACTCGAGGCCATCATGTTATTTTAGTGGATTATCAACCAACGAGCGAAAACATGGTTGTTGATTTTTCACAAAGAATCATCAATCGATTGCCAGAAGGAATCACTCTTTTTTCTTTAAAATTACAAGAAACTGATTCTTCTTTTGCGGAATGGTATGCTTCTGATAATATGAAATCTATACTATAACTTCATGCAGTTACCCAACAATAAAAAAATTTATTTCGCTTCTGATCAACACTTTGGTGCACCAACACCCGAATTGAGTTTTCCCAGAGAACAAAAATTTGTCGCTTGGCTTGACGAAGTAAAGAAGGATGCTGAAGCTATTTTTCTATTGGGCGATTTATTTGATTTTTGGTTCGAATATAAAACGGTTGTTCCAAAAGGATTTATTCGTGTTCTTGGCAAATTAGCCGAAATTCGTGATAGTGGTATTCCTATTTATTTCTTTGTAGGGAACCACGATTTATGGATGGAAGATTATTTCCAGAAAGAATTGAATATTCCCGTTTTTCATGACAATCAAGAATATACTTTTGGAGATAAAACATTCTTAATTGGCCATGGTGACGGAAAAGGTCCTGGAGATTTAGGATATAAACGGATGAAAAAGGTATTTACTAATCCTTTTTTCAAATGGCTTTTTAGATGGGTTCATCCAGATATTGGCGTTCGTTTAGCGCAATACCTTTCGGTAAAAAACAAATTAATTTCTGGTGATGAAGATGTTACTTTTCTGGGTGAAGATAAAGAATGGCTTATTTTATATTCCAAAAGAAAGCTAGAAACCAAGCATTATAATTATCTTGTTTTTGGTCACCGCCACTTACCAATGAAATTAACGGTAGGAGAAAATGCTGAATATGTCAATCTGGGCGATTGGATTAGCTATTTTACCTATGGCGTTTTTGATGGTGAAAATTTCGAAATCAAAAAATTCTAAAACTAATTCATTCCTACACCAAATAAATAATCGTCTAAATTAATTTTAAATAAAGTGCCTTCTACAAGGTCTTTTACTTTATTTAATTCTTCAATTGTAACGGCCAAATCAATTTGAGAAAAAGGTGTTTTTAATAAAAATTTGTAGCATTTACTCTTTAGTTCACAATCAGCACAATCACTGTTTACAATATAGCTTTCTTGAATACACTCTTTGAATTGTTCAAGTTCTAATTTGTTGCAGTAAAATCCCATCTCTCTGAAAACCAATTGTACTTTGTCAAGGATGATTTTATTATCTTTTCTCCAGTAAAAGGAAGTTCCAAAATCATTTATATAGATCTGTTTTATTGCTTGCATTTGATAAATTTTAAAACAAATATAGTTATTATTTATAATAATTATAAATAATAAAATAATTTATTCCCCGTTTTCGTGTTCCTCTAAATCTTTTCTCAAATCTAGTTTTCTAAAAGTAGGCGAAATAATTCCAGTAGTTAAAACGACAAGCAGCGTCATGCTTCCACCAAAAACAACTGCTGTTACAGTTCCCATTAATCGAGCAGTTAGACCACTTTCAAAAGCGCCTAATTCATTAGAAGAACCAACAAACATTGAGTTTACAGCTGAAACTCGACCACGCATATGATCAGGAGTTTTTAATTGTAGGATAGTTTGACGAATAACTACAGAGATTCCGTCGAAAACGCCACTAAAGAATAAAGCGATCAGTGAAACCCAGAAAATGGTGGAAAGTCCAAAAACAATGATACAAATTCCGAAAGCAAATATGGCGGATAGCAATTTTAGTCCTGCATTTTTACTCAAAGGAACATAAGCCGTGATAATCATGGTTAAAAATGCGCCCACCGCAGGAGCGGCTCTTAAAAAACCGAAACCTTCAGGACCTACTTTTAAAATGTCTTGTGCAAAAATAGGCAGTAAAGCGATAGCGCCACCAAAAAGAACGGCGACCATATCAAGTGTGATAGCTCCTAAAACTGTTTTATTATTGAATACAAATTTTATTCCTTCGGATAAACTTTGCATTACAGGTTCTCCAATTTTAGGATTCAGAATTGGTTTTTTCTTTATTTGTGACAATGCTAATAAAGCGAAAATTGAGCAAGCAAAAACAGTACACATCGACCAATGCACTCCTATAAGCGTAATAGAAAATCCTGCAAGTGCTGGTCCAGCTACTGAGGCAATTTGCCAAACAGAACTACTCCATGTCGCTGCATTAGGATATACTTTTTTAGGTACAAGTAAGGATAATAGAGAAAAGATGGTTGGTCCAAGAAAAGCCCTGACTAAACCACCAAGAAAGACCAAGAAATAGATAGAATATAAAATAGTTTGTGTCGATATATCCCCAATTACAACTGGCCAAGTCAGTAAAAATAATCCAAAACTGATGACAGAGAATGCTAAGATACATTTTACTAATAATCCCTTTTTTTCTTTCTGATCAACAATATGTCCAGCAAATAATGCCAATGAAATAGCTGGAATTACTTCCATTAAACCGATAATTCCTAAAGAAAGAGGGTCTTTAGTAATACTGTACACTTGCCATTCGATAATGATGAATTGCATCGACCAAGCAAAGACCATAGCAAAACGCAGCAGTAAAAAAGTATTGAATTCCTTAAATCGTAAAGCGGCGTATGGATCTTTTTTTAGTGGCTTTTCTGAGCTCATTACTTGATGCTTTTTAATCTTAGTTGGATAGAAACTTTTCCGTTCCACTCATTTTCGTCAATACAATACGCTACTTGAAAAGGTTTTTGGTTGGTAGTTAAATCAAATTTATCTCCTAGTCCAAAACCAATCGCCGCAATGCCTTCACTACCATTTTGTTTTACAAAAAGGCGTAAATGTTCCTCTTCCTGTCCCATTAGTTTTCCGTAGCCTGTATCTTTAACCTCTTTTGTCAAAAAAGTAGGAGTCATGTTCAAAGGTCCAAAAGGTTCAAATTGTTTCAGAATGCGGATTAATTTTGGAGTGATATCAGAAAAATTGATTTCAGCATCAATCGAAATTTCTGGAACCAACATATCGGGATGTATGGTTTTTTCGACCTCTTTTTCGAAAGCTTCTTTAAATAATAGATAGTTCTCTTCTTTTAAAGTCATTCCAGCTGCATACATATGTCCACCAAATTGCTCTA
Organism: Flavobacterium galactosidilyticum; assembly: GCF_020911945.1. NCBI lineage: Bacteria > Pseudomonadati > Bacteroidota > Flavobacteriia > Flavobacteriales > Flavobacteriaceae > Flavobacterium > Flavobacterium galactosidilyticum. The sequence continues at coordinate 1,221,138 of NZ_CP087135.1, forward strand.
AATGTTCCGAGCAGGCTTCAAGTGCATTATAGACATCAAATCCTTTTACAGAACGAGCCGATGCTGCATATTTATCGCCACTTTTTGTGAAAACTAATGTTGGACGATAATAAGTTTCTATCAGTCGAGAAGCCACAATTCCGATTACACCTTTATGCCAATCTTCTTGAAAAACGACAGAGGTAAATCGCTCTTTCTCCTTGTTTTCATCGATTTGTTTCAAAGCCTCTTTGGTAATTAGTTTGTCTAAATCTTTGCGCTCTGAATTATAGGCTTCAATTTCGGAAGCAAATTGTTGTGCTTGTTCAAAATCAAATTCGGTTAATAATTCAACGGCATGATTACCATGTTTGATACGTCCAGCCGCATTAATTCTCGGTGCGATTATAAAAACGACATCGGTAATATCTAACGTTTGTTTTTTTATTTGATGGATCAATGCTTTTATTCCAGGTCTTGGATCGCTATTGATAACTTGTAATCCAAAATGTGCTAAGATCCTATTTTCTCCCGTCATAGGAACAATATCGGCAGCAATGGCGGCAGCAACTAAATCTAAGTAGGGAACTAGATCACTAATAGTTTGATTTCTGTTTATTCCTAAAGCCTGAATCAGTTTGAAACCAATGCCACAACCACACAATTCATCATAAGGATACGTACAATCATCCCGTTTTGGATCGAGAACGGCAACAGCATCAGGTAATGTATCTCCAGGTCTGTGGTGATCGCAAATAATGAAATCAATGTTTCGTTCTTTTGCGTAAGCGACATGATCAATCGATTTTATACCGCAATCTAAAGCAATAATTAATGAAAAACCATTGTCATCAGCAAAGTCAATTCCCATAAAGGAAACGCCATAGCCTTCTTTATAACGATCCGGAATATAAGTAGCTACATCAGGATGATAGCTTTTTAAGTAAGAAGAAACGAGCGAGACCGCCGTGGTTCCATCTACGTCATAATCACCGAAAACAAGAATTTGTTCCTTATTCTCTATTGCTTTTTCGATTCGCTTCACCGCTTTTTCCATATCCTTCATTAAGTATGGATCATGCAAATGGTCTAAAGAAGGACGGAAAAAATTCTTGGCATCCTCAAAAGTTTCAATGCCTCGTTGTACTAATAATTGCGCCACAAAATCTTCCACATTTAAGGCTTGCGCCAAATGTTTGATTTTCTCTTCGGAAGGTTTGGGTTTAATAGTCCAACGCATATGATTTTTGATTGAGGATTAACGATTTTTGATTTTAGATTTTGTATTCTGAAATCAAAATTATTAAATAGTTTACTTTAATTGTAAAGGACTTCCGTAAAATGCAATTCCTTCCCAACCCGTTTTCATAAAGTTACGAATGTTTTGGTGATTGGTTCCATCAGGATTTTTTAATACTTCATCGTAATAGTATGCTCCAAAACAAGATAATGTTGCTGCTTCAGATAAGTTTTGCAATTCCGCAAAAGCGAATAATTTACAAGAACCTGAATTCTCTCCCGCCACATTGTGTAATACTCCATTTTCGAAAGCTGTTGGTTCGAAAGTATAGTTTTCCTCAATTATCGCAATGGTTTCTGTGAAAGCAATAGTTTCAGGAGTTTTATTTAATTTTTCTAAAAAAGAATCTATGTTCATCTGCTTATTTCGTTAAAATTGTGAGACAATATTTTTGGCGGCCACTATTGCTCCTTCCATATATCCTGGATTTTGAGAAGCAGTTTCGGAACCAGAAATATATAATTTGTTGTTCAAAAATGGTGTTTTATAATCTGTGTGACCATTATTCTCATGTCCCATAACTAATTGTTCGTATGGGAAAAAAGTAAGTGGTTCTTCACGCCATATTTTTTCATGATATTCAATATAATTTTCGGCTTCGTTGCCAAAGAGTTTTATCAATTGGAGAATCACTTTTTCTTGTCGTTCGTCTTTTGACATTGTATAGGTGCCGCCGTTTAGAAATCCTTTTAAGGCAAATCCGGAATTGTCAGCTGTACTGTGATCGTACATTTCCTGAATGATGCTAGCTTGGCTATATAGCGCTCCAGAATAATTATTTTCTCTCCAAAATGGACTTGCATATTCTACAGCAAATTTTATCGATTCGCCCATCCACGTATGTGTTTTTTTGGCTAATTGCTGAATGTAATCAGGTAAATTAGGCTCGAATTTTATAGTTTGAACCAACAAATGCGGGGGTAAAGTACTGATGACTTTTTCTGCTGTATATTTAATTCCTTTGTAATCTGTAACTTCTAAGTAGTTATCAACTTCCTTTATAGTTGTTACTTTAGTGTCAGTTTTGATGTTTTGAATGCCAATTTTTTCAACTAATTTTTCAATTAATTTTGCTGTTCCACCAACTATTCGAAACGAAGATTCTTCACTATCTGAAATTTCAAATTTTTGTGGAGGCACAAAAGACATCGTTTCAAAAAAAGAAATACCTTGAGTGTGTTGTTTAAAATAGGGTATTTTAAACCCTTCTAATAATGCAATAAGATTTTGATGCGGTTTACTGAAGCAAGTGGCGCCCATTTCCATTGTTGCTCCGTTAGAACCAGTAAGAGTTTCTATACGGCCACCAATACGACTTTCAGCTTCCAATATAATAACTTCAAATCCTTTTTTTTGAAGCAAATAGGCCATCATTAAACCAGACAAGCCGGCACCGATGATTATAATTTTTGCATTATTCATATTTCTTCGTCTGGTGAAAATTTAGATTTTTTAGCTTCTTTAACGATGGTTTTACCAGCTACAACGACAACGATTTCTCCTCTTGGCGCTGTTTTTTCAAAATGAGCTAAAACTTCTTTTGCAGTTCCTCTTCGGTTTTCTTCATGCAATTTAGACAGTTCTCTAGAAACACAAATTTGGCGGTCTTCGCCAAAATAAGTTACAAATTCAGCCAGTGTTTTGACTAATTTATGAGGGGAAACATAGAGTATCATGGTTCTAGTTTCTTCGGCTAGTTCTAAGTAACGGGTTTGACGTCCTTTTTTCTCAGGTAAAAAACCTTCGAAAATAAATTTATCATTTGGCAACCCACTATTCACTAACGCTGGTACAAAAGCAGTAGCTCCAGGAAGACATTCCACAGTAATTCCATTTTCAACGCAGGCACGAGTCAGTAAAAATCCAGGGTCTGAAATCGCTGGAGTTCCGGCATCAGAAATTAACGCAATGGTTTCACCAGCTTTCAATCGGGAAATTAAATTTTCGATTGTTTTGTGTTCATTGTGCATGTGATGGCTGTGCATGTGCGTGCCAATTTCGAAATGCTTTAATAATTTTCCGCTCGTACGCGTGTCTTCCGCAAGAATCAAATCGACTTCTTTTAGAATCCGAATGGCTCGAAAAGTCATATCTTCAAGATTGCCGATGGGTGTAGGAACGATATATAATTTTGACATAAATGCTATATTAAATTTCTAATTCCAAAACGTTTTTTGAAATTATGGAACTGCTTGTTAAGCAAAGCTGAAATGAGTTTACAAGAATTTTTTCTCTATGATATCCATAAATCGTTCTTCATATTCTTGTTTCCCTTCCCAGTTATTATAGTCTGGCTTTACCATTTCCTGAACAAAATCTCTTGTTTCGTAGAAGGTGTCAAAAGTGATTAATTGACTTAAAACGCGATTATAATCCTCGCTGCTATTCCCGAAAAGATGTTTTATAAAAGCAAGTCTGTCATTTAAATCAATGTTAATTCCTTTAGATAATTTGTCGTTTAGAGACACTGCTTTTGGTTCTAATTTTTCAGTGTTTTCCGTTTGGATTTCCTCTAATTTTGGCGACTGAATTGGCTCGTCCACTTTCGGAGTTTCAATTACAACAGCAGTTGGAATGTTCTCAATTTGTTGCTTTTTGACAAAAAAAGTGTCATTGTAATTTCCGCCTAATAAATCTTCAAAAGAAATTTGTACCACTTCCGCTTTCTTAGGTGTTTCCAGTTCTGTTTCGATTTCGTCTACTGGAGATATTTGGAAAGCTGGAATTATTTCGTCTTCCTGAATTTCTTCAATTTCCCCTTGGGTTTCAGTTGCAACTTCCTCAATAGTTGTTGCTTCAGTTTTTTGTGAAGAAATTTCTTCAATTGCTACTTCTTCCTGCTCTTCTTCGGTTTCTATTTCATTTTCTTCCTGCCCCTCAGATACAGGCATTACCTCTTCTATTTCTTCTGATGCAGTTTCTGCTATTTCTTCAACAACACCATTTTTGGAGTCGGTTTCTTCAATAACAGTTTCTTCTATTTCAAATGAAGGCTCAGTAATTGTCTCAGGTCTATCAAAAATAGATGCAATTTTACTGTTTATTTCTGTGAGTCCAATAGTTGGTTTTACTTCACCAAAATTTTCATCTACAAATCGTAGTACAGCTAATTTCTCATATAATTTCTGAGTTTCTAAATACAATTGATTGATGTCAGATTTATTTTTTAACTGTAAAATTCTGTGCGCAATGCTGATTAAATCGGCTTCCAATTTTCTTTTCATAACTTTGAAATTATAGTGTGTTAGGCTGTTTTTTTTGAATATATTTCTTCCAAGGTACTATTTTAGCATGCGGAAGAAGTGACCTTTTAATAAAAATGTCATACTTTTGAAACGACGTAAAAGTATAAAATTTTTAAGTCGGATTCTCTAGCACAAAGTAATAAAAACTAATCATTTTTTAAGTTAGAAAAATATAAAATGTTTCTCGAAAATACAGTAAATCATAAAGAGCAATTTGGTTGGATCGAAGTCATTTGTGGGTCTATGTTTTCGGGTAAAACCGAAGAGCTGATTCGCCGATTGAAAAGAGCACAATTTGCAAAGCAAAAAGTAGAAATTTTCAAACCAGCAATCGACACGCGCTATGACGAAGAGATGGTTGTGTCGCATGATGCTAACGAAATTCGTTCGACACCAGTTCCTGCTGCTGCAAATATTGCTATTTTGGCACAAGGTTGCGATGTAGTTGGTATTGATGAAGCGCAGTTTTTTGATGACGAAATCGTGAAAATTTGTAACGATTTAGCTAATCAGGGTATTCGCGTTATTGTTGCTGGTTTAGATATGGATTTTAAAGGGAATCCTTTTGGACCAATGCCTGCGCTTATGGCTACTGCCGAATATGTAACTAAAGTCCACGCTGTTTGTACTCAGACTGGAAATCTTGCTAATTACAGTCATAGAAAAAACAATAGTGACAAACTTGTAATGCTTGGTGAAACCGAAGAATACGAGCCTTTAAGTCGTGCCGCTTATTATCATGCAATGCGTAAAGATTCAGAGAAATAATCCTCACTCAAGCCCTCTCCAAAGGAAAGAGAGACCAAATTAATGTTCTTCTTTGAATGTTGTAAATGATCACCCTGCTATAGATACAAACAATAAACCCGACAAGTTTTTAAAATCTGTCGGGTTTGCAAATAATTTATATCTTCTTCCTCATTCTAGCCACAGGAATATCAAGTTGTTCTCTGTATTTAGCAATTGTTCTTCGAGCAATAGGATAGCCTTTTTCTTTTAGAATATCTGCTAATTGATCATCTGGAAGAGGTTTTTTCTTGTCTTCTTCTTCTATAGTATTCTGCAGAATTTTTTTAATTTCTAAAGTAGAAACATCTTCTCCTTGATCGTTTTTCATTGATTCTGAGAAAAATTCCTTAATTAGTTTTGTGCCGTAGGGCGTTTCTACATATTTACTATTGGCTACACGTGAAATTGTCGAAATGTCAAGGCCTACCATATCGGCAATGTCTTTTAGGATCATTGGTTTCAGTTTAGTTTCGTCGCCATCTAAGAAATATTCTTCTTGATAATGCATAATTGCATTCATCGTTACAAAAAGTGTTTCTTGACGTTGTCGTATCGCATCGATAAACCATTTAGCCGAGTCTAATTTTTGCTTAATAAACTGAACTGCATCTTTTTGCTGTGCTGATTTATCACGTGAATCCTTATAAGTCTGCATCATTTCCTGATAATCTTTGGAAACGTGTAGAGTAGGAGCATTTCTGCCATTTAAGGTAAGTTCTAATTCACCATCTACAATTCTAATAGCAAAATCAGGAACTACATTTTCGGTAATTTTATTATTTCCAGTAAATGCGCCACCTGGTTTTGGATTTAGTTTTTCTATTTCGTGAACCGCCTTTTTAAGTTGTTCGTTTGAAACACTGTATTTTTGAATTAACTTATCGTAATGTTTTTTCGTAAAAGCATCAAATTGATTTTCGATGATATCAGTAGCAAGTTCTACATATTCTGTTGGAGTTTTATGCTTTAATTGCAGCAATAAACATTCTTGTAAATCACGTGCTCCAACACCTGAAGGTTCCAATTCATGAATGACTTGCATCATTTTTTCGACCATTTTCTCATCGGTGTAAATACCTTGAGTAAATGCCATGTCATCTACCATGTCAGCCACGCTGCGACGAATGTATCCCATATCGTCGATGCTTCCTACTAGAAATTCTGCAATTTCACGCTCTTCATCATTCAATATGAATGTGTTCAATTGATTGATTAAATCCTGGTGAAAACTTACTGGTGCCGCAAAAGGTGTTTCGCGATCTTCATCGTCGTCACTATAATTATTGGTTTGCGTTTTATAATCTGGAGTTTCGTCGTTACTTAGATATTCATCTATGTTAATGTCTTCGGCGTCAATTCGCTCTGATTCGGCGTCATCATAATCATCGTAATCTTCGTTTTCAAACTCGTCATTTTCGAATTCATCTTCCTCTTTTCCAGCTTCTAAAGCAGGATTTTCGTTCATTTCTTCTAATAAGCGTTGCTCAAAAGCTTGCGTAGGCAATTGAATTAGCTTCATCAACTGAATTTGTTGAGGAGATAATTTCTGTGATAATTTTAAATTTAAGAATTGCTTTAGCATTTTTATTGTTTAAAAAGTTTAAGATTTAAGGTTTAAGGTCGCAGAAAATTTAAACAACTTTAAACCTTAAAACTAGAAACAAATTTTTAAAATTCAGCGTTTTGTGGTGTTCTAGGGAAAGGAATTACATCTCTAATATTAGTCATTCCAGTAACAAAAAGTACCAATCTCTCGAATCCAAGTCCAAAACCAGAGTGAACTGCTGAACCAAAACGTCTAGTGTCTAAATACCACCATAGTTCTTCTTCGTCAATTCCTAATGCTTTCATTTTTTCAACCAAAACATCAAAACGTTCTTCTCTTTGAGAACCTCCTACGATTTCGCCAATTCCTGGGAAAAGGATATCCATCGCGCGAACTGTTTTTCCGTCTTCGTTCAAACGCATGTAAAATGCCTTGATATTAGCAGGATAATCAAACAGGATTACTGGGCATTTAAAGTGTTTTTCAACTAAATAACGCTCGTGTTCAGATTGCAAATCAGCTCCCCATTCGTTGATGATGTAGTTGAATTTTTTCTTTTTATTTGGCGTACAATCTCTTAATATATCAATCGCTTCAGTGTAAGAAACACGTTTGAAATTGTTATCTAAAACAAAATTTAATTTTTCCAAAAGTGCCATTTCGCTTCTTTCCGCGGCTGGTTTTGATTTTTCTTCATCTAATAAACGACCTTCTAAGAATTTTAAATCCTCAGGACACTTATCAATTGTGTATTTAATCACGTACTGAATAAAATCTTCAGCTAAGTCCATGTTGTCATTCAAATCATTGAAAGCCACTTCTGGCTCAATCATCCAAAATTCCGCAAGGTGACGAGAAGTATTTGAGTTTTCAGCTCTAAATGTTGGTCCAAAAGTATAAATTTGACCCAAAGCCATAGCAAAAGTTTCGCCTTCTAATTGTCCAGAAACCGTCAAGTTGGTTTCTTTTCCAAAAAAATCTTGTTTGTAATCTACTTTACCATCTTCGGTTCTAGGTGTTCCGTCAAATGGTAAAGCCGTAACTTTAAACATTTCACCAGCGCCTTCCGCATCAGATCCTGTAATGATTGGCGTATTTACATAGACAAATCCTTTTTGTTGAAAATAACCATGCACTGCGTATGACAATACGGAACGCACTCTCATAATCGCTCCAAAAATATTAGTACGCACTCTTAAATGCGCATTTTCACGCAAGAAATCAAGACTAGGTTTGTTCTTGGGTTGAATAGGGAATTTCTCCGCATCCGAATCTCCAAGGATTTCTAATTTTGCTACTTGAATCTCAAATTTTTGTCCTGCACCTTTGCTTTCAATCAAAGTTCCTGTTACAGATATTGCCGCTCCAGTGGTAATTCTCTTCAAGGTTTCGTCTGGCGTGTTCTCAAAATCTACCACACATTGAATATTGTCAATGGTTGAGCCATCGTTTAACGCAATAAATTGATTATTTCTAAAAGTTCTCACCCATCCTTTTGCATTTACTTCATGAAGTGTCGAGGTGCTGTTTAGTAAGTCTTTAACCTTTGTATGTCTCATTTTATGTGTATAGTTGATATTAAAAATTGTCTTGTAATTTAACTGCAAATATAATTGATTTGTTTCTATTTTTAAGTTGGGAATTGATGTAATCAGGAGCTATTTCCCGCTATTCGCTATATCCCCACCCAAAAGCGGGGGATGTCGCTACTAACGGGGCTATGTCGTGGCAGGAATTCGGCTATTTTGTAGGAAATTGTTTTTTTTTGTGGTTATCTGTTTTCTCAATATAAACTGCTCCAATTCTCATGCTAAAAGCATCTCACTAATCTAGGGTGCTTTTATGGGATTTAATTATGAAGTAAAAATTAAAGTAAAACAAGTTATAATTTTAAAACAAAAAAAAACAGTTTCAACATTAAATTTGAAACTGTTTTTTTTGGGTAATCTGGAATTGAAAAAGAGCTAGAAATTAGATTCTCTCTACTTTAAGTAGTTCGATTTCTTTTTCACCTTCTTCAAATGACCAAGTAAGTTTGTCCCCAGCTTGGTATCCTACTAATGCAAGTCCCATTGTTGACATGATAGACTCCGTATTGTTTCTTCTTTTAGCCTTGTCTGGTGCTACAAATGTAAAAACTTCTTCTTCATTATTATCAAGATATTTTACTGTTGCACGAGTATCAATATTCACAACATCTTCCGGAAGCTCTTTTCTAGTTACTTGTTTTGCACTTTTAAGTTGCGCAAGTAAAGTCGCCTCTTGAATTGGAGTTGCTTTTTTTCTTTTAACATGATCCTTAATCATATCATATATTCCTGTAGTTAAAATTAAACTTTTTGACATTTTGTTTTGTTTTATTGCAATTCTTTAGGAAGTTTTATTAAACCCAAATATCAAACACCCACACTATTGAAAGATGAGATTTGACCATGAAAAACTTCATCAAAAGATTGATGCGTTATTTTATAAAGATAAATTGAATAGTAAAGTAGTCCCTGTCTTGGGTAGCGACAGGGTTTAAGATATAAACTCTTTTGAGCTCTTTAAAAAAGCATCGTCTTGTTTATACTGCAAAGACATAACAAGACCCAACTTGTGAGATTTTTTATATAAAAAATAGGTATTGTTCATTGTGTTGCTTTTTGCTAAAGGCTAAGATAGATTAAATAATAGTGATTTCAAAACCTTTACTTGATCCGTTAGTGCTATTAACAATTCATTGGCAATTTTCAATATCCTTGTTAAGCTATATTTAAGAATTAGGGCGATTTTATAGTTTTAGTAGGCATTAATTCTTGGTTTAATACGTTCCTTTTGTGTGTTGCAATATGATCCTTCTTGCTGCTTTTTATTTTATATTGCAGTTCTTCTTCATTGGCGTGATGAATATACCCTTTATAAATAAAATCATTGGTGTGTATTTTAATGATTGTTCTAGTTGCAGCTCCCGCTTACTTTATCACCTATTTTGAATGTGGTTTTTATAAACTAATTTTTAATTAACCGGAATATTTTTGGCTACAGCCAAAAATAAAAATATTAATGCTGCTCAGCGTAAAGTAGTTCTCCATTTACAATTCTTGCTGGTGCTGTATATTTATGTTTTTGAACTTTATTGATTCCCATAATGTGCAATATGTTCCATCCTTTTACTTTTAAATAATCAGAAACCATCGAGCGATGGCATCTCCACCACAGCGCTTCAGAACACATGTAAGCTGTGGTTTGCTGTAAAGCGATTTCTTCTAATTTGATAATAGCAGTTGCAAATACAGCAGTTTCCATATAATCCGCGTAGCCTCTAAAAGATTCATTTTTCCAAATCGTGTTTTTAGAATCATTATTAGGTTTTCTTCGTCCGCCTAATTCAAGCATGGAAACGTATTGTATTCCCACTGCCTCTAACGCTATTTTTAAATTATGTTGATCAAATTGTGGAAATTTGCGAGAGCCAGGAAATCGGCGTATGTCCACGATAGTTTTAATGTCAAAAGATTGTAAAATTGCTATGAAAACTTCAATTTTGTGAGTTGAATGTCCTATAGTATAAGTTACATGTGGTTTCATAATATCTTATTTAAGGTTAAGATATACTTGTCAATATAAAGTTGTTTCTCTTTTGATTTGTATTGCTGGATATAACGTGGATGTTCTAATACTTTCAATTGGTCAAATAAATGCGCCTCTTTATTTAATTTCTGAATGAATATCGCATTTTTCTTTCCTAGTACATATACTTCAGAAGTGTCTAATCCTAAACTGATATGTTTTTTTAGCGTTAAAATCATGAAATCTTTAACCATTTCAAACAACTTATTATCATCATAGTAATTAGCATTAAGCCATTTTCCTTCTTTTGTTTTTTGAACAATAGCTAACGGAAATGGAGAATTTATATAAAACTGTTTGTAAAAAGCTGAAGCACCGCCATATTCCCGAATCATATCATACATAAAAACAGAAGATATTTCGTGCGTATGTGCCGAGTCCATTTTGATTCCGCAAATGGTTTCCAGTCTCTTAGTGTCTGTAAACGGCACTCCTGTTACACCAGCGCCATGACGACTAGGGTTTATGCCTACTATGAATTTTCTTTTTTCATAATCAGCATAAAATTTGTTATAAAACTGAATCATTACGTCCATGGTTTCAGGATTGTCCATATACGGATTTATTACTTGAAAGCCTTCTGGAAGTGCTTCTGAAAAAATCAGATTGCGGTTAAAATCGATGACATTATCTCCAAAATTTTTTGACATACAAATTCGAATTATTTTAGTAAAATTGTTTTCAATTAAAAAACTGGTCTCTCGTAAAGTTAGCGAAAAAAGATTTTACAAAAAAAAAGAGGATTCAAATTCCGAAGTTAATCGGGATTTGAATCCTCTCAATTTTATTGAAGCAGCAATGTTATATTGCACTTATTCACAATAATATTCGCAATTTAATTTCCTCTATAAGTGGAGTAACCAAAAGGAGAAAGTGTGATTGGAACATGGTAATGCTCATTATCTTTCAGTTCAAATACAATTTCGATAAAAGGATAAAAGGATTTCTGTCCCGCTTTTTCGAAATAAGGCTCTGTGTGGAATGTTAACTTATAAATTCCAGTATGATCTTTTCCGTCTGCCTTAATGAAATCTCCAATACGTCCGTTTTTGTCCGTAAGTTTTTCATCGATATTTGTCCACTTTGCATTCTTATCTTGTTTTGATAAAGTGATTTTAACATTAGGAGCTGGTTTTCCTTGTGTGATGTCAAGAATATGACTTGACAGTTGGTATTTTGCTTCTTGAGCAAATGAAATACTTGCAGTAGCAAGAAATAATACTAGTAAGAGATTTTTTATTTTCATTGTAATTTAATTAGAGATTATTGACTTATTTTAAAACCTAGATTTTCTACTGCTTTAATAGCTATGTTGTTGTCGTTTTCTGATCCACCGCCACCAGAAACGCCTATGCTTCCTACCAAATTTCCATCTTTCCAGATTGGTGTTCCTCCACCTAATAGCAGCAATTCAGGCAAAGTATTCAAATTTTTAGCATCTTTGCTTTCTTCAGCATTCTTCATCAGCTGCAAACTTGGGGTTTTAGTAGATAATGAGGTGTATGCTTTTCTTCGTGATGCTTCTGTGTTATGCGGACCCACTGAGTCACCTTTAAGCAACAAAATAGTAACACCTGACGAATTCAAAACAGCAACAGAAACTTTCTTGTTGATTTTTTGTGCTTCTAAGTTGGCTTGTTTTGCAATTTCTAATGCGCCTTCTTGATTTAATTCACTCGATTTTACTATGTATTGTGCTGATGCAGAATAAGCGAAGAGTAAAAAAAGAGCGCTTCCTAAGATTTTTTTTCTATTGTTCATACTATATAATTTGATTACTTAACGTTTCAAAAGACTACTTCTTCACTTAAAAAAGTTGATTTTAATAAAATACTTTGTTAACGCTCTGCAAAGGTAATTGGATTGTCTTTTGGAATGAATGCCTATTTTAAATAAGTTAACAGCTGTTAATGCAACTTTTATAGAACTTAAAAGCTTGTTTGTTTATTTGTATAAATTAAAGGAATAGGTTAGCGTGGCGCTATATAGCTGTATTATAGAGGTGTTTATAGCTGATTTGCTTATTTTAGAGCAGCACTAAATTGATTTAAATAATAATACAAGTCAGCTTACATCAATTTAGTGCTTTTATCATTTCACAATACAATCATAAAATTATAAAGCAATTTCGCTACATTCTATTTGGTTATATCCAGATCTTCATGATCCTTTTCATTTGGATTATTTAAAATATCAATAGTTGGTTCCATAAATTCTTGTTTGTTAGCTAAAGATTTATTTAGTGTTAAAACTAAACAAGGCAATAACATCAAGTTAGACAACATACCAAAGGCGAGCGTTACTGCAATCAAACCTCCAAGAGCGACAGTTCCGCCAAAATCAGATAACATGAATACAGAAAAACCAACAAATAAAACTACCGAAGTATAAAACATGCTTATTCCAGATTCCTTAATAGTAGCAAAAACGGATTTTTTAATTTTCCAATTATTTTTCTTTAACTCCTGACGATATTGTGCTAAAAAGTGAATCGTATCATCTACTGAAAGTCCGAATGCAATACTAAACACTAAAATGGTAGACGGCTTTAAAGGAATGCCAAAATAGCCCATTAATCCAGCAGTAATTACTAATGGCAGTAAATTTGGAATCAAAGAAACCACAACCATTTTGAAAGAACGGAACATGAAAACCATTAATAACGAAATCAAGAATACCGCAAATAGTAAAGAAGTAACTAAATTGTCTAGTAAGTACTGTGTTCCTTTTTCAAAAACTAATGCTTTACCAGTCATAACTACATTGTAGCGTTCTTTGGGGAAAACTTTATTAGCTTTCGCCCAAAGTTCGTTCTCGATTTTAGCCATATTTCCCGTGCCAATATCTCGCATAAAAGTAGTAATTCTAGCTACTTGTCCTGTGCTATCCACATAGCTTTTCATCAAGTTATCCTTGCTGTTTTTAGTAGCATTTTTAGCATAACTTAAAATAAAACTTTGCTCTTGTGAGGTAGGTAAGTCGTAATATTCAGGATTGCCGTTATAGTAGGCTTGTTTTGAATATTTAACCAAATTTAGTATTGATACAGGCTTAGAAAGTTCTGGAATTTCTTCTATAGTTTCTTGAAGTTCGTCCATTCGTTTTAAGGTAGACAAATTCATGACACCCTTTTTTCTTTTGGTATCAACCGTAATCTCAAGCGGCATTATTCCTTCAAATTCTTTTTCGAAAAATAAAATGTCTTTGTAGAAACTAGTATTCTTAGGCATGTCTTCGATTAAACTTCCAGAAGTTTTAATCTTTAGCGCACCTACTGTACTTACTACAAATATAATTAGGGCAACGATATATACGTACTTCCTGTTGTATTTTACTGTTTTTGCAATCCAGTTGATAAATACGCGAGTATAATTACGATTTAAATGCTCTAAGTGTTTTTGTTTAGGAACGGGTTGGTAACTGTAATAAATAGGAATCACTATTAAGCATAGAAAGAATAGTGACACAATGCTCAGTGATGATATAATACCAAACTCCTTTAATAATTGACTACTTGTGATTATAAAAGTTGCAAATCCGGCTGCGGTTGTTAGATTAGTCATTAAAGTTGCTGTTCCTACTTTAGTAATGACGCGCTGTAAAGCTCTTGCCTTATTTTTATGAGCACTGTATTCTTGTTGGTATTTATTGGTTAGAAAAATACAATTGGGAATGCCAATCACGATAACCAATGTTGGGACAAGTGCAGTAAGAACAGTAATTTGGTAATTAAATAGACCTAACAATCCAAAAGTCCACATAACACCGATAATTACAATTACAATCGCAATTAATGTAGCTCTGAACGAGCGGAAAAAGAAGAAAAATATTAGTGAAGTAAGTAATAATGAGGCACCAATGAATAAACTAATTTCGTTTACAATACTCAGCGCGTTCAATGTGCGGATGTATGGCATTCCGGAAACGCGTAAATCAATACCAGTCTCTTTTTCGAAAGCATCAATTTTTGGGATAAAATCTTTAACTATATAGTCCTTACGATGTGCCGTATTAACTATTTTTTTGTCTAAGTATATTGCTGAACGGATGCTACCACTCTTTTTATTAAAAAGTAATCCTTCATAAAAAGGCATGTTTTCAAACAAGTCTTTTTGGATGCTCTTCAAGTATTCCGGATTACTTGCTTTGTTGGTATCAATAAAAGGCAGGAGTTCAAAAGTTTTTAGACTATCATTTTTTTTAAGTTGCTTAAGATCGTTGACAGATATTACTAAGTCAACCTCTTTTTGCACTTTGATCTCTGACATTAATTTGTTCCAAGCAGCAAAAGCTTTTGGTGTGAAGAAAGCGTCATCTTTTACGCCAACAACAATTAGGTTGCCTTCTTCTCCAAATTTATCTAAAAAAGCATTGTATTCTTTGTTAACGATATGATCGTCCGGAAGTAAATTAGCCTCTGTAAATGAAAACTGTATGTTTTTCCACTGTAATGCTAAAAGAGCTGTTATCACGACAAGAATGGATAACATTAAAATTCTGTTTCTGAGGACAATTCGAGCTACTAGTTCCCAAAATCCTAAACTAAACCATTTAATCATAAATAATATTTAAAGGGTGCAAAGGTAGTTAAAACCGCTCTAAGTCATTGGTTTTGACGTATTTTTTTTTATAATTTTAGAATTTATTTCTTGTTGTTGTTTTTTTTTTACCTAAGAAAAATATTAGAATTTAAATGATATATTTGGATGCTCTTAGTCAGTATTTGAATTAGAGATTATTAGTGAAAATTGTGTATGAAAAAATATAAAAACACGGCTTTTTATTTCGGTGTAACAGGTGGTTTTTCTGCTTTAATTTATTGGATTATTAGTAAAGGCAAGTTGTTAGAAGCAAGTAAAACTATTGAAACTCCCGAAAGTGGCAACGGTTCTTGGAATGATTTTTTAGCTTCCATGCAGCATAATTTTCAAGATCCTCTAGCTATCCTTTTGGCACAAATTGTAACTATAATTCTTGTTGCTCGTTTTTTTGGATGGGTTTTTAAGAAAATTGGGCAACCGTCCGTTATCGGGGAGATTATAAGAAAATTGGGCAACCGTCCGTTATCGGGGAGATTATTGCTGGAATTGTACTAGGTCCTTCTTTGTTAGGTATGTAT
Organism: Flavobacterium galactosidilyticum; assembly: GCF_020911945.1. Classification (NCBI taxonomy): domain Bacteria; kingdom Pseudomonadati; phylum Bacteroidota; class Flavobacteriia; order Flavobacteriales; family Flavobacteriaceae; genus Flavobacterium; species Flavobacterium galactosidilyticum. Next base: position 1,236,728 of record NZ_CP087135.1, read on the forward strand.
TTTCCAGAATTTTCAGCGGCTCTATTTCCGGTAGAATCTTTAGGGAACTTAAAGTTTTTAAGTCAGATAGGTTTGATTCTTTTCATGTTTGTAATTGGGATGGAATTATATATGAAAGTCTTAAAAAATAAGGCGAATGAAGCAATAGTGATTAGTCATGCCAGTATTGTAATCCCTTTTGCGCTGGGAATTGGTCTGGCTTATTTTGTATATGATCAATTTGCTCCCGAAGGAGTGAAGTTTCTTTCTTTTAGTTTATTTATGGGAATTGCGTTAAGTATCACTGCTTTTCCCGTTCTAGCTCGAATCGTGCAGGAAAGGGGAATTCATAAAACAAAATTAGGAGCGATAGTAATTACCTGTGCTGCCGCAGATGACATTACTGCTTGGTGTATTTTAGCAGTTGTAATTGCCATTGTGAAAGCCGGAACGTTCGTTAGTTCCTTGTATATTATTTCGCTTGCAATACTGTATGTGATGGTTATGATTTTCATCGTTAAACCATTTTTAAAAAGGATAGGTGATTTATACGGTTCAAAAGAGAGTATTGGTAAACCTGTTGTTGCTATCTTTTTCTTAGTATTAATTATGTCTTCGTACGCAACCGAGGTTATAGGGATTCATGCACTTTTTGGAGCATTTATGGCTGGTGCAATTATGCCAGATGTTCCTAAATTTAGATCTATTTTTATTGAAAAAGTCGAGGATGTTGCTTTAATTTTATTACTTCCTCTGTTTTTCGTTTTTACTGGTTTAAAAACAGAAATTGGATTGTTAAACGATCCATATCTTTGGAAAGTAACTGGATTTATTATTTTAGTTGCTGTTACTGGAAAATTTCTAGGAAGTGCTTTAGCCGCTAAATTTGTTGGACAAAGTTGGCGCGATAGTTTAACAATTGGTGCCTTAATGAATACTAGAGGTTTGATGGAATTAATCGTTTTAAACATTGGATTAGAACTTAAAGTGTTGACTCCTGAAGTTTTTACTATGATGGTTATCATGGCATTAGTAACAACATTTATGACTGGTCCAGCTTTAGATTTGATTAATTTTATTTTTAAAACGAAAGATGGCGATCAAGTTATTCAAGCCGCAAATTTTAGTAAATACCGAATCTTAATTTCGTTTGGAAATAATGAAAAAGGAAAATCCTTATTGCGATTAGCGAATAGTTTTATAAAAAAACAAAAAGGAGAATCTTGTATTACTGTTATGCACTTGTCGTTGAGTGATGAGGTGCATTCTTTTAATTTAGAAGATAAAGAGAAAATTATTTTTCGTCCTATTGTTGAACAATCAAAATTATTAAATCAAGAAATAAAGACAATTTTCAAAGCGGCAGTTGATATAGAGAGTGAAATTGCTGAAGTTGCAAATCAAGGAGATTACGACTTGTTGTTAGTTGGTTTAGGGAAATCAATTTTTGAAGGAACTATTCTGGGAAAAGTTATTGGATTCACAACCAGAATTATTAATCCGGATCGATTGATTGATAAGTTTACCGGAAAGGAAGGTTTGTTCGAAAACTCTCCTTTTGATGAAAGAACAAGGCAGATTATTTCGAAAACTAAGATGCCAATAGGGATTTTGATCGATAAGGATTTACAAGCTGTCGAACGTGTTTTTATCCCAATCTTTCGTACCGAAGATTCATTTTTGATCGAATATGCGCAGAAATTAATTTTTAATAACAATTCCGAAGTTGTAATTTTGGATGCAAATGGACATCTTCAAACTAATTTTGTTATGAAAAGCGCGCTCGATTCTTTAGAGCAGAAATACCCGAATAACATAAGTTTGATTTCTAGTCAAAAAATTGAAAAGGAATTTTTAGAGCAACAGGATTTAATGTTAATTAGTCTCGAAAGTTGGAAGCAATTAGTAGATTCAAGAATAATCTGGCTGAGTGAAGTACCTTCAGTCTTAATTTTAAAACAGTAATATGAATTGGATTTTATTGATTATTGGTGGTCTTTTTGAAGTTGGTTTTGCCACCTGTTTAGGGAAAGCCAAAGAAACTTCGGGTACGACATCAACGTTGTGGTTGTTAGGATTTTTAACATGTTTGGCGATAAGTATGCTATTGCTTTATAAGGCGACACAAACACTACCTATAGGAACGGCTTACGCGGTTTGGACTGGAATAGGAGCCGTAGGAACAGTGTTAGTTGGGATTTTTGTATTTAAAGAACCTGCTGATTTCTGGAGAATATTTTTTATCACAACACTAATTAGTTCAATAATTGGACTGAAATTTGTTTCAAATACGTAGGTTTTTGCGTGATTGAAAATGCAAAAAAAATCCGTCTTTAAAAACTTAAGTTTTATCAAGACGGATTTTTTAATTATTTCAAGTTGCTTAAACCTTCATGATTTCAGCTTCTTTTTGAACTAGCAGTTCGTCAATTTTTTTGATAAAAGCATTAGTTAAGTTTTGAACTTCTTCTTCAGCACTTTTGCAAATGTCTTCAGATGTTCCGTCTTTTTCTAATTTTTTAATATCAGTATTAGCATCTTTACGAGCGTTTCTGATACCTACTTTAGCATCCTCAGATTCTACTTTAGCTTGTTTAGCAAGTTCACGTCTTCTTTCTTCAGTTAATGCGGGAACACTAATGATAATTACATCGCCATTGTTCATTGGGTTAAACCCGATATTTGCAATCATAATTGCTTTTTCGATTGCTTGTAGCATGTTTTTTTCAAAAGGCTGCAAAGTAATTGTTCTCGCATCAGGAACGCTAATTTTAGAAACTTGTGAAAGTGGAGTTGCTGATCCGTAATAATCTACAAAAACACTCCCAAGCATTGCCGGAGATGCTTTTCCAGCACGGATATTCAAAAATTCCTTTTCTAAATGCGCAACAGAACCTGTCATAGATTCTTTGGTACTATCTAATATAAATTCAATTTCTTCAGTCATTTCTTTAAAATTTTAGCTCTTTATATTCTAAATCTATTTAATGATTAAATGTTTACTACGGTTCCTATGTTTTGTCCTTCGCAAATTTTTAATAGATTCCCTTCAGTGTTCATGTCAAAAACAACAATTGGTAGTTTGTTTTCTTGGCTCAAGGTAAATGCAGTGGTGTCCATTACATTAAGTCCTTTTTTAAGTACGTCTTCAAATGAAATAAAATCAAATTTAACAGCACTTGCATTTTTTTCTGGATCACAATCGTAAACTCCATCTACTCTTGTTCCTTTTAGGATAACATCAGCATTGATTTCTATTCCACGTAAAACTGCAGCAGTATCTGTTGTAAAATAAGGATTTCCTGTTCCTGCTCCAAAAATTACAATTCGCCCTTTTTCAAGATGACGGTCTGCTCTTCGTTTAATGTATGGTTCAGCGATAGACTCCATTTTTAACGCAGTTTGTAAACGGGTTTTCATCCCTTTTCCTTCTAATGCGCCTTGTAATGCCATTCCGTTGATAACAGTTGCAAGCATTCCCATGTAATCTCCTTGCACTCTGTCCATTCCTGCACTTGCTCCAGCAACTCCTCTAAAAATGTTTCCACCACCTATAACAATAGCGATTTCAATTCCTTTCTCGTGGATTTGCTTGATTTCATCAGCATATTCATCTAGTCTTTTAGGATCAATTCCGTATTGTAAATCACCCATTAAGGCTTCACCACTTAGTTTTAGAAGAATTCTTTTATATTTCATTTTGTGTTGTGTTGATTGGTGCAAATATAGACATATTCTGATTTTTAAAAATAGTGTTCCTTAAAATTTATAAATTAAGTTTTTCGTAGGATTCTTTTGCGGCTTCATAGCCAATTTTAAAAACCGCATCCATCTTAATTTTGTTAGTTTCAAAAGTGCTATAAAGCGACAAATCCTTTGGCTCAATAACCCAATCACAATTATTAAACTTATGCATATTTGAGTTTGCTGATAGTATGTCGAAAGCTCTAGTGGTAACTGCTTTTATCGAATTCAAATCTTTTGCTTCAATTTTTTGAATAGGACTTACATAGATACCTATTAGAGTTTCGCAGTGTCCTTGTAGGATATCCGTTGGAAAATGATTCAAAATGCCTCCATCACTGTATAAATTTCCTTTGATTTCGTACGGTGACATGATTCCAGGAAAGGCAGAAGAAGCTAATATGGCATCAACGATTTTAGTATCTGGACCAAAAACTTTTAATTTACCTCGTACCATATCGGTAGCAGTAATTTGTAACGGAATTTTTAATTCGCCTAATACGGCATCTTTAAAAATACTGTAAAAATAATGCTTGAATGATTCGGAGTCAATTAAGCCTGCTTTTTTAAAAGTGAGGTGTTTCCAGTGAAAAAGATAGATTGATTTAAAGAAGGTGAGAATTTCTTCGGGTGTTTTTCCCCAAGCGTATAATGCGCCAACGATTGAACCTGCACTCGTTCCAGCTATGCGATCTGGAATGATGTTTTGTTCTTCTAAAAACTTAATTACTCCGGCGTGTGCCAAACCTTTAGAACCGCCACCAGAAAGTATCAGTCCTATTGACTTTGTTTTTAAATCCATAATCTTTGTTTGGTATAAAATTACTCATTTTGTAGCTTTGAAAGTGATAAATATCACCTTTTAACCTCATTTTTATGGTAACTTTGTAAAAATTAATCTTGAATTATGAAAACTGCAATAGCTAAGGCATTATTTAATAGTCACCCTTATTTAGAATATAGAAAATTAGTTTCCGATTTATTATTGGAAAATAAATCAACAGGTAATGAACAATCGGATGATTTAACTAATTACAGTACACTGAACGAAACGAGAATGAATCGTTTAGATAAAACAATGAAAATAACAGATGAAAATAGTCTTAAACTAAAATCTTTAGAGAGAGAATATATCTGGTTGGTAATTTCGGAGGGCTGGTGCGGTGATGCCGCTCAATTGTTGCCAGTTGTTAATAAAATGGCAATAGAATCAGGAAAAATAGAGTTAAGAATTGTTTTGAGAGATGAGAATGAGGATTTAATGAATTTGTTTTTGACGAATAAATCAAAATCAATTCCAATCGTTATTATTGTTGATAAACAAACAGGAGAATTAATGGGCCATTGGGGGCCAAGACCTCAAGGTGCGATTGCTTTAATACAAGATTATAAAAAGGAGTTTGGTGTTGTTGACGAAACCGCAAAAACTAATTTACAACTGTGGTATTTACACGATAAAGGATTGAGTAGTCAGAAAGAAATAATTGATATGATGTTAGAAATAGAGTCGTAAACAATTATTTTTAGCAAATTAATATTTCAATGTAGTGATCGTATTTTATTTTTAAAATCAAATATTATTTCATAACTTAGTGATTTCTAACCAAGTCTATTATTTGATTTACTTTTTTATAGGTGTTTAAGTATTGTTTAACAATTTGAAAAACATCATTATGAAAAAATTATTCGAAAAAATTTATGATTACGTGTCCTATTTGCTATTCGGAGGTAAAAAAGTAGCAAATTATTAATCATGTTTCAATCTATTTAAAAAGGGAGAGTATGAATTAAAACTACTTTGATTTTTTACTAAAAAAAAACACATTGCAAATTCCTTTAGAGAGTTTGTAATGTGTTTTTTGTTTTTCTTAGTAGTCAAGCCTGATTTAAAAACTGATTAACGATATTCCTAAACTTATATTTCCGGAGGATTTTTGTTTATTTATAGGCAGAGCATAATGGTTCAGTTCGATAAAAAGTAATAAATCATCATTCTGTAGGCCTAGACTTATTTTTTTGTAGTCACCCATCAAATCTCCTCGACCTAAGGCTATAGCTTTTCCAAGCCCTAACTGTAGAGTAATTCTGCTTTCTTCTCCCACTTGTGGACTTAATCGAAAGTTGGCAAAAACAGGAACAACAACTAATTTGTCAGTCCATTCCCAATTGATTCCGCTGTGAATTCCTAGGCCAAGCCATTTTTTATAATGAACCCCATAACCCAGTTTTGTTCCTAAACCGTCAGGAACAAACCAAGAACCTTTTTTTTGGGTGTATTCATCTACGACATTCGCATCTGGATTTCCACGTAAAGCGATTGTAACGTCAAATTGCGTATAAATGAATTTGTTGCTTTGAGAATAAGCATTAAAACTTAATAGTATAAATAAAATTATAATTTTAAAGAATCTACGGGTTTTAAACATCCGTCGTCAAACTATCTTCAAAAGCGGTAACATCGATTCCGTCAATAACGTTGTAATCGCCAATTTTTGTTCGACGTAAAGCCGTTAAATGAGATCCTGAATTCATCGCTTTTCCAAAATCATACGCTAATGAACGTATATAAGTTCCTTTGCTACAAACTACCCTAAAATCGATTTCTGGAAGCGCAATTCTAGTTATTTCAAATTCGTGAATGGTAGTCTTTCTGAACGCAATTTCAATAATTTCTCCAGCACGCGCGTGTTCGTATAATCGAACACCATCTTTTTTTATCGCAGAATAAATAGGCGGTTTTTGATCTATTTCGCCAAGAAATTGTTTAATTGTTTCATGAATCAAATCCTCGTCAATGTGTGAAGTAGGATAGATTTGATCAATTTCAGTTTCTAAATCATATGATGGAGTAGTGGCTCCGATATAAAATGTTCCAGTATATTCTTTTGCTTGACCTTGAAGTTCAGTAATTCTTTTAGTAAATTTTCCGGTGCACACTAATAACAATCCAGTTGCTAGAGGATCTAAGGTTCCGGCGTGACCAATCTTAAATTTTTTTGGCAGACCAAGTTTGTTAATCAGCGCATATTTTAATTTATTAACTGCCTGAAAAGAAGTCCAATTCAAAGGTTTGTCAATAAGTATAATTTGGCCATTAAGATAATCTTCAACTGTATTCAAAGGAAATTATTTAAAATATGAAAAGTAAATCAATAGAAATAAACCAACAATGATTCGGTACCATCCCCAAGGTTTGAAACCGTATTTTTTGATAATTTCAATGAAAAATTTAATTGCGATAACGGCAACTATAAACGCAACGACATTGCCAATAAGGAATAACTGAATGTTCTCGTTAGACTTTAAAATCAATTCGTAACCCTTCATTTGTGAAGTTTCGTAGGTTTTCAAGAAAAGAGAATAACAAGTAACTGCCATCATGGTAGGTACTGCTAGAAAAAAAGAAAATTCTGCAGCTACATGACGCGTTAATCCTTGTTGCATTCCGCCAATTATTGATGCTGCTGAGCGACTTGTTCCTGGCATCATTGCTAAACATTGCCAAAAACCAATAGTTACTGCTTTTTTTATAGTAATATCTTCTTCTCTAACAACAGTTGGGTTTTTAAAACGACTGTCGATAAAAAGTAGAATTATTCCGCCTAGAATTAATACAATAGCAATAGGAATAGGATCTCCTAAAACGGCTTCGATCTTGTCATCAAATAATTTCCCTAATACTAGAGCTGGGATTACAGCACAAACGAGTTTAATATAAAAATTAAATTTAGTGAAATCGAAAAATTTCTTCCAGTACAAAGCAACTACAGCTAGAATGGCTCCAAATTGAATAGAAACTTGGAAAAGTTTTACAAAATCATCTTCTTGAATTCCAAAATAAGAACTAAGAAAAACCATGTGTGCAGTTGAGGAAATAGGAAGATATTCAGTTAATCCTTCTATTATAGCAATTAAAAATGCTTGTAAAGTATTCATTTATGCTTTTTTTGGATTTTTAAGAATGGCATAAATGGTTATCCCAAAACCTATTAAAACAGTGGTTGGTGCTAATCTAATTCTTCTGAAATTAAAGATAGCATCACTAAAAACATTTGGATCATCACTTCCGCCGCCTGACATTAGGATAAATCCTAAAGCGATAACTGCAATTCCAACTAGTAGAATTTTGTAATTTATGTTGTTAAATAGAAATTCAGATTTCTGTTCGTTATTTTTCATAATATCATTTAGAGGAATTAAGCAATCTCATTCCTAATTTTTAAATTATTTAATAAAGGTCGTCAGTTCTTAAATTCAAGAATCGTTGTGTTGCAGAATACGTGCTTAACCAAGTAATTAATACACCAACTCCTAAAACAGCTAGTAAAATCATTCCTATAGAAGCTTTATCATCTAATATACCAAGACCTGGAAAGTTGCTTTGTACATAAAGTAGTACTCCTATCAATGCTAAAACTGCTAAAACTGCTCCAATCATTCCTAATTTAATACTTCGCATTACAAAAGGTTTTCTGATGAAAGACTTTGTCGCACCAACCATTTGCATCGTTTTGATAATAAATCGATTTGAGTGAATAGATAAACGCAGTGAACTATTAATAAGTAGAACGGCGATTATAGCAAGAAATCCGCTGATTATTAAAATCCAAGAACTTACTTTTTTGATATTATCATTTACTAAATTCACTAATTGTTTATCGTAAACAATATCTGAAACCATAGCATTTTTACGTAAACTAGTTTCAATTTTTGCAATACTGTCCTTAACTACGTAGTCTGCTTTTAAGTGAATATCATATGAGTTTTGAAGTGGGTTTTCGCCAAGGAAGGTCATAAAGTCCTCGCCAATGATATCTGTATGCTGTTTTGCAGCTGCATCTTTTGCAACGAAATTGTAAGATTTTACAAAACGATTTGCTTTTAATTCCGTTCCAAAATTTTTCAAAATACTATCGTTAGCTTCATTTTTGAAAAATACTGTCATGGCAATATTTTCTCTGAAATCGTTAGCTAATTTTTTAGAATTTATGATAAAAAGACCTAAAATTCCCAATAGAAATAAAACTAAGAATACACTTAGTACTACTGAAAAATAGGAGGAAATTAATCGGCGTTTTTGAAAATTATCAAAGGAAGAGCTCATAGTTTATTGAAATTATTGGGTAAAAATAACAAAGAATTTCTTTATTTAAAGTTAATAACGCCCAAAGTTTCAACTTTCGTACAATAAACGTAAATTTGGCACCTGAAAATAGTCATTTCCAGAAATAAATGAAGCAAATGAGTAATTCTGTTACTCTGAATCCTATTATTATGAAGTACAACCCGAACGAAATTGAAGCCAAGTGGCAAAAATATTGGTTAGAAAATGAAACCTTTAAAGCCGAAAATAATTCAGAAAAACCAAAGTACTATGTACTAGATATGTTTCCTTATCCATCGGGAGCAGGATTGCACGTAGGACATCCACTTGGATACATCGCTTCTGACGTGTATTCTCGTTATAAAAGACACCAAGGTTTTAATGTTTTGCATCCAATGGGTTACGACAGTTTCGGATTGCCTGCGGAACAATATGCAATACAAACGGGTCAGCGTCCGGAAGATACGACTTCGGTAAATATTGACGGAGGCGTGGATAAAGAAGGAAATGAAATTGCCGGATACAGAAAGCAATTGGACAAAATTGGATTCTCCTTCGATTGGAGCAGAGAAGTGCGTACTTCAAATCCAGATTATTACAAACACACGCAGTGGATTTTTATCCAATTATTCAATTCTTGGTACAATAAAAACAGCGATAGAGCCGAAGATATTTCGACTTTGATAGCTATTTTTTCAGCAGAAGGAAATGCGAATGTCAATGCAGTTTGCGATGACAACATTCAAGAATTTGCTGCAAGTGAATGGACTGCTTTCGCAAAAGAACAACAAGAGAAGATTTTGCTGCAATATAGATTGACATATTTGGCCGAAACTGAAGTAAACTGGTGTCCGGGATTAGGAACCGTTTTAGCGAATGACGAAATTGTAAATGGTGTTTCAGAGCGTGGTGGTTTTACCGTAGTTCGAAAAAAAATGACGCAATGGAGTATGCGAATTTCAGCTTATGCAGAACGTCTCTTGCAAGGTTTGAATGACATTGATTGGAGCGAAAGCATCAAAGAAAGCCAAAGAAACTGGATTGGGAAGAGTGTTGGAGCGATGGTTTCGTTTAATGTGAAAAATCACAATGAAGTTATTTCTGTTTTTACAACTCGTCCTGATACCATATTTGGAGTAACGTTTATGACATTGGCACCAGAGCATGAATTGGTTGCAAAAATAACCACTCCAGATCAAAAAGGAGCTGTAGAATCCTACATCGAAAAAACATCAAAACGATCTGAAAGAGAACGTATGGCTGATGTAAAAACAATCTCGGGAGTTTTTACAGGAGCTTATGCTGAACATCCATTTACTAAAGAAGCAATTCCAGTTTGGATTGGAGATTATGTTCTCGCAGGTTACGGAACAGGTGCTGTGATGGCGGTTCCTTGCGGTGATGAGCGTGATTATGCTTTTGCCAATTTCTTCAAAGGTCAAAACGGAATGCAAGACATCAAGAATATTTTTGATAAAGATATTACTGAGGGCGCTTTCGGTTCTAAGGACGGATTTCAATTAATAGATTCTCATTTTTTAGACGGATTAGGATATAAAGAAGGAACTCAAAAAGTAATTGAAGGATTAGAAAAATTAAACCAAGGAAAAGGAAAAACCAATTACCGTTTGCGTGATGCCGTTTTTTCTCGTCAGCGTTATTGGGGAGAACCATTTCCAGTTTATTATGTGAATGGTTTGCCTCAAATGATTGATGCGAAATATTTGCCAATTGTTTTGCCAGAAGTAGAGAAATATCTTCCGACCGAAGATGGTTTGCCGCCATTAGGAAACGCAACTGTTTGGGCTTGGGACAATGTAAATAATAAAGTGGTTGATACGAATTTGGTCGATAACAAAACCATTTTCCCATTAGAATTGAATACCATGCCAGGTTGGGCTGGAAGTTCGTTTTACTGGATGCGTTATATGGATGCACACAACGAAAATGAGTTTGCTAGCAAAGAAGCCTTGTCGTATTGGGAAAGTGTCGATTTATATATTGGAGGAAATGAGCATGCAACAGGACATTTATTGTATTCTCGTTTTTGGAATAAATTCTTAAAGGATAAATGCTTTGCACCAACAGAGGAACCATTCAAAAAGCTGATCAATCAAGGAATGATTTTGGGAAATAGTGCTTTTGTTTATCGATTAAAAATTCAATTTTTAATTCAAAATGGAGGGAATACGGAAGATTTTACTAATATCTATCCAATTTTTATTTCTAGAAAATATAGAGATTTATTAACACATGGTCAAATTATTTCTGGGATTTCTGACAGATTAGACTCTTTACTTAAAATTTTAGAAACTGATTTTAGAAACGATTATAAAAACATACAAAGCTTTGAATCAATTATTTCATTTGATTCATTACATGTTGACGTTTCTTTTGTAAATTCTTCTGATGAACTGGATACACTTGCTTTTAAAAACTGGCGTTCAGATTATTCTGACGCAGAATTCATCACAGAAGAAAATGGAAAATACATAGTAGGTCGAGAAGTGGAGAAAATGTCAAAATCGAAATACAATGTAGTAACTCCGGATGATATTTGTAATGAATATGGAGCTGATACGCTGCGTTTGTATGAAATGTTCTTAGGACCATTGGAACAAGCAAAGCCATGGAATACCGCAGGAATTTCGGGAGTTTTTGGTTTTCTTAAAAAATTATGCCGTTTGTATTTTGATGATAATGGTATGGTTGTTACTGATGATGTACCAACAAAAGACAATTTAAAATCATTACACAAAACCATCAAAAAAGTAGCTGAAGATATTGAGAATTTCTCATTCAATACCTCGGTATCGCAGTTTATGATTTGTGTTAACGAATTGTCAACTCAAAATTGTCATTCTCGTGCCATTTTAGAGCCTTTAGCAGTTGTGATTTCGCCTTATGCACCGCATATTGCTGAAGAGTTATGGTCGTTATTAGGCCACGAAGGTTCAATTGCAACAGTTCCTTTTCCGGTTTTCGAACCAGCACATTTAATAGAAAGTGAAAAAGAATATCCTGTTTCTTTCAATGGAAAAATGCGTTTCACAATCAAATTGCCTTTGGATTTAACCAAAGAACAAATTGAGGAAATCGTAATGAAAGATGAAAGAACGCAAAAACAATTAGAAGGTAGAACACCAAATAAAGTAATTATCGTTCCAGGAAAAATTATAAACTTGGTGGGTTAGTACGACTATAAATTTGCTAAAGCTGTTAAAAGTATAAGTTTTTGACCACAGATTGTGCTAATTTTTATAAATTGGTATAATCTGTGGTTGTTTTTTTTTACTAATTAAACAAGAATTGATTCATTAGATTGATCGAAATGTTTTTTTAGTATCAATTTAACGAATGTCAATATGGCATTTTTTAAATTTGGTTCACAATTTGATGGTTTATTTGCAACTATAAAAATAAAAATAAAAAAAAACAGAAATATGGGAATGGGATATTTGATTCTTGCTGGAGCAATTATGCTTTTCAGCTGGTTAGTAAGTTCGAGGCTAAAAAGTAAATTCGAACATTATTCTAAATTGCAACTGCAAAACGGGATGTCAGGTGCTGAAATTGCTGAAAAAATGCTTGCTGATAATGGAATTCGTGACGTGAGAGTAATATCAACTCCAGGTCGTTTGACGGATCACTACAATCCTGCTGATAAAACAGTTAATTTGAGTGAAGCGGTTTATAATCAGCGAAATGCTGCTGCTGCTGCAGTTGCAGCGCACGAATGTGGACACGCTGTGCAACATGCTGTGGGTTATCAATGGTTAACTATGCGTTCTAAATTAGTGCCAGTAGTTAACGTAGCTTCGACGTACATGCAGTGGATTCTACTTGGCGGAATTTTGATGATGAAAACTTTTCCACAATTATTATTAGTGGGAATTATAATTTTTGCAGCAACTACTTTATTTTCAATTGTAACTTTACCGGTCGAATATGACGCGAGTAATCGTGCATTAGCTTGGTTAGAAAACAAAAGAATGCTTACAACACAAGAGCAAGCTGGCGCAAAAGACTCGCTAAAATGGGCTGCTAGGACTTACGTTGTGGCTGCTTTAGGGTCTATTGCAACGTTATTGTACTACGTGTCAATTTATATGGGAGGAAGTAGAAGAGACTAGTCCTTTACTATTCACAATTGCATAAAATCCAAACTCCACTTTGCTGGGGTTTGGATTTTTTTTATGCTAAAAAGTAAGAGATTTTTTTTAGAAAGAAATCTACAATTTTAAAACAAAAAAAAAGCCATTCGTATTAGGAGTGGCTTTGATTTATTTTAAAAAAAAATATTTTTTTATTTAGTTTTATTTGCTTCAACAATGTATTTTTCTAATGCCATTGTCATAGAAGGTGTTGAAGGCGTAGGAGCAAGAATATCAACTCTTAAACCATGATCCAATGCTTCTTTTTGAGTAGTACTTCCAAAAACTGCAATTCGTGTATTGTTTTGTTCGAAGTCTGGAAAGTTCATAAATAGCGACTTGATTCCTGTTGGACTAAAGAAAGCTAAAACATCATAATAAACATCAGCAAGATCAGATAAGTCACTCATTACTGTCTTGTAAAAAACAGCTGGTGTCCAATCTACTTTTAATGCATTAAGTGTTACTGTTGCGTCAGCATTTAATTGATCTGAAGCAGGTAGTAAGAATTTTTCGTCCTTGTATTTTTTTATCAATGGAGATAAATCAGCAAAATCTTTTGGTCCAACATAGATTTTACGTTTTCTATACACTACATATTTTTGCAAATAAAAAGCTATAGCTTCTGATTGACAGAAATACTTTAATCCTTCAGGTACTTTAAAGCGCATTTCATCCGCTACTCTAAAAAAGTGATCAACAGCATTTTTACTTGTTAAAATAATTGCAGAGTAATTATTAAGATCGACTTTTTGAAGTCTAATCTCTTTTGCATTAACTCCTTCTACATGAATAAAAGGTCTGAAATCAATTTTTACTTTATGCTTTTGTTGAAGTTCAAAGTAAGGTGAATTTTCGACCTTAGGTTCAGGTTGTGACACCAAAATTGTTTTCACTTTCATATTTTCACTTTTTCTAAGCATTTCCTTTTGTAAACCAATAATACATAAAATAATAGGGTGCTATTTCAAGAGCGCAAAGATATAAAATAAAGTAAAACAACTTACTGAATATTAGGTTTTGATAATTTTTTATTGAAATCAAATAAGTTAACATGTTTATTATCAATATTATAGCAATAATAAGAAGTGGAATATTTTTTGAAATTGAATCGTAATAGAAGAGAATTATGTTAAACGGCAGTATAAATAGCCCAATATAGGTTCTGTAAGTAACTTTTTGGAGATTGAATTGCTCCATAAATTCTTCAATATTAAACGATGTTGCGATTATTTTTTCGATCAAGTATTTGGATAAAATAAAGAAAACTAAAAGCGTGACTATCTGGATATATAATAGCCAATCTGTTTTTGAGGCATGGCCAAAATAACTAAGGGTTATTTGTATGAAAAAGGCAAGAGAAATAACTTGAACTAGAAACAGAGATAAGGTGAAGGTGCTTTTTAAATTGGTACTGTCTTTATAAACTTTAATATATTTGTTTGAATAAATTAGGTTCGCGAAATCAGCAAATCGATTTTCAAAAACAGATTTTGTAACTGCTATTATAGCAAATGATAAAACAAAAAGTACTGTTGCCCAGTCTTTGCTGTCTAATATTCTAGGATGAAGTATAGTTTCGATCATAACGCTGCAAAATTACTAATTTTTCTATCATTCTTTTTATTATAATTTTATTAAGGTACAAATGGCATAAAAAGTTTACTTTTGCGGTGAAATTAGACCATATATGAATGATTGTATTGTTATAATCCCTACCTATAACGAAATTGAAAACATTGAAAGCATTATTCGATCGGTGCTTTCGCAACATAAACTTTTTCATATTCTAATTATTGACGATAATTCACCAGATCATACTGCTGATAAGGTTATTTTACTTCAATCGGAGTTTAAGGGAAGGTTGTTTTTGGAAAAAAGAGAAAAAAAATCAGGTTTAGGAACTGCTTATGTTCATGGTTTTAGATGGGCATTAGAAAGAAAGTATGAATTTATTTTCGAAATGGATGCAGATTTTTCTCACAATCCAAGTGATTTAGAAAAACTATACAACGCATGTCATTTTGGTGATGCAGATTTATCAATTGGATCTCGATATGTTACCGGAGTAAATGTTGTAAACTGGCCATTAAGTCGAGTGTTGATGTCGTATTTTGCTTCAGTATATGTCCGACTGGTAACTGGAATGAAAATTCATGACGCAACAGCCGGTTTTGTATGTTACAAAAGAAAAGTTTTGCAAGAAATAAATTTAGATAAGATAAAATTTGTTGGTTACGCCTTTCAAATCGAAATGAAATACAGAACGTATTGTAAAAAATTTCAAATTGTTGAGGTTCCAATTATTTTTACTGATAGAACAAAAGGGCAATCTAAAATGAGTAATTCAATTATTGTTGAAGCTGTTTTTGGAGTTATTGCGCTTAGATTAAAGAAATTAGTTAACACATTATAAGAAATAAAAACGATGAACAGGGTTTTAATTAAGAATGCCAAAATAGTAAATGAAGGGGTGATTTTTGAAGGCGATGTATTAATTGAGGATGACTTAATTGTTGAAATTTCAGAGACGATCAGTGCTAAATCACCTGATTGTAAGATTATCGATGCTGAGGGAAATTATTTAATTCCTGGTGCAATTGATGATCAAGTACATTTTAGAGAGCCAGGATTAACGTATAAAGGAGATATAGAATCAGAGTCTAGGGCTGCAGTTGCGGGAGGAATTACTTCGTTTATTGAGCAACCTAACACGGTACCTAATGCCGTTACTCAAGAAATATTAGAGGAAAAATACCAGTTAGCTGCTGAAAAATCATACGCGAATTATTCGTTTATGATGGGAGCTACTAATGATAATTTAGATGAGGTTTTAAAAACGAATCCTAAGAATGTTGCTGGTATTAAAATATTTTTAGGTTCTTCAACTGGAAATATGTTAGTGGATAATGAAGCTACTCTTGAAAAAATATTTTCAAGTACTCCAATGCTTATTGCGGTACACTGTGAGGATGAAACTACAATAAAAAATAATTTAGAAAGGTATAAAGAAGAGTTTGGTGAGGATATTCCAGTTACAGCTCATCACTTGATTCGCAGTGAAGAAGCGTGTTATATCTCATCATCTAAAGCTGTTGCATTGGCAAAGAAAACAGGTGCACGTTTGCATATTTTCCACCTTTCGACTGCTAAGGAAATGGATTTGTTTACCAATAAAATCCCATTAGAAGACAAAAAAATTACTGCTGAGGTATGTATTCATCATTTGTGGTTTACTAATGACGACTATGCGACAAAAGGGAACTTGATTAAGTGGAATCCTGCTGTAAAAAGTGAAAATGACAGAAAAGTGCTTTGGGAAGCATTACTAGACGGTCGAATTGATGTGATAGCCACGGATCATGCTCCGCATACTTTAGAAGAGAAAAAACAGTCTTATTTAAAAGCTCCTTCTGGCGGTCCATTAGTGCAACATGCTGTTGTGGCTATGTTTGAGTCTTTTCATAGAGGACAAATAAGTGTAGAGAAAATTGTGGAGAAAATGTGTCACAATCCTGCCAAGATTTTCAAAATTGAAAAGCGTGGTTTTATTAAAGTAGGGTGTTATGCAGATTTAGTAATTGTAAATTCTGGATTACCTTGGAGTGTGAAAAAAGAAAATATTTTAGCTAAATGTGGATGGTCTCCATTTGAAGGGTTTACTTTTAAATCCAGAATTACTCATACTTTTGTAAATGGACAGTTAGTTTATACTGCGTTTAAAGTCAAAGATATTCGTGCAGGTAAACGCTTGTTATTTGAACGATAAAAGATAAGTTAGATGAGAAAAATAATCGTATTCTTAGCGGTATTAGCTCTTTTTGTAAGTTGTAAAGAGGAGCTAATAAAAAAACCAGAAAATCTTATTGACAAGAAGGTTATGGTAGATATTATCTATGATATTTCAATTTTAGATGCGATTCGAAATCAAAATCCAACGTCGATTGATAGTTTTAAAATTAATTCAAGAGATTTTATTTTTAAAAAATATAAAGTAGATAGCCTACAGTTTGTTAAAAGTAACGTGTATTACTCTGCTGATTATGAGAGCTACAAGCTAATGTTTGATGAAGTTGTAAAACGGGTAGATAAACAGAAAGTGGTTGCAGATTCCTTGGTTGTATTGGAACAAAATAAGAAAATAAAAAGCATTAAAAGCAAAAAACTTCCGAAAGCAGAAATAGCTATCGACACCGTCTCTAAAGCTAGAAAACCATTGGTGAGAAAAAATTTGGTAAAGGAATCGATTCTTAAAAAAGAGCCTTTAGAATAAAATATAATTAAGCTTTCAACTTTGAAATTACTTTGATATATTCCTTTATATCTGTAAATTCAATATGTAACGTGTCTTTTATTTTTTGATTGGAATATAGACTTTTTGAATAAGATGCTTTTGCCGTGGCTTTGGTAAATTCTCTTTTTTGTCCAAATACAATAGATAAAATCCAATCTATCCTCCAGACTAGTTCCATTAAATAAGGCTTCGCATGTTTTGTGGGTTTTTGCACTTGCAAAGCATCTGCGATACTATTTAAGATGTCTCTAAAAGTTATGTTGTTAGCAACTAGAGCAAATCGTTCGTTTTTGATATCGCTATTCATTAATGCGTTACAAATTCGCACTACATCGCTAACTGCTACAAATCCAGTAGTTCCAAGCGTGTAAAATGTCAGTCCTTCAACTACTTTTTTAAACAGTAATCCACTTCCTTGTTCTTGGAAACCTGGGCCAATAATTACACCTGGATTTATAATTAGTATTTTTAATCCTTCTTGTTGACCACGCCAAATCTCCATTTCGGCACCGTATTTAGAAATAGCATAATCGCTATGCGGTTTTTCTGGGTTCCATTCCGTTTCTTCGGTGATAATGGTTTCGTGTGCTGCTAAATCGCCAAGTGCCGCTATTGAGCTGAGATAACATAGTTTTTGAATGGAATTACTAAGGCAGAAATTGACAATATTAGCAGTTCCTTCAATATTAACTTTCCGAATTTTTTCTTCATCTTTTGGATCAAATGAAATAATTGCAGCACAATGATATACTTGAGTAATTCCGATAAAAGCAAGTTCCAAAGACGGAATATCAATGATGTCGGCTTGAATCCATTCGATAGCATCAAATAAATTGTTTTTTTTGTAAAGCTGAAACAACGACCTCGTTTTATTGATGCTTTCAGGAGTTCGGTATATGGCACGAATTTTCTCGCTCCCGATATTTCGAGATTCAATCAAATGAAGTAATAAATGTGCGCCTACTAAGCCTGTTCCTCCTGTTACTAAAATCATTTTGTAAATGTAATAAAATCATATGCAATGGCAATATCAAGGACAATAATCAATGGCAATTTTAAAAATTAAAAGTTTAAGCTCAACTTTATTTTAATTAGAATCTATTAGTTCTTTCCATGTGATTAATGATATTTATTTTTGAAATTGTCACTGAAATTGAATTTTGCCGCTGATATTATTATCTTTGCGAACACGAGGCCTTAATGGCTGAATTGACGAAAGTAAATTGATTAAAAAAGATGAAAAATTTTATTGAAGAAGTGACTTGGAGAGGAATGCTCCACGATGTTATGCCAGGCACAGAAGAACATTTGATGGAACAAATGCGTGTGGCGTATGTGGGTATTGACCCAACTGCCGATTCATTGCATATAGGGCATTTAGTTGGAGTAATGTTATTGAAGCATTTTCAATTGTCTGGACACAAACCATTAGCTTTAGTAGGTGGTGCAACAGGAATGATAGGTGATCCGTCAGGGAAATCTAACGAAAGAAATTTATTAGACGAGCCAACTCTACGTCATAACCAGGAAGCAATTAGAGCGCAATTGAGTCGTTTTCTTGATTTTACTTCGGATGCAGCAAATGCAGCTGAATTAGTAAATAATTACGACTGGATGAAGAATTTTTCTTTTCTGGATTTTATTCGCGATGTGGGTAAACATATCACTGTAAATTATATGATGGCCAAAGATTCAGTGAAGAAGCGTTTGACTTCTGAAGCTGCTGAAGGAATGTCGTTTACAGAGTTTACGTATCAATTAGTTCAAGGATATGATTTTTTGCATTTGTACAGAGATAAAAAATGTACGTTACAAATGGGTGGAAGTGACCAGTGGGGAAATATCACTACAGGAACTGAATTGGTGCGCAGAATCGCTAGTGGAAAGGCGTATGCTTTGACTTGCCCGTTGATTACAAAAGCAGATGGAACTAAATTCGGTAAATCTGAAGGAGGAAATATCTGGTTGGACGCAGCACGTACTTCACCTTATAAATTTTACCAATACTGGTTGAATACTTCAGATGTTGATGCTGAGAAATACATTAAGATTTTTACCTTTTTATCGAAAGAGGAAATAGAAGTTTTAACGGAGAAGCATAGAGAAACACCACATTTACGTTTGTTACAAAAACGTTTGGCTGAAGAAATTACAGTAATGGTACACTCAGCAGAAGATTTGGAAAATGCTATAAAAGCCTCAAATATTTTATTCGGAAATTCAACTTCAGATGATTTGAAACAATTGGACGAAGCTACTTTCTTAGATGTTTTTGACGGTGTTCCACAAGCTGAAATTGTAAGAACTGAAATAGAAACTGGAATTAATATAATTGATGTTTTAAACGAAAAAACAGGATTTTTTAAATCAAATGGTGAAGCAAGACGCGCTTTGACAGCTAATTCTATCTCAGTAAATAGAGAGAAAGTTGCAGAAGACTTTATACTTTCGAATAAAGATCTAATCAACAACCAATTTGTATTGTTGCAAAGTGGTAAGAAGAATTATTTTGTGGTTAGAATGGTTTAATTTACATTACCATCAAATTACAACCTCGAATATCCGAATTATCAAAACGTCCCAATACCTCGAAAGAGTTGTTGGGATTTTTTTTGCCCAAATCCTGAGTCGCTATAAAGGAACAAGAGTTAATATTAGCTAAGTCAATCACGTTGATTCCTCCTGTTTTTCCTTGAGGAATATAAGTCAAAGCATCTTCGGTATCGCGTATGAGTATTTGTATCCAAGAAGGGCATTCAAAAACCCCTTCGCGAAGAGAATAAGCTTGCGAAAGCAATTCGGTCATTCCGTATTCCGAATGAATAACCGATACGCCAAAGCCTTCGCAAAGTTGCTGATGCAATTCTTCTCGGATCATTTCTTTGCGTTTGCCTTTCATACCGCCAGTTTCCATGATGATAGTGTTCTGCAACTGAAATTGCTGTTTCTCGATTAGATCTAATAAGGCATAAGTAACTCCAATAAGAATTACATTTTGTCCTGCCTGATCTAATTCAATTAGTTTTTTAATCAATTCGTCATGATTGTGTAGGTAAAAACCACTTTCGGAATGATTGGAAAGTCGGATCAAATCTTCAACCATATAAATTAGAGAAGAACCTTCTCTTTCTAAATAAGAGGGTAACAAAGCTAAAACTACATAATTCTCTATGTTTCCATAAAACTGTGAGAAACCTTTACGGTAACTTTCTTCGTAAATTGAAGCATCAGTTACCAGATGTTTACTAGTTATTGTTCCAGTTGTTCCGCTGCTAGTAAAAGTTTCTTCAATAGCGTTAGTATTCGAAACTACGTTGTGACTTTTGAAAAATTGTATTGGCAAAAATGGAATTTGCTCTAGTGATTTCACTTTATGAGAATCTGTGTTCAAAAGTTCACAAAATTCACGATACACTATGTTGTTTTCGTACTGATAACGAAACACTTTTAAGGCAATCTTTTCAAATTGTTTTTGACTTGAAATAGCAAATATATCGGAGGTTGAAATCAAAATATTTTTTTTGCAAAAGTAATCAAAAAATGTCTTGGGTTTTTAGAAACGGATATTCTGATCGTAATTTATCCATAAAAAAAACTCTAAAATTAATTAGAGCTTTATTAATATTTTTTGGAGTATTATCGTATAATTAATTTCCGAGTAGCCGATGCTTCTTTTTCATTAATTTTTATAATGTAAACACCTGGACTCAAACTAGACACATTTAGTTCTCTTGAGCTCAATATCGTTTGTAGTACTTTCTTACCTAAAACATCAAAGATAATTATTTCTTTGTCAAAGTCATTTTTTGTAGAAATGTAAACTTTTCCATTACTCACAGGATTTGGGTACAAGTTTAAACCCTCTATTGTTGCGGTTTCTTGCGTTTTTGGTTGTTGCTTAATTTCTTGAGAACTAACGCTCATAGAAAATAAAAAAACCAATAAAGTAATAATATAAAAGTAGTTTTTTGCCATCAGATTAGTTTAAATAGTAAATATACAAAATAATATTCAAATATTGTACCAAAAAAAACATCCTGATTTCTCAGGATGTTTGATATAAATTAATCGGTGTGTTTTTTATAAATTCTCTAATAAATTAACGCCATCAACAATTGCCCATGCTCCAGGAGTCAATACTGCTCCAGAGGCTGATGTACTTGTTGTGAAGTTTGCAGGTAAAAATGAAACTGTAAAAAGTGCACCAGCACCCCATTGAGAAGTATTACTGTCTGTAATTTTTACATTTAGCATTTTTATTTTACCGGTAAGAACTTGATTAGTGTTTGTAGCAGCATCTTGTATTCTTACAGCAACAGCATTTGTTGTTGTAGTTCCTGAAGTTACACTATTTGTGTATCCTGAAATTACTACATTACTATATTCTCCATTTCCTTCTTTTTTGAATTGAATTGCATCAATTTCAAGTGGATTTCCAGCTTCAGTTGCAGTACCAGCAGCTCTTCTTAAAGTAATGTTAGATACTTTTGGGAAGAATGCATTGTTCACACTTTTTGACTCGATTTCCATTCCAAAATTTCCAGCTCCGGTTTGATAAGCATACCAGTTAGTATTTGCTTGACCTTGCCATCCATCTTGCCAGTCAAAAGAATCATCTGTGTTTCCGTAAGAAATAAGGTTTTTAGCACTTACAGTTCCACCGTAAAATTCAAAACCATCATCAGCTCCTTTGTAAGAAACAAGATTTTCTAATACAGTTCCTGAACCTACTGAATAAAATGAGAAACCATTCATCTCAGAGTTTCCGTCAAGGATTTTTTTACCTGCATATTCTACTCTTACATATTTCAAAGAACCACCATTATGAGCAGCATTTGTACCACCGTAAACAATGTTTGTTCCGTCTTCAGAAGTTGCGGTTGTAATAGGAGTTCCGTCAGCTGTTTTTCCAGAAACGATAGGAGCATCACCAAACATTATTATACCACCCCAAGAACCTGCAGTTTTAGATTTTTCAGTAAATACAACAGGTTCTGCTGCAGTTCCAGAAATATTTAATTTTCCGCCTTTTTCTACTAATAAAGCATCTGCACCGTCAGCTACATCAGCAGTGATAACTGAACCAGCTTCAAAAGTTAAAGTAGCATCACTTTTTACTCTAACAGTACCTTTTAGAATATATACCCCTTTTTTATAAGTTTTTGCTGCTGTGATATCTCCTGTGATTTCACCCGTTGCAGTCGGTGGAGTTGTTACTACATCGCCATCACTTGAAGTACAACTTGTAAAAACCAAGCTTAATAATGCAAGACTGAATACTAATTTTTTCATTTTTAATGATTTTAAAATTATAAGTTTTTTTGTTAATTATTTATGTCAAAAGTACTTCTGAGCTTCTGAAATTTAGTTATGTAATTGTTATTAAAGTATTATATAACAATGAATTTGATGTAAAGTTTATGTTACTTATGTAAACAATAAAAAAGAGCCATGACGGCTCTTTTTTATTGTTGTTTTTAAAACGTATATCCTATGTTAAAGGAGAAGCCCACACCTTTTTTGAATTCTCTTAAAATTAAAGAGTCTTCGGTAATATTTAAAGTGCTTTTGCTTCCCAGCTCTTTCTTATAACTTGGATTTAAGATGTTATCCACACCAAATTTAAGTTCGATACTTTTTGAAATTGAGTTCGTCCAAACAAAATCTAATTTACTAAATGATTTTTCGTAGATGTGATCAATTCCTGATGAACCTACAGCAAAAATACGATCTCCATAAACGTTGTAAACCAATGTCATTGAGTTTTTCCAATCTTTATTAAGGATGAAATCATACTTTAAATCAGAATTGATTAACCAGCTTGAAGCACCTTGCAGTTTACGGTTTGTACTGTTTTCTAGTTCATTCCCTTGTTTTTTAAGGTCAATTTTAACATCAGTACTCATTAATGATGTATTGAAACCTAAAGAGAAATTAGAAAGAGATTCGTTTATTCTGCTCAATTGGAAAAGCATTTCTATTTCGGCACCATAAATAACCGCTTGCTCTGAGTTTTTGAAAGTTGTGATTTGACCACCACTATTTGCAGTTGGTTTGAAAACTCTTTCAATTGGATCATTAATCATTTTTCCAAATACACCTACAGCAAACATTTCTTTGTTGTTAGGAAACAATTCATATTTGAAATCTACATTATAGTTTTCACTGTCTTTTAAATCCGGGTTTCCACTTTCTGAAGTTCCATCGGCATTGATGTAATTTATTGGTAACAACTCCATGGCAACTGGACGAGTTATTGTTTTTGCCAATGACACTCTCAAATTACTATTTTCATTCAAAATTCGTTTCGCGTTTATAGACGGTAAAATGTCAAGCTTGTCATCTGTCTTTTTGCGGTAAGCACTTCCAAAAGGATCCCCTTGTTCTCTGTATTTTATAGTACGAGTTGAACTTTCGCCTCTAATCCCAGCATTCAAATCCCATTTTTCTCCAAGATTCATAAACAAATTGAAGTATCCGGCATTAACAAACTGATTTAGTTTTACTTTATAATCTCCGTTAGACTCTTCTTGAACGTAAACAATTCCGTTATTGATGTCTTCGTTGATGTTTTGGCTAATTGTGCTTAAATCGGCAGTGTAGTTTTTCTCTAAATTTCTTCTTCCAGAAAAGAAACGGTAAGAAGATTCCATGTCATTCAACGAACTGTTGTATCCAATTGATAATTTGTTAGACTCTTCCTTGTCTCCAAATTTTAAATTATATTCTAAAAGTGAAGAGTAATAGAAGTTTCCTTTTACATCAAGGAATTGACGGTTCAAATTATTACCACCATAAGACATGTTTATTTGGCTATCACTTACTTTTACACCAGTGATAAATTTTCTATCCGGTTGTTGAAAAGAAGTTTTTACATAAGAACCTCCAGCTTTTAAACTGTGTTTTCCGTCTTCTGTTAATTTATAATCTCCGTACAATTGTGTGTTCCAATAGTTAGATTCTTCGTATTGGTTTAATCTGATAAGATTATTTGTCTGATTTGCTAAACTGTTTGTGTATCCTAACTGATCTTGAATTTTGCTTTCAGTCGCTTTAATCAAGAACGTATTAAAGTTTAAATTAAAACGGTTTGTCTTGTATTTTAAACCTGCTAAACCAGAAAAAGTAGTTTGGTAGCTGTATTGCGTATTGTATAAATTATTGTCGTAGTTCCCTTGTCCAAGATTAAAAGTTCTATCTACACCTTCTCTGTAAGAATATTTATTGTCAAAATTGAAAGACATGATGTAGCTAATGTTTCTTTCTTTTTCAAGATTGAATTTTTGAGCATGTAAAAATCCAATGCTAGAATTTAAAGGGCTTTTTGTATTGTTAACATCCCAAGATTTTTTACCAAATCCATTTTCATACTCAGCAGGAGAAAGTTTTTGTCCGCTTGGAACTGATCCAAAAATACTAGGAAGTGCTCTGTCGTTGCCAATTATTCCTAAAGTTCCCTTAGTAGAATTTGCATCATCAGAAAGTAAGAATTCTTGCAGATTATTGTTAGTTGTATATCCAAAACCAATATTCAGTTTAGTGATGTTTTTTGGTTGAGGTGTTTCAATGTTAACAGTTGCTCCTGCAAAATCTCCAGAAATATTAGGATTGAATGTTTTGTAGATATTTAATACTCCCACAACATCAGTAGGAAATAAATCTAACGGAATAATTTTCTTGAAAGGGCTGTTTGACGGGGATTGTAAATCGTTTATCAATAAGTTATTGTATCGGTCTTCTAAGCCTCTAATGAACAAGCCTCTACCGTCAACTTTAGTAATTCCGGTAATTTTTGTCAAACCTTCCTCAACATCACTAACTCCTTTTCGGGCCATTTCTTGAGCGCCAATACTTTGTTTAATTACGACAGCTTGCTTTTGATCTAGTAAAAGTGCTGTTTCCTTTTCTCTACTTGCCGTGTTTTTTACAACAACATCTTTCAGAGTATAGCTGCCAGAACCTAGTGCTTTGTTAATAGTTACTGTTTTATCAGCAGCTACTGTCACAGGAATCTCTACAGATTCATAACCTACGAAACTAAATTGTAAAGTGTAACTTCCAGGTAGTATTGTTATGGTATATTTACCATCAATATCAGTATTGGTTCCTATATTTGTTCCTTTGATAAGAACGTTAGCAAAAGGTAATGACTGATTATTAGCATCTTTGTCTGTTAAGATTCCGGCTATCGTTCCTTTATTCTGTGCGAAAGAAACAGCAGTTATAAATAACGTTAAAAATAGTAACTTGAATTTCATTTGGTTTAATTTTTTTGCAAAGTAACGCCTGAAATGTAAAATGTAAGTTACTGGCTTGTTATGGTTATGTTTTGTTTTAGGTCCAAAAATGAACCTAATATTAAATTACGGTTAACAGCTTTTCAATACCCCATTTATTGTTACATTTACAATTCAAAAACAATTTTTGGCGCTTTATGAAGAAAAAACACAGGAAGATTCTATTAGTAGACGACGAACCGGATATCTTAGAAATTGTAGGGTACAACCTCTCTGAGGAAGGATACCAGATCTTTACGGCGAGCAACGGGAAAGAAGCTGTAGCTATAGCTAAAAAAGAAATTCCAGACCTTATTATAATGGATGTTATGATGCCAGAAATGGACGGAATGGAGGCTTGTGAAAATATTCGTAAAATCCCAGAACTTAGCAATGTCCTTATTACGTTCTTGACTGCCAGAAGTGAAGATTACTCCCAAGTTGCCGGTTTTGATGCTGGTGCTGATGATTATATTACAAAACCGATTAAGCCAAAAGTATTAGTAAGTAAAGTAAAAGCGTTGCTTCGTCGTTTAAATGATAAGGAACATAATATTGATACACTTAATGTCGGTGGCATCGAAATTAATAGAGAGGAGTATAAAATTGTCAAAGATAATATCGAGATCGTACTACCTAGAAAGGAATTTGAGTTGTTCTATTTGTTAGCTTCAAAGCCAGGTAAAGTTTTTAAAAGAGATGAAATTCTAGATAGGGTTTGGGGTAATGAAGTAGTTGTAGGCGGCAGAACAATCGATGTGCACATCAGAAAATTACGCGAAAAAATTGGTGAAGAATTATTCAAAACAATAAAAGGGGTGGGCTATAAGTTTGAAGTATAGATGAATATCAATTTTAAAAAAACATATCGATTTGCTATAAAGTCAGCACTGTACATTACTCTTTTTTCTACAGGATTAGTTGGGTTTTTAACGCACTTATTTTTTACTTTCTCGTATCAGTTTTGTTTTACTTTTGGACTTTCTATTGCTACTTTTTCCTTTATTGTTATTCAGTATCGGGTGGAGCGGTTTATCTATAAAAAAGTAAAAAAAATCTATGATGATGTTGCACTGCTAGAATCTAGCACTTTTGTGAATCAGCCCATAACTACGGATATGGCAACACTAACTAGAGAAGTTAAAAAGTTTGCCACCGATAAAAAATTGGAAATTGAAACACTAAAAGTAAGAGAGGCATACAGAAGAGAATTTCTTGGTAATGTTTCTCATGAGCTCAAAACACCTCTTTTTATGGTTCAAGGTTATTTATCTACCTTACTTGATGGAGCGATGAGCGACAAAACAATTCGGAAAAAATACTTAGAACGCGCCGAAAAAGGGGTAGAAAGGCTCATATATATTGTACAAGATTTAGATATGATTTCTAAACTGGAAATAGGAGAGCTAAATTTAGAGATAACAACATTTGATATTGTTAAGCTTATTGAGAATGTCTTTGATTTGCTGGAAATGAAGGCTTCCAAAAAAGATATCTTACTCATGTTTGATATGAAATACAGCAGTCCCATAATGGTTGTAGGTGATCAAGAGAAGATTCAGCAAGTGGTTATGAATCTTGTGGTAAACTCAATTAAGTACGGGAAAGTCAATGGTTCAACTGAAGTAAGTATCGAGGATTTGACTGATAACAAAGTAATCGTTCGTGTGACAGACAACGGTGACGGTATTGTAAAAAAGAATATATCTAGACTGTTTGAACGTTTTTATCGCGTGGATAAAAGTGGCGCAAGGACAGAAGGTGGTTCTGGTTTAGGACTCGCTATTGTAAAGCATATTATTGAAGCACACGAGGAAAAAATTTATGTCGATAGTACATTTGGTGTAGGCTCTGAGTTTTCTTTCACACTTGAAAGAGCTAAATATAAAAAGAAATAAAAGTAAATAACTTGTCATAAAAAAACCGATTCAGTTAATTAACTGAATCGGTTTTTTTATGAATTAAAGATTAGAATAAAAGAGTTCTAACTTTATTTAGCAGTTTTTACAGCTGCGGTTAATTCAGCAATTTTTACAATTACTTCTACTGCTTTCTGCATGCTTTCTGCTGGAACATATTCGTATTTGCCATGAAAATTATGTCCTCCTGCAAAAATATTAGGACAAGGCAATCCTTTGTACGATAATTGAGAACCATCTGTTCCACCTCTAATTGGCTTAATTAGTGGTTTTATTCCAATTTCTTTCATTGCTTTTTCCGCAATATCTACAATATGTTTTACAGGTAAAACCTTTTCTTTCATGTTGTAATATTGATCGTTTATTTCTGCTACCGCTATGTCTTCACCAAATTGCTTCGCAAATTTCTTGTTGATTTTACGCGTAATTTTTTCGATAAATTCTTTTCTTTTTTCGAATTTTTTCTTGCTATGATCGCGAATAATTAGTTCTAAAACAGTTTCTTCAATATTCCCTTTTAAATGATGAACGTGGAAAAAACCGTCATAACCTTTCGTTTCTTCTGGTGTTTCTTCTGGTGGTAATTTACTGATGAAGGCGTTTGCAATCAACATAGAGTTAATCATCTTACCTTTAGCATAGCCAGGATGTACACTTTTACCTTTAAAAGTAATTTTTGCACTAGCAGCATTAAAATTTTCATATTCTAATTCTCCTACTTGGCTTCCGTCCATGGTATAAGCCCAAGAAGCTCCAAATTTCTCTACATCAAAATGATGCGCACCACGGCCAATTTCTTCATCTGGCGTAAAACCTACTCTGATTGTTCCGTGCTTAATTTCTGGATTATTGATAAGAAATTCCATTGCCGTAACAATTTCTGTAATTCCCGCTTTATCATCAGCGCCTAATAATGTTGTCCCGTCAGTTGTGATCAAAGTCTGCCCTTTGTAAAGCAATAAATCTTTGAAATAACTAGGTGATAAAACGATATTTTTTTCTGCATTTAAAATGATATCTTTTCCATCATAATTGGTTACAATTTGTGGTTTTACATTTGCTCCGCAAAAATCAGGTGAAGTGTCAAAATGAGAGATAAAACCAATAGTTGGTACCTCATGATCCACATTGCTTGGTAATGTTGCCATGATGTATGATTTATCATCTATCGTGACATCTTGCATTCCAATAGTTTTTAATTCCTCAACTAACTTGTTTGCTAAATCCCACTGTTTTTTTGTGCTAGGTGTGGTTTGTGAATTTGGATCAGATTCTGTGTCTATAATTACGTAACTGATGAAACGATCTATGATATGTTGCATGAATTTTATATGTTTTTAATTGTAACAAAGATATAAAATTGAAAAGGATAAGAAGGTAAGTCTCTAAATTATTAATTCTTTCCAAACGTACCGTAGGGGTCGTAAGGCGATGCAAGTATCTCTATATCGTCTATTTCACCATCTTTATCAATGTCAGTTTTCAAGGAAAAGATTAAATTATTTTCATCTAAAAACAGCACTCTATAGGTTAATGCAAGTTGAGTTCCAACGTATAGAAATATTTCATCCTCCTTAATTTTCCATTCTAAATTAGTGCTGTTATTAGTGCAATGATCATTTGTAAACACAGTTTCATTGAAATAATAGGGTTGTGTTGGACGATTTACAAATCCAAAAAAATCATTATAACACTTTGGATTATGCTCGAAATTGTAAGAGACGCTATTTATTTTTAACTTATCATACCGCCATCCTTTTAGTAAATAATCTACATTAAATGAAGGTTGATGTATCGTCCCTATTATTTCATTATCTGAGGAACAGGAAAAAGTAAATAAAATTAGTGCTAGTAAAATTGTTTTTTTTCATTTTGTATATTTTACTTCAATAATACAAAAGCAAAATGAATTAGATGTAATTATTCGATATTTTGTAGTTAAGCATCAACAATTTTCTATTTTTGCACAACACAACAACACACTCATGTATAAAACATTTATTCGTCCATTGCTTTTTAGATTTGACCCTGAAGAGGTTCATTATTTTACCTTTTCATTGATCCGTTTTTTATCAAAAATCCCTGGTTTTTCTGCCATTTCGAAATCACTTTATGAAGTAGAAGATTCTCGATTAGAGACTGAAGTTTTTGGATTAAAATTTAAAAATCCAGTGGGATTGGCAGCTGGTTTTGATAAAGATGCTAAGTTGTATAAAGAATTATCGAATTTCGGTTTTGGTTTTATCGAAATTGGGACACTGACTCCAGTTGGACAAGAAGGAAACCCTAAAAAACGTTTGTTCCGATTAAAAGAAGATTCAGCGATCATCAACAGAATGGGCTTTAATAATGGAGGGGTGAAGGAAGCAGTAGAGCGATTAAAGAAAAATAAAGGCGTATTAATTGGAGGAAATATTGGTAAAAATAAGGTGACGCCAAATGAAGCTGCCACGTCTGATTATGAAATTTGTTTTGAAGCACTTTTTGATTACGTAGATTATTTCGTAGTCAATGTAAGTTCTCCAAACACGCCTAATTTACGTGAATTACAAGAAAAAGAACCGTTAAAACAACTATTAAATACGCTCCAAAATAAGAATTTGGCTAAGCTAAAACAAAAACCAATACTTCTAAAAATTGCTCCAGATCTTACTGATTCACAGCTTTTGGATATTATTGAAATTGTAAATGAAACCAAAATTGCAGGTGTAATTGCAACTAACACGACACTTTCTCGTGAAGGACTTCAATCTGAAAATAAGTCAGAAATGGGTGGATTGTCTGGAAAACCACTAACAAGTCGTTCTACAGAAGTAATTCGTTTTCTTTCTGAAAAAAGCAATAAATCATTTCCTATTATAGGAGTGGGAGGGATTCATTCTGCTCAAGATGCTTTAGAAAAACTAGAGGCTGGAGCGAGTTTAGTGCAATTGTACACCGGCTTTATTTACGAAGGTCCAAAGTTGATAAAAGAAATTAATAAAGCATTGCTTGATAAAATTAATAAGTAATTTCAATTGAAATAGAGTTATACAGACTTTCAATTAATAATTTGTGTATTCTTACTTGATTTTTATTATGAGCTAATACGAATTCCGAATTCAACTAAAAGCCCAGTCAATAAAGCAATTCCGAAACTTAATAGTGTGCCAATTAATACGTATTCTGTTAGTTTTCGGTCTTTGGCTTCTTTCAGGTCTCCAAATCTAAAGATTGATTTAGCAGCTAGTAGAAAACCTATAGCTTCAAAATGTCCTGTCAGTATAAAACAAAAAATAAAAAGACGTTCTAGAATCCCGATGTAATTTCCCGCATTTTGAAGTGATTTGTCGTTGCTCTTATTTTCTGGTGTCCAAATCGAAATTGTATTTTTAATAATTAGCGATGTAGGTTTTGTAAGCAGAATTAGAGCTGTTAGTGTAATCCAGAGCTGACTGCTAATATTTGTGAAGTGTATCTCTGTTTTAGTGTACATTAAACTAATACAGATGAGTACAGCTAAATGCAAAAGTTGATCTATAGAAAACCAGTTGCGTTTTGTTTTTGCGTTTTGATAATGCAGTTTTAAAAAGTCTATAAAACCATGCAAAATGGCTAAAGCTAATGCAAACCAGCCGAAAGCTAATTCTCCAACTAAAATCCAAGCCAAAATAAAGTGTAAAAAGATGTGCAGATATAAGTAAATACTTTTGTGCTTTTTATTTTCTTTATCGGTAACCCATGAAGTAGGCTGCAATATAAAATCGCCAATTAAGTGTGCTAAAAGTAGTTTTACAAATACAATCATAATTCAAGTATTTTGATTTTTTTTCTAAAATACAAATCTAATTCTTTTATCAATTCGTAGTTAGCGCGCTTCTGTCTTCGGCTAACTGCTGCTTGGTTTATACCTAATAGCGTTCCGATTTCTTCTTGTGAAAGTGTAGGGTTTTGTGTCGCAACTAAAACAAATTCAGCGGATTGCTGTAGCCAATTATCCATAAAAGATAAGCTTAATTTTAGCATTAAATTTAATTCTTCGTCAAAAAATGCATCACCAGAATTGATTGCTAAATTCAGTTTCTTTTTTTTTAACGTGTCAAATGTTTCACCTGAACGGATAAAAGCACTTCCATTACTTTCTGTAATTTTTCTTGCTTTGTATGTTCTCTCGC
This sequence comes from Flavobacterium galactosidilyticum, assembly GCF_020911945.1. NCBI lineage: Bacteria > Pseudomonadati > Bacteroidota > Flavobacteriia > Flavobacteriales > Flavobacteriaceae > Flavobacterium > Flavobacterium galactosidilyticum. The sequence goes on from NZ_CP087135.1 coordinate 1,268,352, forward strand.
CAAAACCTATGCTTATTCTTATATCTAAATTGATACATTTGAAAAATGCTTTAAGTTGATAAGCGACTAATAAGGCATCTTCAGGATTTCTAATTTCTAATTGAAATTCATCTCCACGGTAAATTTCCCAATCATTTGGAGATTTTCCAAATGTGTTTAAAAAAGCTTTTAAATCAGCCATCCATTTTTTGGAAGAAAGCTTTCTAGAATTGATTATATCAGCCGTAAGTATCGCATTCATAAGTCAAATGTAATGAAATTGTTTTGTAAAATTACAATTATTATCAAAAAGCGTAATATTATCAATTATTACTTAAAAGTGTAATATTTAATTTTATTACCTAAATGAGTAATAATTTGTTTTATGATAATATAAAAAACGATTTCGTAAAAACAATTTGTTTAGTATCTTTGGCTACCTATGGAGCCAATTAAAATTATAGAATGTCCACGTGATGCTATGCAAGGTATTAAGCCGTTTATTCCAACAGGAAAAAAGGTGACTTATATACAATCTTTGTTGCGTGTGGGGTTTGATAGTATTGATTTTGGTAGTTTTGTTTCGCCTAAAGCAATTCCGCAAATGCAAGACACAGCCGAAGTTTTAGCACAACTCGATTTGTCTAAAACTCGAAGTAAATTACTAGCGATTATTGCCAATACTCAAGGTGCTACATTAGCTTCTGTTCATCCTGAAATTCAATATTTAGGTTTTCCATTTTCGATTTCTGAGAATTTTCAGATGCGAAATACCCACAAAACCATAGCCGAATCATTAATCACACTACAAGAAATTCTGGAAATTGCTGATAAAGGCAACAAGGAAGTAGTTACATATCTGTCAATGGGTTTTGGTAATCCCTATGGTGATCCATGGAATGTGGAAATAGTAGGAGAGTGGACTCGTACATTAGCAGATATGGGAGTGAAAATCCTATCCCTTTCAGATACAGTGGGAAGTTCTACTCCTGATGTAATCTCTTATTTATTTTCAAATCTGATTCCAGCATATCCTCAATTAGAATTTGGAGCCCACTTACACACAACACCGGATAAATGGTTTGAGAAAATTGATTCGGCCTATAAAGTGGGTTGTCGTCGTTTTGATGGTGCTATTCAGGGTTTTGGCGGTTGTCCGATGGCTACTGATAAACTAACGGGTAATATGCCTACTGAGAAATTATTGTCGTATTTTACAGCGCAAAAAGAATTGACTAATATGAGTCCAATGAGTTTTGAAAGTGCTTATAACGAGGCTTCTATGTTATTTGGAGAATATCATTAAAAATGAATGCGTATATTTTTACTGATCTTCCGTTTTTAGAAAATAATATAGTTAATTTTAAGGTGTTCTTTAAAATATCCAAAATCACTTTTTTGAATAGTTATGAAATTACGAAAATTACATAGGTTTTTAGCGACAGTATTTTTGCTACTTTTTTCGTTTTCATGTGCTAGTGATTTAGACCTTGATCAGGTTAATGATTTGAAACTAGAACCTGTGGTTGTTGCTAATTTGGCCTATTTTAATATTGAAGCTAAAGATTTTGCTAGCAGTGGCTCAGGGGAAACAGTACTTAGTAAGGAAACTACATCAGATATTTTTAATGATTCGTTTTTTAGACGCCGAATTAAAAGAGTAGATATTCTGTTTGAACTTGAGAATACAATAAATAGAGCGTATATAGTAGATTTATTATTTTTTGACATAAACGGTAATGTAATTCACAATACTAATCTCAATATGCAGCCCTATACAGGTATAGAGAATAAAGTGGCTAAAACCGAAGTGTTTCAGGATGCTAACCTTGATATATTAAAACAAACTACAAAAATTGTTTTTAAGTTAAGGATGCTTGCAGGAACGTCATTGAGTCCAAGTAGTCCTGGTGGTTTGAAATTCCGTTCTGGTGTAACGGCTTATATTGTAGTAGAATGATAAAAATAGTATGGGTAGTTCTTCTCTTGTTTGTTATAAATAGCTTTTCACAAAATAAGCAAATCCTATATAATCTCACCTCTGTTCCTCAGTCCTTACTGACTAATCCTGGTTCCGACTTTAAATACGATTGGTATATTGGTGTTCCTTTGTTATCTGGAATTTCGGCAAATGTAGGTTCTAGTGGTTTTTCTGCTTATGATTTATTTTCTAGTAATGGTGTCGATTTTAATCTGAAATTGCGGAATGTAGTTTTCTCTGCTTCAGCTAACGATAAGCTCGCAATCAACGAACAAGTAGAATTTTTGAATGGTGGTTTTAGGATAGCGGGAGAACAAAATGATACTTATGTTTCGTTCGGGGTGTATCAAGAATTTGATGCGTTAAGTTATGTTCCAAAAGATTTAGCCATTTTAGCTTTGAAAGGTAATTACGAGTACGTAGGTAAAGTTTTTAATTTAGGCGATTTGAGTGCAAAAGCTGAAATGTTATCTGTTTTTCATCTTGGGTTTCATAAAAACATCAATGAGAAATTTATTTTAGGATTACGGGGAAAGATTTATTCTAGTATATACAACGCAACTTCTACTAATAATTCAGGATATATTTATACGATTTCTTCAAATACAGGTGTGTATGAACAAAGAATTTATTCTCAATTACAAATTAACACTTCTGGAATCGCTAAATATGATGATAAAGGTTATGAGGTTGATGTTGTAAAGGATATAACTAAAAGAGCTTTGTTAGGTGGTAATTTAGGTTTGGGTTTTGATGCTGGGTTTACCTATTATCCAGAGAAAAACGTACAACTTACTGCTAGTATCATAGATGTTGGTTTTATAAGACATACTAAAGAAGTGGAAAGTCTGTCCTTAAGAGGAGTGTATGAATACAAAGGGGTAGTGCCAAAATTTAACTCTGGCGAATCAATTGAAAATGCGTATGAAGAGCTTAAAGGTGCAATTCCTGCAGAAACTTTCTATTCAAACTATACCACTTGGAGACCAGCTAAATTTAATACTTCAATTCAATTTTCATTTGATGAGGACAGATCAGAGGATTGCGATTGTTTCAATTATACTTCCGAAAAGATTTATAAAAGTGCAGTTGGCGCACAGTTGTTTGCTATGACTACTCCAAGAACGCCATTTATTGCTTTTACAACTTATTATAGAAGAAAAATCTTCAATGCATTACAGATGAAAGCTACTTACACGCTAGATTCCTATTCGTATAAGAATATTGGTTTGGGTTTATCAAGCAACCTTGGTCCTGTGAATTTTTATGTTCTTGCAGATAATCTTTTAGAATACACAGATGTAACTAAAGCCAATAGTCTTTCTTTTCAGTTTGGTTTTAATGTTATTTTTAAAAATAGTAAATAGTAATTACTAGTTTGCATAATGCACTTTTCTCCTTTTAAGAGTTTTGTAAATTTCTATCCACAACACCGAAACAAAACCAATAATAATACTCAAACCGATTTGGAAAACAGAAACGCTTTCGAATTGGAAAAAACGTGCTAAAGCTGGAATAAATAGTAAGCACGCTATCATTATAATTGTTACACTTATTATCATTAAAACTAAATTGTTCTTGTAGCGTAAAGTGGTGAAAATCGAGTAATAAAAGGAACGATTGGTGAGTGTTAGGAAAATATTGGACGAAATTAGAGTCAAAAAAACCACGGTTCTTGTAGTAGCTTCAGAGCAATTTGTAGCGACACAATATTGATAGACAAACAATAAGCCGATTGTAATAATTATTCCTTGAATAATACTAATGGTAATTTCTTTTAGTTTAAAAAAGGTATTTGTCATTGGTCTTGGTTTCTCTAACATTAAATTGCGTTCCATCGGTTCGTTTTCATATATTATAGAACAAGTAGGTCCCATGATAATTTCTAAAAAGATAACGTGTACAGGCGAAAAAATATTGGGATACACCCATCCTAATGCTAGTGGTATAAAGACAATTAGAATGATTGGGATGTGTATGGAAATAATATACTGTATTGCTTTTTTTAAATTGCTGTATATTTTTCTACCCATGGCGATGGCATCTATCATTTTAGAAAAATCATCGTCAACAAGAACCAAATTAGCTGCTTGTTTAGCAATTTCGGTACCTTTTTTCCCCATGGCAATTCCAATATGAGCTGATTTTAAAGCTGGTCCGTCATTTACTCCGTCTCCAGTCATGGCTACAATTTGATTATTGTCTTTTAACGCTTTGATAATTTTGAGTTTTGCTTCAGGAAACATTCGAGTGAAAATGGCAGTTTCCATAACTCTTTTTCTTAGGGTTGATTCATCCATCACCATTAATTCATCGCCATTCAATGTTTTGTCTGCATTTCTAAAGCCTATTTGCTTGGCTATTGTAGCGGTAGTTTCTGCATTGTCGCCAGTAACTATTTTTAACTGAATTCCGGCATTGTATAATGTTTCGAAAACTGCTTTTATATTCCCTTTTGGAGGATCATAAAATGCAATTAATCCTTTAAAATCAAAATCAAATTCCTGCTGTTTTTTAGGATAATCATTTCCAGAAAATTTAGCAATACCTACACCTAAGACCCGATAACCTTCTAATGCCATTTTCGTCATCGCTGCTACAACTTGTTGGGTTTCTTTTTCTGATAAATTGGAAGTAGCAATTAAAGCCTCAGTTGCGCCTTTCGCAGCGATAATTCTATTTTCATTTTGATTTTCAAAAACATGAGTCATCATGGGTGGTTTTCCGTCTAATGGGTATTCATGTACTAGTTTAAAATTTGGTCGCTCGTCTGTTGTTTTTAATTTAGAATAAGCATCATGAAGTGCTATTTCCATTGCATCAAAAGGAATAGGTTCGCTTGCCCACATGGCAATAGTTAGTAATTCTACACTATTCTCATCGGAATAATTCTCTTTGATAGTGTCATCTGACAAAGTGTAGCATTGCGCCAGACTCATTCTGTTTTCGGTAATAGTTCCTGTTTTGTCCGTACAAATTACATCAGCGCTTCCTAAAGTTTCAACCGTTTTAGTTTGTTTTACAATAATTCCCATTTTCATTAATCGCCAAGAACCAAGTGCCATAAATGTGGTGAAAGCAACTGGAATCTCTTCGGGAATGATGCTCATTGCTAATGTCAGCGCTTTTAATAAGCTGTCTAGAATAGCTTTTGAATTGTAATAATTGATAGCCCAGACGAATCCAAAAACGACTAAACCTACAAGAGACATTTTTTTTACAAAGTTCCCCATCTGGACTTGTAAAGGTGTTTTTTCTTCGACAATATCTTCCAGGCTTTTTCCGATTTTCCCTAATTGGGTTTTATTTCCAATTGCGGTTACTTTGCAAATTGCTAAGCCACTTGTAACTATGGTTCCAAGAGAAACGGTATTGTTATCGGTAGTTTCGCTTTTAAAAACAGCCATTGATTCACCTGTGAGAATGGATTCGTTAACTGCAAAATCGTTAGACTGAATAATAATTCCATCAGCAGGAATGAAGGTGCCTTCTTCAGTTTGTATCAAATCTCCAACAACAATTTCTTCACTTGGTATTTCTGTTGTTTCGCCGTTGCGAAGTACTTTGCTTTTGGGTTGTGAAAGTTTTTTTAAATCGTTTATTGCAGACCTACTTTTCGATTCTTGGTAAAGTGAAATCGCAGATACTAATAGTATAGCGGCAGACATGAAAATTCCATTTCCATAATCGCCAGTAATAAAATAGATGCTGGTTGCTGTAACTAATAACAAGAACATAGGCTCTTTGACCATTTCGAATACTGAATTCCAAAAAACATTTTTTTTCTCCTGAATTATAGTATTCGATCCAAATTCTTTTCTGGCGATCACTACTTCTTCGCTTGAAAGTCCATTTAATTTTTGCTGATTTTCTAACATTTTGAATAAATTAATTGGAAATATTTATTGGAAAAGTTGTCGTAAAATGGCGTCAAATAATTGACTTTGAACTGCAATTTAATTATTTATTCGGTAAGAAGTCTGTTTTTCTCCTTAAGATTGTTTATATTTGCACGCAATTAAACACCAACTACAATTGCAATGATCGCACACAACTCTAAAATTATCGGTGAAGGATTAACTTACGATGATGTTTTATTAGTTCCCAACTACTCAAATGTGCTTCCACGCGAAGTGAGTATCAAATCTAAATTTTCAAGAAATATAACACTTAATGTTCCTATAGTATCTGCAGCTATGGATACTGTTACTCAAAGTGCTATGGCAATTGCCATGGCTCAAGAGGGAGGGATTGGTGTTTTGCATAAAAATATGACTATCGAGCAGCAAGCTGCTAAAGTTAGAAAAGTAAAACGCGCAGAGTCAGGAATGATTATCGATCCTGTTACATTACCATTAACTTCTACCGTAGCAGATGCCAAAAATGCGATGAAAGAATTCGGTATTGGTGGTATTCCAATTGTGGATGAAAACAAAATTCTAAAAGGAATTGTTACTAACAGAGATTTACGTTTCGAAAAAAATGGTGGAAGACCTATTGTTGAGGTAATGACTACTGAAAATTTGATAACTGTTCCTGAAGGTACTTCACTTGAAGAAGCAGAAATTGTTTTGCAAGGTCATAAAATCGAAAAATTACCAGTCGTAAATAATAAGTATGAATTAGTTGGTTTAATTACCTTCAGAGATATTACTAAATTGACGCAAAAACCAAACGCTAATAAAGATAAATTTGGACGTTTAAGAGTTGCTGCTGCCTTAGGTGTTACTGCTGATGCAGTAGAAAGAGCAACGGCATTAGTAAATGCGGGAGTTGATGCTGTAATTATTGATACAGCGCACGGACATACAAAAGGTGTTGTAGATGTTTTAAAAGCAGTAAAAGCTAAATTTCCAGACCTAGATGTTATCGTGGGAAATATTGCTACTCCAGAAGCTGCTAAATATTTAGTTGAAAATGGAGCAGATGGTGTGAAAGTAGGAATTGGACCAGGTTCAATTTGTACGACTCGCATCGTTGCTGGTGTTGGTTTTCCTCAGTTTTCAGCTGTTCTTGAAGTAGCTGCGGCTATAAAAGGTACTGGTGTTCCTGTTATTGCTGATGGTGGAATTCGTTACACAGGTGATATCCCTAAAGCAATTGCTGCAGGTGCTGATTGTGTAATGTTAGGTTCATTACTTGCTGGTACTATGGAATCTCCTGGAGAAACTATTATTTTTGAAGGAAGAAAATTCAAATCGTACCGTGGAATGGGTTCTGTTGAAGCGATGCAAGAAGGTTCAAAAGATCGTTATTTTCAAGATGTAGAAGATGATGTTAAGAAGCTAGTTCCGGAAGGAATTGTAGGGCGTGTGCCTTATAAAGGGGAATTGAATGAAAGTATGCAACAATTCATAGGTGGTCTTCGTGCCGGTATGGGTTATTGTGGTTCTAAAGATATTCCAACGTTGCAGGAAACAGGTCGTTTTGTTCGTATTACGGTAAGTGGAATCAATGAAAGTCACCCTCATAATGTGACTATTACTAAAGAAGCTCCTAATTATTCGAGATAAATTAAGCTCAAAATATTAAAAAGGCTGTTAAGAGTATTAAAACTCTAGACAGCCTTTTTTATTAGGAATTAGTCTCTTTTCGGAGCGTTTTTTTTATCTCTTTTTTCTTCTTTCTTTTCCTTTGCTGTTTTTAAAGGCTCTTTTTTCGCAGTTTTCTTTGCGTCTTGACTCTTTGCCATGATAATAGATATTTAAAATTAGTTTTATTGTAGGTAAATATATAGCATATTTTTTGATTTGGACTTAAGAATGATTTTGAAATAGAAATTCTCAACTACTTAGCGTAATTGAGAATTTTATAGGTTGAATTTTTAAAAAAAATGAGATTTTGTTTCTTTCTAATTTTTCTTTAAAACTTTATACTCTTCGTAACAACCGCTTATAGCATCCATAATTTGTAAATCATTTGCTGTTTGTATAAATGATTCAGAATAGTTGCAACGTTGCAGAATTTCAGCTATTTCGTTTTTGTCAACTCCTAAAAGAACAGCGATCATTTCTCTGTCAAACTTAGATTCTAAAAGATTCCTAACAGTGTCATCCTTTTTCATCTCTTTTAGCTTCTTGAGTTCTTTTGGGTTTTTACCAAAGAAGTTATAGAGGACATCTGCAGGATTGAATATGGATCCAAGGACTCTTCCAAAGGCATTTGGAGAATATTCTCCAGCTTCGTAGCCTTGGGTTAAACCCGAAATACTGTATCTGAAATTTTCTTTAACCGGTATGATTTTAGTATCTACTTCAAGGTATCCCGTAAGATTGAAAGGTCGGATAACCACTTCTTCTAGTGCAATGGCTTTTTCGGTAAGTTGTATTTTGGTACTTTTATTTTTTAGCCAGTCATTCGTAACACGTACGCGTAATGATTGAAATCCTAGACTGGTAATATGAAGTGTATCATTTACTTGGACATCGAGTTCAAAGTAGCCGCCTAAATCAGTAGTGGCGCCTCGCACTTTGTTGACATTGATAATGTTAACTCCAGACAAAGGTTCTTTAGTAGTATTGCTGATGATGATACCATTAACTTTCTGGGAAGGTTCTTTAACTTGCCCAATTGCAGTTATAGAAATGACTAAAAAAAAGAGAACTACAAAATATTTCATATGCTAATTTAAAACTTTAAAAGTAATAAATCAAGTTTGAATATTTTGTAGTTCTCTTATATAATTATAAGAAGATTAACATAGAATGTTAGTCTCTTCTTGGTCTTCTTGGTCTTGGTGAATCACCAAAGCTTTCAGAACGTCTAGGTGCTCTGTCAGAAGAACCTTCAGTTCTAGGTCTGTCAGATGTAAAACCACCTTCTCTTCTTGGAGCAGAAGAACTTCTTGGACCGAAACCACCTTCTCTTGGAGCTGAATTTCTATCACTTCTGAATCCGCCACCTGAAGAACCTTCTCTTCTTGGAGCAAAATTTCCTTCTCTTCTTGGAGCAGAACTTCTTCCACCACCAAAACTTCCACCAGAGCTTCTTCCGTTATGATCGCGTCTTCCGCCACCGTCATTTTTAGAAATTTCAACATTGATTCGACGTCCTTCTAGTTGTACGTTGTTCAATACTTCCATTACTTTATCAGTGTGTTCTGGGTCAGTGTTAAAGAAAGAGAAACCTTCTTTCACATCTACTTTGAAAACGTCATCGCGACCTAGGTCTAATGTTTCTTTCAAATAGTCTTTTAATGACATCCAATCGAAGTTATCTCTTGAACCTATGTTTACGAAATATCTTGTTGCACCACCATTGTTGTTTTCTCTTGGAGCACCATCTCTATCATCACGCTCGCGTCTTTCGCCAGATTGAGTAGAAATATCTCTAGTTTTCTTATAATAGTTGATAAAACGGTTGAATTCAACTGATACCATTTTCTTGATCAATTCCTCTTTCGATAAACCTTCAAGAACGCTATTAATTGCTGGTAAGTAGTTGTCAATTTCGTGATCAACTTCTGTATCTTTAATTTTAGTAGCTAAGTGTAATAATTGAATTTCGCAGATTTCAATTCCTGAAGGAATTGTTTTTTCTTCGAATTTTTGTTTGATAATTCTTTCGATAGAAGAGATCTTACGCAATTCACTTTTAGTGACAATTACGATAGAAGTTCCTAATTTACCAGCACGACCAGTACGACCTGAACGGTGGTTGTAAGTTTCGATTTCATCAGGTAACTGGTAGTTTACTACGTGAGTAATGCTATCAACATCAATTCCACGTGCTGCAACATCAGTAGCTACAAGCATCTGGATTTGTCTTCCACGGAACGATTTCATTACACCATCACGTTGCGCTTGAGATAAATCCCCGTGCAATGCAGCAGCGCTGTAGCCATCTTCAACTAATTTTTCAGCAACAGCTTGTGTATCACGTTTTGTTCTACAAAAAACTACTGAGAAAATGTCTGGATTAGCATCAGCTAAACGTTTCAATGCTTCGTAACGGTCACGTGCATTTACTAGATAAAATTCGTGAGAAACTGTTGACGAACCTGAATTTTTAGCTCCAACTGTAATTTCAATTGGATCCGTCATAAATTGTTTTCCAATACGTGCTACTTCAGCAGGCATTGTTGCAGAGAATAACCATGTGTTTTTGTCGTCTGGCGTAGTTGAAAGGATGTTTACGATATCTTCGTAGAAACCCATATTCAGCATTTCGTCAGCTTCGTCAAGAATACAATAGTTAATTTGAGAAATGTTAACCAATCCTCTATTAATCATGTCTTGCATTCTTCCTGGAGTTGCTACAATAATTTGTGCGCCTCTCTTTATGTCTCTCGCTTGGTCTGTAATGCTAGCTCCACCGTAAACTGCTACCACATTAATACCTTTTTCGTATTTAGAGTAGTTTTTAATTTCGTTGGTAATCTGCAAACAAAGCTCGCGTGTTGGAGATAAAATTAATGCTTGTGTGTTTCTGTTGTTAGCATCAATTTTTTGGATAACTGGAAAACCAAAAGCTGCCGTTTTCCCTGTCCCTGTCTGAGCCAACGCAACCATATCTGTATCTTTTTCCAATAATAGGGGAATCGCTTTCTCCTGTACTTCAGTCGGACTTTCAAATCCTAGATCTAAAATCGCCTTCAGTAACGATTCACTCAATCCTAATTGTTCAAATTTATTCATATGTATTTTTAAAATAGGGTGCAAAATTACTCTAAATTATTTATATATACTAATGGTATTTTAAGAATTAATGATTTATTGTGATTTGATTATCAGAATGTTATGTTTTTTATTAGGATTTTAGGTGTTTTCTTTAAGCAATTTTGTGCGAAAATACTATTTGGAATCGCGCACTTTGATCTAAAAAAACGGTTTTTTACTATTTATAGCGTCTTTTTTAGAAAATTTATCAATTTTTGTGTCGCTTTTCCTCTATGACTAATTTCGTTTTTTATTTCCAAAGATAATTCCGCAAAAGTTTCTTTGTAACCCAATGGTTGAAAGATGGGATCGTAGCCAAAACCTTTAGTGCCAGTTTTTTCAGGTGTTATTTCTCCTTCGGCAATTCCAGTAAACAATTCTTGTTTGCCATTTATATTCAATGCGATAACTGTTTTGAACTGCGCCTTTCTATTATTTTTATCGGATAAATTGTCTAATAATTTATTCATATTGTCATCAGAGTTGCGTTGCTCACCAGCATATCTTGCGGAGAATACTCCTGGTTCACCATTCAAAGCTGCCACTTCAAGCCCAGTATCATCAGCAAAACAATCGTATCCATATTTTTTACTAATATAATTCGCTTTCAAAATTGCATTGCCTTCAATAGTAGCAGCGGTTTCAGGAATTTCTTCATGACAACCAATTGCTTCTAAACTTAGAATTTGGATAGTTTCAGGAAGCATGCTTTGAATTTCGGAGATTTTATTTTTATTGCTGGAGGCGAAGACAAGTTGCATTTTCTTAGAATTTTATATTGGATATTTCAAAGGTACATTTTTTTACTTTTAGGTTAGGAATACCAGAATAAAATTAAAAAATTGGTAGTTTAACATCAACTTTTTTTAGATGTAAAAGGAGCTTAAGGTTGCTGTGGTTTGTGAAAAATTTATTATTCGGTCTCAAAAACCTGAAATAAACATTTCCAGTTGATTTCCGAATCAATTTGAGGTAGTCCTCTATAGTTATCAATTTCTTTGATATTCTCCATCGTAAAATCATCTTGAATTGCATAAGGAGCTAAACCTTCCGCTTTATATTTTTCAGCTAAATATTCCTGTTCGTATTGTCCAGGCGTTGGAATAAAAAAAGCCTTTTTTCTCAGTTTTACTAGATCCATTACGGTGGTATAACCAGAGCGACAAAGAACCATTTCACTTTCGTTAAAAGCTTGTTCTAATTCGATTGAGCTCATGAAATTATAATAGGTTACATTATCTACTTGTTCTTTTATTTGATTTTTTTCGACCACTCCTTTGATGAAGATTGTTTGTCCAGAAAAGTTTAAAATTTCTATTTTTAATTTTTCTTCTAAAATTCCTCTTTGGGGTTCAGGTCCAGAGAGAAGAACCATCAAGTCATATTTTTTATCTATTTCCTTTTTTTGCAACCGACTTAGTGGGCCAATGTATTTAAGGTTTAAGTTAGTCTTTTCTAAATGACCAAGTTCGCCAGTTAAATTAGGAGTGCCTTCCATGTCAGGAATCCAACATTCAGTATATTTTTTTATAATATTTTGGTGTATTTTACTCGTTAACCAAGCGGTATTTCCAGAAAGAACATTCAATTGATGTGTTATATAAACTGATGTAACTTTATTGCTAAAAGCGCCAAGTCTATTATCTGAAATAATTCCATTTATATTATATTTTTCGATCCAATTTTTAATGATTTTTTTCTCTTGCTGTATGGCTTTAACGGTTTTTAAACTATTTTTTAATAATTGCCATTTCAGATTTTCTCCTTTTTTGGAGTATTCTATTTTGTAAGAGGGAAGTTCTAAGATCTCCAAAGTAGGAAATTCTTTTTTTAAAAGTGCTAATGCAGCTCCGTCAGTTGCTAGTATGGGTTTGTATTGCTGTTCTAATAAAGCATTGATTATAGGGATGCATCGAGCTGCATGACCTAAACCCCAATTTAATGGTGCAATCAAGATTGTTTTTTTATTAGTAATTATATTCATTAATGCGATAAAGATATTTTTATTTCTACTTCAAAATAAAGGGGACGATTGTTTAGAAAGTCCCCAATTGTTAACTATTTTTAATTAGAATTAGTCTTGAATGTATGTTTTATTTCCGTTCTTATTGATGTAGTATTTTCCCCCTCGAGGTCCTGTATACACTTTTTTACCGTTATATTCTCCGGTGATTTTATCGGCTACTTTTGGTGCTTTCTCAGATGTCTCTTTGATTTTTGTGACAGCTTTTTTAGTAACAGTTTTGGTAGATGGTACTTCTTTTTTAATATTATTAGTTTTTTTCTCGACTTTAGCGGCTTTGTCCTCCACCTTAGCGGCTTTAGTTTTTACTTCACTTTTTGTTTTGTCTGCCTTTTCTTTTGTGTCAGCTGCCTTAGCTTTTGTTTCAGCTGCAGTTGCTTTTGCCTCTTTAGCTAATTTAGCTTCATTTGCTTTAATTTTAGCTGTGGTTTCGTTTACATCCGCTTTAGCTTTAGCGGCTTTCTCTAATCTTACTTCAGCTGCTTTCACTTTAGCATCGGCCTTTGCTTTCGCTGTTTTTTCTTTTGCATCAGCTACTGCTTTTGCAGCTTTCGCTTCCTTAGCTTTTACAGCTTTTTCTGTTTTTGCCTTCTTTTTTTCTAGCGCTGTTTCTTGTGCGTAAAAATTTGTAGATAAAAGGAATACAAAGCTCAATAATAATAGTTTTTTCATAGTGTTTTTTTTATTTTATTAATGCTTACTAGATATAAAATTAGTGACTATTTTATTAATTAAAATGTTAAAAATTTAAAAATAAGCTCTCAACTGCATGTTTCCTGTATGAATAGCTTTATTTGTTTCGCTTTTTCTTCCTTGATAAGTAAAATTGATGTCTAAAAACTGCGTAATGTTTTTTTGGAAAAGTAATTTCCATGTTAAATTTTGCCCTGTTTGCAATCCTTCCAGCATTTGAAATCCAACAGATGAATATTCATTTCCGTCAAATTTATTTTGGTAAAAAGAAACTTCACCGTTCATCGTAAACTTTTTATCACTTGCGTAAGAGAAAGCAGTCCCAAACCGATTTTGAATTAATTTTTCGAAAACACCTATCTGATTATTTTTATTTTGTAATTCATAAAACAGGTCTAGGCTGGTGTTTTTAGAAAATAAATAGCTAATCTTTGGCGCTAATTGATAGCCTGTAATCGTGTAATTTTTTTCGGGAAAACTCTCTGAGTCAATAGCTGTACGGATGGTTTTAGCAAAAAAACTTACTAGCCAACTTTTCTGGTATAAGTGTGCATATTGTAGTTGGTGGGAACTGTTTCTAGCTTCCTGTGAACCTATCGATAATAGATTTTTAGTCTTATTTTCGAAATAAGTATAAGTAATTGAGTGATTTTGTTTTCCACGATTATAAAACAAGCTGTTTCTTATGTTCGCGTTTAGTCCTAGAACATCATTATTGGATCCGGTGAAAGGATTTAATTCAAAATTACTGCCGTTATTTCGATTTTTTCTATCGATAATAAATGCAGTTTGATTGTAAAAATAGGATAGTAATTTCTTGAATCCTATTTCGTTTTGCCATTGATTTGGATTTAATGTTACTGATTGTGAAAATTTATTTTGATGCGTTCGTATATATATTCGATTAGGTAAAAAGACCCGAATGAATTTTGCTTGATCTATGAATGGCGACACTTCAAATTCTTGTAATTCCTGAATTCCGTTGTTATTATAGTCGTTCCAAGTGTAAACGCCTTGTCCTACCGGAACTTCTAAGTAAGTAAACTCTTGTTGCGGGATGCTTCCCGAGTTTGTTTCATAAACTGTAGTGCTTTGAATTAACTGATTAAAAAAGCGATCGGTGTAAATTATTCTTGAATTAAGTGAGGCTTCTTTTTTTCTAGAAGGATCCACAAAATGTAAAGTTCGGTAATTAGCATAAATAGATAAATCACTTTTTTTAGTTTGAATCAATTTAGATTTTAATTGAAATGTTTGCGAGGTATTTACTCTTTGGATTAATCCATTTTGTAGGCTGTCATTATTTCTCCTTAAATATCCTAATTCAACAAAAACTTTAGTACTATCACCTCGACCAGTATAAAATCCGTATTCGGTAAATTTTTGGCTTAAAGCCGAAAACTGATTCGTTATTTTATTCTTTTCCTGATTGTCTTCGAGTCTCAGACTAGAGCCTATCCAGTTTTTATCAAAATGGAAACGAATGTGAGATTGGTTTCTGATAAATTGAGACGACATAGTACTTGCATCACTTTTTAGTACACTTCCTTGAGTATTAAAAGTCCAGTTTTTTAACTGAAAACGGCCATTCAAAATATATCTCTTACCGGAAAAATTATCAGAGAAATCTAATTTTTCAAATTGATACAGCATCAACCCTTTGTCGAAGGTATTTGGTTTCGGATTCAAATATAGTTCTAATCCTGAAACTAGTAAACTTTGATTACCTATTCCTGCGGTTCCTATATTCCAGTCACGGTCAAATTCTATTGTATACAATCTTTCAACTGATCTAAAGTTACTTTGAATAAATTGATAATTAGTAAACGCATCTAAGGACCATTTTTTAGAAAACAAGCGCTGTTTGGCATTTATTTTTCCTGCTAAACCTTTATTGTCGCCATCATCTATAGATGAAAATAAGTTTTTATCATTGTTGCTAATGCCAATTTCAAAATCGACTGCTGTTTTTTCCGTGGGCTTATATTTCCCTAATAAAGTAGCAACTTGGATTTTTGTAGGCGCTATAAGTGGAATTATGGGTTCATAATTTCCTTGCGGAATTCCATTTATTGGCGCTATATATTCGTAAACTCGGGTGATAGTGGCTGAATTAGTTACAATATAATTACCATTATTTGGACCTACTAAAGTGAATCTAACATTGAATAATTCTTCAAGTTTGTCATTTGAATATTCATAAACCTCAACTGCATTAATGATTGTTTTACGATACAACACTTTATTTTCAGAGTAGCTATCTGAATAAGCAGAAGGAGCAACCATTGATTTCTGATTGTCTCCTGCATTAACTAATATTTGCGCTTGTTCTGCTGATAGATTTTGTTGCAAAGGCTGGTTTTTTTGATCATTTTCAGAATATATGTAGCCGCCAAAGGTCCATGATTTGCTTTCATGAGTAGCACCTGCGTATGTGACAAAACGGTTGTAATTTCGATCAGAATATTGATATTCTATCGCAATACGCATTTCAGAAGTAATGGTAAAAAGTGGGGTGAAAATAATTTCACCAGCATTATAATCTATAGTATAATCATTATTTTCTCCTCGTTTTAATAAAATTCCATTTACATAAACTCGCTCCGAGCCCGAAATAACTAGAACGTACAATTCTCCGTTTTGGCCTTTTAATTTATATGGACCTTGATTGCCTTCTTGTCCTGCAATGGTGCTTTTTGCGTACTGTCCGCGAACTAAAGCTGCAGATGCGAATACATTAGTTTTATTTGTTTCCGTACCAAAGTCGAAATTCGTTGCTAATCCTTGGACTTTTTTATTAAAGATCAAGAACTGTGATTTCTTATTTTCAAGATTAATATCTCCAGCGCGAATATTCCATTCGTTGCTAAATAACTCCATAAAAATATTGTCAAACTGATCTAGTTTTTGTGAATAGCCTCCATCTTGAAGCGGAATATTGCTGTCTTGAATCGAAGCTCTTAAGCTTAGTTTGTCTGATATTTTACCTGTGATTTGTAAATCTAAATTAGAGTTTAAAACCGAGTTTTGATTATTTCCTATAGTTATGCCACGCGTAATACTCCCAGAAGTATCCAAGCCGTCAAAAGGGATGTTTTTGTTTTTATTTTTATTTTTATCCTCGATTTTATATAATTCCCCTTTTTCAGCTTCATTACTTACCACTCTACTTGGATCATAAATGCGATATTCTTTAGTTAAAAATTGGGGAAACTTTAAATATTGAAGTGTAAGAGAATCTGAATCAAAGAAATTATTTTCCTTAAGTAGTAATGTCCCTTTTTTGAAGTTTACTTTGTAAAAGACAGTGTCTATTGGTTTTCCATTACTATCAAGTAGTTTGAAAAAACTTGAGTTAAGGCTCTCTTTTTCGATAAAAATCGTATCTAGAGTAGTACGAACTTTTTTAGTTTTGTATAGCGAATTAATTTCCTGTGCGTGAAGCCCAGAAAAATAACTGATTATAATCCAAAAAAGTAGTTTTTTTAACATAAATACATTAACTCCAAAGTATCAAAAGTAGTATTTATAATTTGATTATTTTTCGAAAGCCTTAATCGCGGTTCACGTCAACCTTTTCATGCTTTTTAAACTAATTAATGGTTCTGTATTCTGATTTTTTTCATACAAAAAAAGGGAACCAAAATAAATTTTGATTCCCAGTACAAAACAATATATAACAATTTTTAAACTTCTTTAGTTACCACTTGCATCGTCTCGCGACTCACTTGTTTTAATAAAACTAATTTGTTTTTTTCTACAGTTTGAGATGCAGCTTCATCAAAGTGTCTAATAGTGTATAATGTTACATTTTCATTATAATCTACTTTGAATTTTTTAGATAGAATAGCATTCATTTCTTTGAAATTGCCAAATTTATCTTCGACACAAACAGAAAAACTTATCGCAGAATTCTGAATTAGATTTACCTTTAGTTTGAATTGGTGAAACAAGGCAAAAATTTCACTTATATTTTCTTCCATTATAAAAGAGAAATCTATCGATGAAAGAGAAATCAAAAGTTGGTTTCTTTTTACGATAAAGCAGGGTAAATGTGGCTCTAAATCTGCTCCTCTAGAAACGCTGGTTCCTTTTAATAACGGATTGATAAACGACTTTACATATAAAGGAATTTCCTTTTTTTGTAAAGGTTGTAGCGTTTTTGGGTGAATTACTGTTGCGCCATAGAAAGCTAATTCTATCGCTTCTCTGTAGGATATTTGGTTCAGCAAGCTCGCATTTTCAAAATATCTTGGATCGGCATTCATTACTCCTGGAACGTCTTTCCAGATAGTAACACTCTCAGCATTCAAGCAGTAAGCAAAAATAGCAGCTGTATAATCAGAACCTTCACGACCTAAAGTTGTAGTGAAATTGTTTTCGTCAGATCCCAAAAATCCTTGGGTAATATTTAGCGTTTTTCTTTTTACGTTTTTAGAGATGTTTTTCTGAGTTAGATCCCAATCTACTTCTGCATCTCTGTAATTAGCGTCTGTTTTTATAAAATTACGAACGTCTAACCATTGTGTTTTGATCCCCATGAAATTCATGAAATGACTCAAGATAGTAGTCGAAATTAATTCTCCGTAGCTTACAATTTGGTCATAAACAAAGTTGTAATTTGGTGACTTATTGTGCGCTAAAAAATATTCTAAATCCGCAAATTGTGAATTTACAGCTGAGAAAACTTCATTTTTTTCGTCCTCAAATAAATCCATGAGGATTTGGTTGTGGTATTTTTTTACCTCTTGAACAGAAGAATTAAGTTCAGCAGATTTATCAAAATAATTTTTAATAACTACTTCAAGAGCATTAGTAGTTTTTCCCATTGCAGAAACTACTAATAACACATCTTCGTAGCCCACTTTTTGTAAAACGTCATACACGTTTTTAATCCCTTCAGCATCTTTTACTGACGCTCCACCAAATTTGAATACTCTCATAATCTTAAAAACTCCAATATTTTAAATTCCAAATTATACATTCCATTTAGTATTGGAATTTATTTAATTTCTTAATTTATTTTCTACAAAATAGTTGATTCCTGCTTCGTCCATTTGAACTACTTGCCAGTCTTTTAATATTTTGGCTCCAGATTTTTCATAAAATTCGATCGCAGGCGTATTCCAGTCTAATACGTTCCATTCCACTCTTCGAACATTATCTTTTTTGCCTTGTTTTAAAATTTCAGAATACAAAGCATACCCCAGTCCGGTTCCGCGCATTTTCTCTTTTACCACTAAATCTTCTAGATGGATTGTTTTTCCTTTCCAAGTAGAAAAACGGTAGTAATACAGTGCCATTCCTACAATTTCTTTAGTTCGTTCACCATTGTCTAAATCATGTTCAACTTCGGCAACAAAAACTTGAAATAAAGGATTTTGGCCAAAACCGTCACGTACTAAATCATGAACGGTAACAAGAACAGCATCTGGTTCGTTCTCAAAATTAGCTAATTCTTGGATCAGGCCTAATACAGCCTGCATGTCATCCCGATTTCCTTTTCTGATATTCATAAATCCTTAATTTTTATCGGTTTTTAATGAGTGAAAACCATAGTTTTTATTTCGAAAATTAGCATTTTTCAGAGCAAATATACAATACTGGCAAACTAAGTAAATATTATTCAATTCATTTTCACAAAAAAAACGATATTTGTGACTTCAAATTAACTACAACGATTTCGCTATGAAACAACGCAACAAAACACTAGGTGAATTTATCATCGAAAACCAAAATGCTTTTCTATATTCGTCAGGTGAATTATCTCGAATTATAAACTCCATCCGACTAGCTGCTAAAGTGGTTAATTATAAGGTTAATAAAGCTGGATTAGTAGATATAGTAGGTGCTGCAGGCGAGCAGAATATTCAAGGTGAAGATCAACAGAAGCTAGATGTATACGCCAATGAAGTTTTTATTCAAACTTTAATCAATAGAGAAATTGTTTGTGGCATTGCTTCCGAAGAAAATGATGAATTCATCACTGTAGAAGGTAGTGATAAAAGCCATAATAATAAATATGTAGTGCTAATGGATCCGCTTGATGGATCATCAAATATTGATGTTAACGTATCAGTAGGAACAATATTTTCTGTTTACAGAAGGGTAACTCCAATAGGTACGCCGGTTATGTTAGAGGATTTTTTGCAATCAGGAGTTAACCAAGTAGCTGCTGGATATGTAATTTATGGCACTTCTACCATGTTAGTTTACACTACTGGACATGGCGTAAATGGATTTACTTTAAACCCAGCTATTGGAACTTTTTATCTATCGCATCCTAATATGAAATTTTCTAAAGATGGTCCAATTTATTCTATAAATGAGGGTAATTATGTGCATTTTCCGCAAGGAGTAAAAGATTATATTAAGTATTGCCAAACTGAGGAGGAGGATAGGCCGTATACTTCTCGTTATATAGGAAGTTTAGTTTCAGATATTCATAGAAATATGATCAAAGGAGGGATTTATATTTATCCTACAAGTTCTAAGGCTCCTAAAGGGAAATTACGTTTGTTATACGAATGTAATCCTATGGCGTTTATTGTAGAACAAGCAGGAGGAAAAGCGTCGGATGGTTTTAGCAGTATTTTGGAAATTGAGCCAACTGAATTGCATCAACGTGTTCCGTTCTTTTGTGGCAGTTATAATATGGTTGAAAAAGCAGAGGAGTTTATGATGAAGGCTAAATTAAGTAAATACTAAAATTTTACTTATATAAAAAAAGCTTCTCGATTGAGAAGCTTTTTTTATATCTATTATTGATTCATGTTTGTCATTTCAAAGACAAAAGTATCTAAGTCAACTTTTTTATCTACTAGTTTCAGTGATTTGTCAACAATGTAATCTACGTTGTCAATATTAAATCCTAATGCTATACAAAATTTTCTCAGAAGTATTTCCTGCTTATCGCCTAAATGATGGTCAACATGAACTACACGAGCCAAGTCAAATAAACGCTCTAGTCGAAGTTCATGCGAATAGGGAGCGTTAATTGGGTATTTTAAAGGGTTTTCTAAAATCTCCTCATATTCTGCTGGAGAAATTTCTAAGCGAACTGATAGTTTGTCTAAAAATGTTTTTTCTTCTGCAGAAATTTTTCCATCAGTAAGTGCCACACGAGCAATAGCTGAAAAATGACCTTTATTCCTTAGTTGGAATCCGCTATCAAATAAATCTGAAAATGACATAGTTGTTGTTTTTTAACCCACAAAGATAAATCTATTTTTAAATTTATTGATTTTAATCTTTTAATTTTTTTCTTTCTAAAAAGTTCGCTTTTAAGTCAAGTTTATTTATGCATGCAAAACAATCATTTTCAAAATTAATCGTAAGTTTACAACCCCTTTATCAACCTAATTATTTGCTATGTCAGAATTTTGGATTTACTTTCAAATAGGATTAAAACATGTTTTAGATATTCACGCCTATGACCACGTTCTTTTTTTAATAGCGCTAGCAGTTCCGTTCTCTTTTGCAGACTGGAAGCGAGTAGTGCTCTTGGTAACTTTATTTACCATTGGGCATACGATGGCTCTTATGCTTTCAGTTTTTGAAATTGTGGCTATAAAAGTGAATGTTGTTGAATTGCTGATACCAATAACGATTTTAATAACGGCATTGTTTAATCTTTTTACGGCGGGAAAATCAAATAAGAAAGAAAGTATAAACCTAGTGTTTTTTATCACGCTTTTCTTCGGAATTATTCATGGTTTGGGATTTTCAAATTATTTCAAATCAATTCTCGGCGGAAGTACAAGTTCTAAAATACTGCCGTTAAGTGAATTTGCATTAGGAATTGAAGCGGCACAGATTGTGGTGGTTTTTGTGGTATTAGTGCTTTCTTATATCGTTCAAACTATTTTTAGATTCTCAAAAAGGGATTGGACACTGGTAATGTCAGCATTTGTGATAGGAGTGGTTATACCAATGATTGTTGAAAGCGAAATCTGGAATAGATAAAATGAACGAGAAAAAATTAAATAAATACGATAAAGCATACCTTAGAATTGCTAAAGAATGGAGTCTTTTGTCGTACTGTAAACGCAAGCAAGTAGGTGCTATTATTGTACGTGATCGTATGATAATCTCCGATGGTTATAACGGAACTCCAACAGGTTTTGAGAATTGTTGCGAGGATGATGAGGGATTAACTCGTTGGGATGTTTTGCACGCTGAGGCAAATGCAATATTGAAAGTAGCACGTTCGACACAATCTTGTGAAGGAGCAACCTTGTATATTACTTTATCGCCTTGTAAGGAATGTAGCAAATTGATTCATCAATCTGGGATAAAAAGAGTAGTGTATCACAGTGGATATCGCGACGATGCTGGAATCGCATTCTTGATAAAGGCAGGAGTTGATGTTGAGCATATTCCAGTATTAGAGGAGTAAAAGCAACTATTCTTTTACTTTAGTTTTTTAGGGAATAAATGCCGGTGTATTCCAAATAAAATAAATAGGATTTCCAAATGAAATTTAATACTAAATACCTACCCATTCTAATTTTTGCAGCGCTCGCTATGGGTGTTGTATTGGGTGGCATGCTGAATTTTCCTAACACAGCCGATTATTTAGTTAAAAACAACTCTAAAAGTAAACTCAACAAACTGATCGATTTTATAGACACTGAGTACGTGGATGAAGTGAATACTGATTCTATTGTAGATCTTACTGTCAATAATATTCTCGCAAAATTAGATCCTCATTCCGTTTATATGCCACCAAGTGAACAACTTCGCGTAGCTGAAAGTATGAAGGGGAATTTCGTGGGCATTGGAGTGAATTTTTATATGTATAAGGATTCCGTTGCGGTGATAAAACCAGTTGCTAATGGCCCTTCGGCAAAAGCTGGAATTGAATCTGGTGATCGTATTCTGTATGCGGGTAAAACGAAATTGTACGGACGAAAATTGCCAAGCGACAGTTTGTATACTAAGCTCAAAGGTACAGTAGGTTCTAATGTTGAACTTACCATTTACAGAAAATCAGTAGGAAAGCAGCTGAAGATTATAATTAAGCGCGATGTTATTCCGATTAACAGCGTAGATGCCGCAGTGCTTTTAGACGCAACAACCGGTTACATCAAAATCAATCGGTTTGCAGAAACTACTTATAGCGAATTTATGACTGGTTTGATAAAGCTTAAAGAGCAAGGAGCAAAAACGCTTGTTATTGATGTGCGCGACAATGGAGGTGGTTATATGGAAGAAGCAATTGCAATTGCAGATGAATTATTACCAAACAAACAATTGATTGTTTTTACTAAAAATAAAAATGGTAATGTTGATAAGACTTTTGCGACAGAAAAAGGTGTTTTTGAAAAAGGCAATGTCTTTGTTTTAATTAATGAAAATAGCGCGTCAGCGAGTGAGATCCTAGCTGGTGCTGTTCAAGATAACGATAGAGGTACTATTGTAGGACGTCGTTCTTTTGGAAAAGGATTGGTGCAACGGGAAATGGATTTTGCTGATGGCTCCGCTGTTCGTTTGACAATTGCTCGATATTACACGCCTACGGGTCGTTCTATCCAGAAGCCTTATTCAAAAGGGAGCGAAGCGTATTTTAAAGAGGCAGAAGCACGTTTTGATAATGGTGAGTTGTTTGAAAAGGACAGTATTAAGATTGCTAAAACAGTAAAGTTCAAAACTAAAAAGGGTAAAATTGTATATGGTGGTGGTGGAATTGTTCCTGACGTTTTTGTTCCTCTCGAGGTAGAGCACGGTAATGAAGGTACTGCTTATTTATTGCAGTCTGGAATTATTGGTAATTTTGCTTTTGAACAATTGGATAAAGATAGAAGCGTTTTTAAAGGCCTAACTTTTGAGCAGTTTAAAGCTAAAATGGATCAAACTGATGTGTATTTCAATTCTTTTCAGAAATTCGTTTTTGGCAATGGAGTAGATTTAAATTTTGGAAAAAATAAACCTTTAGTAAAACGATATTTAGTGGCTGAATTTGCCCGACAATTATTTGGTGAAAAATACTATTACGAAATCGTCTTGAAAGACGATGCGATGATCAAAGCTATTTTGAAGTAATTGTTTTCGAGTTTGAAAATTGATTCAATTCTATCGAATGCTGTCGTGCGAGTGAGTTTGTGTACCACCATTCCATAATGTTAGAATATCTGTGGCTACGGCAGCGCCACTTCCGGCCGCAATCGCTAATTGGCTTCTCCAGCCTGCGAGTGTTCCTATGACGTAAATTCCTTCAGCAACTTTGTGGTCGTTATTTTTGAGTTGAATTCTTTGTTTTTCAGGTAATGATTTTTGGTGTGGTTCTACATATTGAATCAAACCTTGGATATCAAATGTATTTGCTGCGCCAATCCCAACAACAATTAGCCTAGTTTTGTAACTTGATTTGTTTGTAGTAACAGTAAACTCAGGAAAATGCCCTTCTATTTTAAGGACTTTTTCGTTTGGAATTTGTGCAATATGCGGATAAGTAGTGCTAAGTTGCTCAGTACTTTCTTTTAATAAATCAGATCCTAGTTTTCCAGCAGGAATTCCGTACGCATTGTTGAATAGAGCTTCTTGAAGTGAAGATGCTTTGTGATGGGTGAAAATCCCAATTTTTTTATCGGTTACAAAAGGTTTCTTATTTGCAGAGCCCAAAACAAGTGAGCATGACATTCCGGAAACGCCTCCTCCAATAATTAAAACATCAAACATTAAGATTATCTTTCGTTAGTTTTCTCTTCGATTCTTTTAGATATTTTAAAAATCAAAAGAATCATTACAGCACAAAAAGAAGCTGCAATACCAATAAAAGCAACAACACTATCCCCTTGGAATGGATTTCTGAAATCAAGTAAAGTAACATTAAATAGGATTAGAGCGATTGCTAAAAACACTAATACGTTAGTAAAAATTTTCATAATACATTATTTTTTAGAAGTAACAGATAGTTTATTTTATGTCCTAAAATGAAAGTAAGTAGCATCTACTTAGTTTCAAGTTCTAACATAATTCGGTAAATTTAAGTAAATAAATGTTAGACAAACAAACCTTTAACATTCGCGGCGAATAATTTAACAGCTATAGCTAAAAGCACTACACCAAAAGTCTTTCTTATTACTCCAAGTCCATTTTTTCCTAACATTCTTTCAATTTTGGAAGAGGATTTTAAAACAATGTACACTATAATGATGTTGAGGATAATAGCAATTATGATATTTGCAGTATGAAATTGGGAGCGCAACGAAAGCAAAGTTGTCATAGTTCCCGCGCCAGCGATAAGCGGAAATGCAATAGGGACAATAGAGGCGGAGCTAGCTTCTTCATCGCGGTAAATGCGTATTCCTAAAATCATTTCTAGTGCAAGAAAGAATAAAACAAATGAACCTGCAACGGCAAATGAATTCACATCAATGCCTATTAACTTCAAAATTTCCTCTCCTATAAATAAGAAAGTGATCATAATTACTCCAGATACTAAAGAAGCTTTTTCTGATTCTATATGTCCAAATTTAGCTCTCAGACCAATGATAATGGGTATTGAGCCGATAATATCAATTACGGCAAAGAGCACCATTCCTACGGTTATAATCTCTCTTAAATCTAATCCTAACATATTCTTTCTAATTTGTTACAAAAGTATGTAAATTACTTTGGTTGTACGCTATGTTCATTTTTAATTTCTTGCCACGTTTCTCTGTTTGTTCTGGAAATTTTTTTGTTCCCAAGTTTCATTCTGATTTTCTTTAATGAATATTGCAACTATCTGTAAATCAATTTTTAAATGTGCATTTAATTTGAAATCTAGAATCATGAAAAAGATAGTAACTGTATTTAGTGTGTTGTTGTTACTTCAGTCTATACTAAATGCAGAAGCGTAAATTTTAAAGAAATTAACTAAAAAAAAATCCAAGATAAAGCGCTTTCAAAAGCAATTGAGAAAGATGCTTTGCGTAATGAGGATTCTAATACTTCGATAAATGGCAATTTGATGGACATGTTGTATGGTAAGAATAAAGTTGATGTTTCGATCATACCTAATTCCTAGCAAAGTCATTATGGGATTTAATTGGAAAAGTATTCAAGCTAAAAGTGCTGATTTTGTAATGGTTTTTTATTACACGAGTGAGGTTAAAGTGAGATTTTCAGATTTATTTAAAACACAACAAAAGCAGTCGATTTCAAATGCTTTGAAAAATTATTTTAAAGCTGTTGATAATCCTTTGATGATGACAATGGCAATGAAAGATTTTAAAAATAAAGCAACCGTAACTACAATGAAGGGCCTTGATTTAGTTAAAAAACTAAATGAATTCAAAAAATCAGACTATGCATTTATGTAGTTTGGTTATCAATTGATTCCGTTTTTGTTTTGGAATTTATGATTTGCTGGGGTACTTTTGTGAATTACTTTGAATACCTTTGCCAAATGTTTCAACTAGGAAAAACCATCGTCTCAGAAGACTTGCTCGAAAAAGATTTTGTATGCAATTTGACTGCTTGTAAAGGCGCTTGCTGTGTAGACGGCGACGCTGGAGCGCCATTAAGTATTGAGGAAACTCAAATCCTCGAATCTATATACCCAAAAGTAAAACCTTTTTTACGCAAAGAAGGAATTGCCGCTATTGAAGCGCAAGGAACTTGGATAACTGGTGTTGATGGTGAACTTGAAACTCCTCTTATTGATGGTAAAGATTGCGCTTATGTAATGTTTGATGGTAAAACTGCTTTATGTGGTATCGAACAAGCGTACAATCAAGGAATAATTGACTGGAAAAAACCTGTTTCTTGTCATTTATACCCAGTTCGAGTAAAAGATTTTACTGAGTTTGCAGCCGTTAATTACGACAAATGGGATATTTGTGATCCTGCTTGTTCGTTAGGGCAGGAACTTGAAGTTCCGGTTTACAAATTTGTCAAAGAAGCGCTAATTCGCAAGTTTGGTGAAGATTGGTACATGGAGTTAGAGCAAGTTGCTCAAGACTTAAAAAATCAAAAATAGAAATCTACTTTTTTCATTTTTTCTGATTTTATAAACCCTATATTTTACGGTGCTTTAGGTGTGTTGAGTTTATTCAATCGATTGAAAATCAATATTTTGAAAAACAACTTTAAATAATTTATATTTGTGTCCTTTGTTCAAAACTAGGGCGGATTGTGGATAAGTTTGGCTTTTAATTTCCGCAATATTTCACAACCTTTGTAAAGCTCAAAAAGCAAAATAAAACGTTAAACGCATAAAAAAATAACTACCGCAATGACACAAGTTGAACCAATTTTACAAGAGAATAAAAATCGTTTCGTAATTTTTCCTATCAAACATCATGATATTTGGGAGTTTTATAAATCAATGGAAGCTAGTTTTTGGACTGCGGAAGAAATCGATTTATCTCAGGATTTGAATGATTGGAACAATAAGTTGAATGATGATGAGCGATATTTTATCAAACATATTCTTGCGTTTTTTGCTGCTTCTGACGGAATTGTAAATGAGAATTTAGCCGAAAACTTTGTGAATGAAGTGCAATATGCTGAAGCTAAATTTTTCTATGGTTTCCAAATCATGATGGAGAATATTCACAGTGAAACGTATTCTCTACTAATTGACACTTACGTAAAAGACGAAGCAGAGAAAGATGATTTATTCAATGCTTTAGAAGTTTTTCCAGCTATCAAGAAAAAAGCGGACTGGGCTTTGAAATGGATTGAGTCGGATTCTTTTGCTGAAAGATTGATTGCTTTTGCAGCGGTAGAAGGAATTTTCTTTTCAGGAGCGTTCTGTTCTATTTTCTGGTTGAAAAAACGTGGCTTAATGCCGGGATTAACATTCTCTAACGAATTAATTTCTCGTGACGAAGGTGTTCACTGTGACTTTGCAGTGCATTTACATAACCACCACTTAGTTAATAAAGTTCCGAAAGAAAGAATTAGAAGTATCATCGTTGATGCTTTGAATATCGAAAGAGAATTTATTACAGAATCACTTCCGGCAAGTTTAATAGGAATGAATGCAGTATTGATGACTCAATATCTAGAGTTCGTTGCTGATAGACTGTTAGTGGAACTTGGTTGTGATAGAGAATACAATACTACAAACCCATTTGATTTTATGGACATGATTTCGCTTCAAGGAAAAACAAACTTCTTTGAAAAGAAAGTGGCTGAATATCAAAAATCTGGGGTGATGAATACTGATGTTGACGCTCAAAAAATATCTTTTGACGCTGACTTTTAGTCGATAGCCTTAAAGACACTAAGCCGCAAAGAAAAAAATGTTTTTGTCTAAGTTTATAGATTTAAAATGTTTATTTGTCCTGTTTACATCTTGATTTTAGACCGAATTTCTCCCTGCTACTGTAGCTCTAGCCCAGATAGCAGTGGAAATCCCACGCCTTTTGGCGTGGATTGCAACGGATAGCTGGAAACAGCTCCAAAAAAAATGAGGAAATGATGTAGCATGAGATTGCATTATTCCTCGCAAATACAAACAACCAAAAGCAGCAAAGGGATTTGTTGTTTTAAAAAAAACAAAAAATTTATGTACGTAGTAAAAAGAGACGGTCGCAAAGAGCCTGTAATGTTTGACAAAATCACAGATAGAATTAAAAAACTATGCTATGGTTTGAATGATTTAGTAGATGCTGTAAAAGTAGCTATGCGAGTGATTGAAGGACTGTATGATGGTGTTTCTACGTCAGAATTAGATAATTTAGCTGCCGAAACTGCGGCTTCAATGACCATTGCGCATCCTGATTATGCACAGTTAGCAGCGAGAATAGCGATTTCGAATTTACATTCGAATACAAAAAAATCATTCTCGGAAACAATGAACGATATGTTTCATTATGTAAATCCAAGAAATGGTCAAGACGCTCCTTTATTATCAGAGGAAGTTCATAAAGTGATCATGGAAAATGCTGAATTTTTAGACTCGCATGTAATATACAACAGAGATTTCAACTACGATTATTTTGGTTTTAAAACACTAGAACGTTCTTATTTGCTTAAAATAAATGGTAAAATTGTAGAGCGTCCGCAGCATATGTTGATGCGTGTATCTGTAGGGATTCACTTAGGCGACTTAGATTCAGTGATTGAAACATACGACTTAATGTCTAAAAAATTCTTCACGCACGCTACGCCAACATTGTTCAATGCGGGAACTCCAAAACCTCAAATGTCTTCTTGCTTCCTTTTAGCAATGCAGGATGATAGTATTGACGGAATTTATGACACGTTGAAGCAAACGGCTAAAATCTCGCAATCAGCTGGTGGAGTTGGTTTGTCTATTCATAATGTTCGTGCAACAGGATCTTATATTCGTGGCACAAACGGAACTTCAAACGGAATTGTTCCTATGTTGAGAGTTTTTAACGATACGGCAAGATATGTAGATCAAGGTGGTGGAAAACGTAAAGGTAGTTTTGCGATTTACATCGAAACTTGGCATGCTGATATTTTCGAATTCTTAGATTTGAAAAAGAATACTGGTAAAGAGGAAATGCGCGCTAGAGATTTATTCTTTGCCATGTGGACATCGGATTTATTCATGAAACGCGTACAAGAAGACAGCTATTGGACATTGATGTGTCCTAATGAATGTCCAGGTTTGTATGACGTACATGGTGAGGAATTTGAAGCGATGTACATTGGTTATGAAAAAGCGGGTAAAGGTAGAAAAACTATCAAAGCACATGAATTGTGGGAGAAAATTCTAGAATCGCAAATAGAAACTGGAACGCCTTACATGTTGTATAAAGATGCAGTAAATAGAAAATCGAATCAGAAAAATCTAGGTACTATTCGTTCGTCGAACTTGTGTACAGAGATCATGGAGTTTACCTCTAAAGATGAAATCGCGGTTTGTAACTTAGCGTCTCTTTCGTTGCCAATGTTTGTGGAAAACAAAAAATTCAACCACGAAATGTTGTACACCGTGACTAAACGTGTGACTAGAAACTTAAATAAAGTAATTGATAGAAATTATTATCCTGTAATTGAGGGAGAAAATTCTAATAAGCGCCACAGACCTATTGGTCTTGGAGTACAAGGATTAGCAGATGCATTTATTATGTTGCGTTTTCCGTTTACATCTGACGAAGCTAAAAAACTGAACCAAGAAATTTTTGAAACCCTTTATTTTGCTGCTGTAACCGCTTCTATGGAAATGGCAAAAGAAGAAGGTCCGTATTCTACTTTCGCAGGATCACCCATGTCTCAAGGGGAATTCCAGTACAATATGTGGGGAATGAAAGATGAGGATTTGTCAGGTCGTTGGGATTGGGCTTCATTAAGAAAAGAAGTGATGGAGCACGGTGTGCGTAATTCCTTATTAGTAGCGCCTATGCCAACAGCTTCAACGTCTCAAATTTTAGGCAACAACGAAGCTTTTGAGCCGTACACTTCTAATGTATATACACGAAGAGTACTTTCAGGAGAGTTTATCGTGGTAAACAAGCATTTATTGCATGATTTAGTAGAGCGTGGCTTGTGGAACGAAACCTTGAAGCAAGAATTAATGCGTAATAACGGATCAGTTCAAGATTTGAATATTCCGCAAGATTTAAAAGAATTGTACAAAACAGTTTGGGAAATGTCAATGAAAGATATTATTGATATGTCACGTCAACGTGGGTATTTTGTAGATCAATCACAATCATTGAACTTGTTTATGCAAAACGCCAATTACTCTAAATTGACATCGATGCATTTCTATGCTTGGCAATCTGGATTAAAAACGGGAATGTATTACTTAAGAACAAAAGCAGCGGTGGATGCGATTAAATTTACATTGAACAACGATAAAAAAGCAGAACCAATCGAAGTAGAAGCTAAACCGATACAAGTAGCAGTTCCTGCTGCTCCAGTGGAAATGAGCTCTGAGGAATATAGAACGATGATCGAAATGGCTAGAAATTCTGATCCTGAAGATTGCGAAATGTGTGGATCGTAATTTCACACTTTTCAAGAACGACGATTTTATATAATTAGAAAACTGCCGTTCTCCTTTTTGTGAGGAGAATGGCTTTTTTGTGACGAGCTGTTTCTTGAGGAGCTTTTCTAGTAGCTATTTCCTGCTATTTGTTTCAATCTTTTTCGCCGAACTACGGCAAAAAAGGATTTTCACTGCTATCAGGGCTAGGGGATTAGTATTATAAGACACATTTCTTTTGACAGTTATAATTTATGAAATAATTAATGTATGAGAAAAAACACATTAACACATAATTGTTAATCTAGCCAGAAGTAGTTTTGTATGCTATTTTATTCCCACTATTCAAATATTGTCCCAAATCAGAACCCAAAACAAACCGTAAAAATGAATAATAAAATCATAATTTTAGTACTAAACTTAATATTTATTTCATCAATGGAAGCTCAAAAATCAGAAAACAATATTATCCTAACAGCCGATCAATTGACAATATCAGTTGTAAATCTTAGGAAAGAAATAAGCCCTGGTAATGAGTCCACAGGGACTGGAAGTTTTATATCAAAAAATGATGAAATTTATATTGTAACAGCAACACATGTTTCTAAAAATATGGATGATTCAGCTTACGTAATAATTCAAGGTGAAAATAATTTACCAATTAAAATTGAATTGAAAAAATTATCAAATCCTATAAAGTGGATTGATCATCCAATTGCAGACTTATCAGTATTAAAGTTAAATCCGGAAAAAGAAATATTGGAAAAGTTTTTGCAAAACCGTTTTGTTCCATTTGAAATGATCGAAATCTCAAAAAAAGCAATATCAAGAAATACACAACTCACTATAATAGGTTTTCCTTTAGGTCTTGGAATTTATGGTCTTTTCTCACCTTTAACATATCGAACTTTTCCCTCTAGTAGTTTAATAGATCTTAATAGATTTGATAACAAAACTCCTCAAACTTTTATTATTTTAGAAAATCCAAGTATTGGCGGATATAGTGGCGGTCCAGTCTACGACCTATCAATTATAGAATCTGGAGTAATAAAATTGACAGGTAGCGGAACAAAATTACATGGATTTATACACGGAACTATTTCAGATGAGACTGGAGGAAAATTATCAGCTATTACTCCTGCTTATTATTTAACGGATATACTAAAATAAAAAAGGCTCTCGCTGGCGCAAGCGTCCCGCTTGTGCCCACAATCAAAATCAACATAAAGAAAGTCCCTAAAAAGAATTCTTTTTTACAAAAACAATTAATTCACAAACTTGAATTCTGCAAACTCAACTGGTTGATGAAAACCATATTTTTTGCTTTGGTACGGTTTTAAGGATTGGTATTCTTTACTTTGCCCGTAGTCAATTCGGAATAAATTTCCTTTCCATGTGGTTCCATTTTTTGGGGTTTTAAAATGGCCATTTGTAATTTCGTTTAAACTTGAAAACGGAATAGCAATTTCAACGTTAAATCCAGATTTAGTAATTTTAGATGCTGTTTGTAATCCTTTTATGTAACTGATAAATCCGATTTTCTTTTGGCACAGTCGCCTCCAAGGCATTGAATATGGATGTCGTAATTGCTGTTAAAAGCATTTACACCAATTTCAATATAGTTTTTAGCATCTCCAGCGGGATCAATAAAAATTTCTACTAAATCATCAGTGTTGAAAATAGGATGGTCTTTTTTTCTAGTAGTTCCTACAATTTCAGAATCAATGCAATTGTAGGCTATATATAAGAATTTTTTATCCCAAGAAAGAGATGCGATTGTTGATTGCGTTACTTTTTTTCCAGAGTTATGAATAACAAATTCTTGTGAAAAAGGGTTTTTCCAGTCCGATAAATCACCGTCAATAACTATTGGTTGGTTCGTTTGTTGAACTAAGATAGCTTGTGATTTAATTTGCTGCGCACTAACAATTAGAAATAGGAAAGCAATAAGGGTATATTTCATATTTTACTTAAATATGTTAATGTGGAGCATAGCTTTTATCAAATCAGGTTTTGGAACAGTTTTTTCAATCCAAATATATCTGTTTTTTGGCTACATTGTGGATTTTTGTTTAAAATAATGAGTATTAATAATGAATGTTTTTCTGTTATCTAAAGTTAATAAAACATGTACTGTATTTGAATTGCATAAATCTCTCTTAAAATAGTGTAACTATAAATGCCTCACGCTGAGATATATTTGTAATATCAAAAGACATTATTATGAAAGCAATTGAATATACAAACAAAGTAAGTAGGAATATTTTACATTTATTATATTCTACCTGTACTAATGATTTAGTTATACAGTCAAAACAAGCAAGTATTATTGAGGATTTTCTGTTTGCATTTTGCATCGAGTTCAATCGTCTGTTTATTGCTGATAGTCTTTTGATCAATGTGTTGAAAAAACAGCTAATCGCAAAAATGAAAATGAATTTTACTGAAGCAATTACTCTTTGTAAAAATAATATTATAGAAAATACGAGCGTTGTTTTAGAGTTTTTTAATGCTGATACTAAGTCTGGCGTTTTTAATACTGTGACGATGTTTGATAGAAGCAACATTGAAATTTTTTGGTTACCAAAGTTGTTCAACTCCTTATTTTTAAACACTAAAGAAACACTGCAGTTGATTCCCATTTATAAAAATAAAAATTGGCGGTAGAATTATGAAGTTTTATAGTTTTTGAGGCTATTACACGCTTGCTAATATAAGATTCTCGATTTTAATCTTTACTCTAATTGCCATTTATAGTTATGACAAACTAAAAGAGATTAGTCTTTATTTGTTGAAAATCATTATATTTGAGATAGTTAGTGGTTTTGAATCTTATTTTATAATATTAAAAAAAAACATAAATGGAAACTAAAGAATTTACAATTACCAATGATTTATTAGCTTCTAAATGGCAGCGATTCCTGAACTTTATCATTGACTTATTTGTAATTTATTTAGTGACTATTGGGATTGGTGCGACGATAAATATTATGGGACAATTAATGGGTAATTATAAAGTATCAGATTGGATTATCTCATTAACATTGCTCGAAAATATATTCTTTGGATTGATCGTTTTATTTTTTTACTACGCCATTATGGAAATGTATTTATCGAGAACCATTGGGAAATATTTCACCAAAACATTAGTGGTAAAACATAACGGTACCAAACCGGAAGTAAAAAGTATTATTGTTAGAACATTAGTTAGAGTGATTGCTTTTGAAGGATTCTCTTTCTTGAATGATAATGCAAGAGGTTGGCATGATACTTTATCAGTTACGTATGTAGTAAAGAAACATGAGTTTGTTGCAAAAATGAAGATGTAAGCAATTTATTTTCAAATTTTAAATAGGATAGCTGTCATTTTTGGCAGCTATTTTTATTTCAACTGGTTTCTTTTTCTTTATATTCGCTCCTTATAAATTTAGAATAATATATCTATCAAAAATGAACTGGGAACAACTTTTATCACTAAGAAGGCAAGGCGACAAAGGCAAAAGATTGCGTGTAGAACAAGACGATACGCGTTTGGGTTTTGAAGTAGATTATGACCGAATTGTTTTCTCTGCAGCGTTTAGAAGTTTGCAGGATAAAACACAAGTGATTCCACTTTCAAAAACCGACTTTGTACATACGCGATTGACGCATAGTTTAGAAGTTTCGGTTGTGGGACGTTCTTTGGGACGATTAGTTGGTAAAAAAATTATTGAAAAATATCCGCACTTAAAAGAAGTTCATGGTTTTCACATGAATGATTTTGGCGCTATTGTAGCTGCGGCTTCATTGGCGCATGATATTGGAAATCCACCTTTTGGACATTCAGGAGAGAAAGCTATAGGTGAATATTTTTCTATTGGAAACGGACAAAAGTACAGAGGACAAGTCACAGATAAAGAATGGCAAGATTTAATTGATTTTGAAGGAAATGCGAATGGTTTTTCAGTTTTAACAGCTAGCCGCCCTGGAATTGAAGGCGGTCTCCGAATTTCCTACGCTACTTTAGGTGCTTTTATGAAGTATCCAAAAGAAAGTCTGCCCAAAAAACCAACGAGGAATATTGCCGATAAAAAATATGGTTTTTTTCAAACTGATAAGAAGTTTTTTGAGGAAGTAGCTACTGATATGGGTTTGATTCCAAATAAAGATGGAAATGATATTGGTTTCGAAAGACATCCTTTGGCTTATTTAGTCGAAGCTGCTGATGATATTTGCTACACCATTATTGATTTTGAAGACGGAATAAACTTAGGTTTAGTTTCTGAAGATTTTGCGCTAGAATATTTGATTAAACTAGTAAAAGATAGCATTGATACTTCAAAATATAAAACATTAACTACTAAGGAGGATAGAATTAGTTATTTGCGTGCTTTGGCAATTGGTAGCTTGATTAATGATGCTGTAAAGGTCTTTGTTGAAAATGAAGAGGCTATTTTGAATGGTAAGTTTCCATATTCACTGACTGATAAGAGTAAGTACAAAGTACAGATGGATGATATTATTAATATTAGCGTCAATAATATTTATCAGAGCAGAGAAGTGATTGAGAAAGAAATTGTAGGTTACCAAATCATCCAAACGCTATTGGACAAATTCATAACGGCGTTTAATAATAAATACAACGGTAATGAGTCTAATTATGATTCGTTAATCTTGAAATTACTACCTGAGAAACATCATCTGGAGAAAGAAAACTTATATGAACGAATGCTTCATATCTGTCATTTTATTTCCATGCTAACGGATGGAAATGCTTTGTTGTTTTATAAAACGATAACAGCAGTTAAAAATTAAAACGCCATTTACGCAGTAAAAAAAAGTCCTGAAAATATTTTTCAGGACTTTTTTTTATTAGAAAACGTATTGCAAACCTACGCCAATCGCTTGTCGAACTTGTGCTTTTGGTCCTTCTGTTACTTGTACGCCAGCAACCTCTTTTTTTGATTTAATATCATCGTCGTAAATTACGTGTGCTCCAATATTTGCTCTTACGTATTGATTTACTACAAGCTCCACTTGTAAGTCGCAATTGACATCTACATTTCCAAAATGATTTAGATAATCAGAATATAAACTCAGACGATTTTCTAAAATAACATTCTTAACAACTTCTTTTTTGTACTTATTAGTAATTAAAAAACCAAATTCTGTTCTTGCTTTTTTTCCTTCGGTAATTAAATTTTTGTCTTCATCATAAATTGCTTTAGGTACTCCAAAAGCACCTTGATTAGCTAATGTTTGATCTAAAACTAATGTAGTTTTAAAAGTAAATGGCGAAATGTATAAGGTTCTGTTTTTTTCTTTATTAATGTTTTCAGCTCCCATTCCTAGGAAAATATATGCTGGTGCAAAGGGTTTTGAAATGGCTCTGGTAGTATTTGGATAGGCATAACCATTGGTAAATTGGGTACTAAAGTTAAATTTAGCCGAATGAAACCAGTTGGATTTAGGATTGTGTCTGTAACCAAATGTTGAATTAATTTGAAGAGCGTCATCCGTTTTTTTCATGTCTTGACCGTCTTGCTTGTTGACGCCATATCTAAAAATTAGTTCGTTTGACCAATTTGCATTAAGATTGGTATAATTCTTTGTGAACTGACCTTTCAATAATCCAGAGATTGAAGTCGTTCCACCCGCATTCCAGTTAAAAAAAGCTACTTCAGAAATATCAAAACCTAAAGTATTTTTGTTACTCCAGTGAGAAAATGGAAGAAAATGTGTCTTAGTCTGTATTTTTAATTTTTGCGACATGGGCTTAACTGCAGCTAATAAAATTTTTGCTGGTCTTAATGTATCGTAAATTGACAATTGAATGGAGTCTTTTACTTTTGTTTGCGAAAAACTATTGTATGTTACTGAAAATGTAAGCAATAATAAGAGGTATAATCGTATTTTCATTTAGGCGCGTTTAGGTTTAACTTGGCAAAATAATTATTTTAATAGTTTGAAAAAAGTATTTCAAGACTTTTAACGTCAATTTTGCAGTATTGTTGTAATTCGGCTACATTTCCTTGCTGAATAAATTTATCGGGAATGCCAAGAACTTTTATTTTTGATGTGTAATGGTGCAGAGCACTGAATTCAAGTATCGCACTTCCAAAACCACCTTGCACTATTCCATCTTCGATTGTGACGATATTTTCGAATGTTTTAAAAATAAAATGCAATTGATTTTCATCCAATGGTTTTACAAAGGCAAAATCATAATGAGCAATTGTTGCCGGATTTTTTATTTTGGCTAAAGCCATAGTTACATTGTTAGCAATCGTTCCATTTGAAAGAACAGCTACTTTAGAACCTTGTTTCATACAGCTGCTTTTCCCAATGGCTATCTCCTGATATTTTCCTAGATGAAGTGATTGCCAATCTTGAATGATACCGCGACCACGTGGGTATCGAATGGCGATAGGATGATTTAGTCCTAACTGTGCGGTGTACAATATGTTTTGTAGTTCGATTTCGTTTCTAGGTGAGTAAACAATCATATTGGGTATGCAACGCAAATAAGCTAAATCGAAAACTCCGTGATGGGTTGCGCCATCTTCACCCACCAAACCAGCTCTGTCAAGACAAAAAATCACAGGCAAATTTTGCAAAGCAACATCATGAATGACTTGGTCATACGCTCTTTGTAAAAAAGTGGAGTAAATATTACAATAGACTATCATTCCTTGAGTGGCCATTCCAGCAGCTAATGTAACGGCGTGTTGCTCCGCAATCCCTACATCAAAAGCGCGTTCTGGAAATTCATCCATCATAAAGTTCAATGAACTTCCTGACGGCATTGCTGGAGTAATTCCAATAATTTTTTCGTTTTTTCGGGCTAAATCTAACAGCGTAAGTCCAAAGACGTCTTGGTATTTTGGAGGAAGATTTTCTTCTATTTTCTTATGTATTTCTCCTGTAGACGCGTCAAATTTTCCAGGAGCGTGGTATTTTACCTGATCTTCTTCAGCTTGTTTTAATCCTTTTCCTTTTGTGGTAATTACGTGAAGGAATTTGGGACCTTTTATTTTTTGTAATCGTTTTAATTCCTTGATGACTGCAAAAATATCATGACCGTCAATAGGTCCTGAATAATCAAAATTCAATGACTTAATCATGTTATTTTGTCGAGGATTCTTTCCTTCCTTAACCGCAGTGAGGTATTTTTTTAAAGCGCCAACACTTGGATCAATCCCAATGGCGTTATCGTTCAGAATTACTAATAAATTAGCATCAGTAACTCCAGCGTGATTCAGTCCTTCAAAAGCCATTCCTGACGCTATGGAGGCATCGCCAATAACTGCGATATGTTGCTTGTCATAATCTCCTTTCAAATTAGAGGCAATTGCCATTCCTAAAGCAGCAGAAATAGAAGTAGAGGAGTGGCCTACGCCAAAAGTGTCATAGATGCTTTCACCTCTTTTTGGGAAACCAGAAACACCACCTAATTGTCTGTTGGTATGAAAGCTTTCTCTTCTTTCTGTTAGGATTTTATGTCCGTACGCTTGATGACCTACATCCCAAACCAATAAATCGTTTGGCGTGTCAAAAACATAATGCAACGCTATAGTAAGTTCTACAACTCCTAAACTAGCACCTAAATGCCCTTCTTTTGCCGCTACAACAGCTATGATAAAATTACGTAGTTCTTGCGCAACTTGAGGAAGTTGAGCTTCGTCGAGTAGACGTAAATCAGTTGGAGAATTTATGTTTTGGAGTAAATTAGCAGACATAAAGCAAATGTACGATTTGAAATTGTATTTTTACAATCGTTAAAAACTTGTTTCAAAAAGAATTAAAATTTTCCTTCCAACACTATGATAAATCCTTTCACTGACGAATATTTCATGAAAAAAGCTTTGCAAGAAGCAGAAACTGCTTTTGATAAAGACGAAATTCCTGTGGGTGCAATTATTGTAATTGATAATAAAATTATTGCAAGAAGTCATAATCTTACGGAGTTGCTAAATGATGTAACGGCTCATGCCGAAATGCAATCTATTACTGCTGCAGCTAATTTTCTTGGTGGGAAATATTTAATAGGATGTACACTTTATGTAACACTCGAGCCGTGCCAAATGTGTGCCGGCGCTTTATATTGGAGTCAAATTTCGAAAATTGTGTATGGCGCACGTGATGAAAATCGTGGTTTTGTAAAAATGGGAACGAAACTACATCCTAAAACCACTGTCGTTTCGGGAGTTTTAGCTGATGAAGCAGCCGATGTAATGAAACGCTTTTTTGCTGAAAAGAGAAAGTAGAATATATTCAAATTAGATTGATTTAAAACAAACAAAGCCCTTGACTTGGTCTCAAGGGCTTTGTTTTGCAATTATCTGAATTAATAATAATTTTACATGTCTATAGGTGTAGCTCTCATTCCGCCTCCTCTATTATTTCGGCCACCAGGAGGATTTTTCATTCCCGCGAAATTTTGAATTTTGTAGGTCAATGAAAACATAGCATAACGTTTCAAAATAGTATTTTCTTCGTCACGAATCGAAGTGTCTGAAATAGTTCGGGTGGTACTTTGGTTCTGATTTAAAACATCATATACTTTGATCTTTGCAACAAAATCTTTGTTGAAAAAACTGTATGACAAACTAGTGTTCCACAAGTAGAAATCTTTTTTGAATTCTGATGATAATCTTGAGTTATAAGTGTATCCAAAATCATTTCCCCACGTCCAATTTTTTGGCCAATAGCTCGTAGTTTGAATGTTGAATCTGTGAACGTAATTTGAACTCGAGTTAGTTAGGTAGTTTTCATATTGTGTTTCATTATAAGAGAAATTATAAGAAGGTGCTAGAGTGAAAAATTCGCCGTAATCATAGTTCATATAAATTCGAGGGCTTATTCCTGTTGATACTGCATCAAATAAAATCCCATCAGTAAAACCTTTTGAAGTAGAAAAACTACCATTTAATGAAATTCCGTAACGTAATAAGTTAGATTCTTGCTTGATCGATTTATTCCAACTTCCTCCTCCAGAAATAGCATAGGTTCCTGAGATGTTTTCGTAAGTTGTTGTTCTTTTTCTATCAACATCATAGATAGTAGATGTTATGATTTCGCTAGCGTAAAAATCAGCATTCGCGTACATATTATACCCTGAACGGGTACGGAAATCAAAGTTTCTGTAATTAATGTTAGCACTGTGCTTTTCGTTTGGTTTTAAATCAGGGTTTCCAGTTATGGTATTCAAAGGGTTTGACAAGTTGACAATGGGAAGCAACTGATTAGATGATGGTAACGAAACAGAATAATTGTATCTCGTTGTAAGTGTTTTAGAACGATCTATCTTGTATCGTACTTGTCCGCTTAAGTTAGGTAAAATGTACTTTTTATTTAAGTCGGTAGCTTGATTTAGATAATTTGAGAAATTATCATATTGTACAATCGAGGAGGAGGAATTAATGTCAACTGAGAATTTATTTTTCTCAAAACGAATTCCTGCTTTTGGAGTAATACTGTTTTGTGTCGAGGTTGTATAATTAGATTGAAAGATATTCAGGTCTGAGTATGCTTGATCTGTAGTGTTAAAATTATAAGTTTTTGCATCATTAACAGAATTGCTGTAATTGTATTCTAGTCCTATTTTGAATCGGATAGAATCAGTAACAGGCTCTGTATATTCAATTTCAGCTGAGTAAGAGTCGTTTGAATTGTCAGAAAGGTTGTTTTGATTTCTCTTATCGCTGGTTTGCGTAGTATAATAATTAGTTTCTGATTGTGTTATTCCGTTTGAATTTGATTTGGTGTTATTATTATTCAACACAACGCTTAAGTTTCTTGTCTTTTTTTCAAATGACTTATTAAAATTGATAGAATTACTAAAGTTGTTTGATTCGTTTTCTGAACTCGATTTTGATTTTGAATCATTTTTCAGTGTTCCATTTTCTTCGCGAGAACTATTTTCTGATTCAGAAAAATTATTTGATCTTGAATTAGAGAATCTTGGAGAAGCAAAAATTCGGATACTTGGAATGGCTTTATATTCTAATTCGAAACCAGCTTTGTTGCTCGTATTCTCATTTTTAGTTTTGGACTGCGATTCCGTGGTGAAATTCCCAGTTGGTAAGAAATTAATTGTTTTTGATTTAGATAAATTCTCTGTATCAGTATTCGAAAAATTGTAATTTCCAGAGGCTTGCAATCCTTTAGCCCATTCATCAGAATAATTTAACCCTATTAAATTTGATTGTGTTATTCCTTTACCTACAGCTCTATTGGTACCTCCTCTACTATTTCGGCCTCCTCCCATATTATCAAATACTTCATCCATAGAAAAACCAGGAGCGTTGATGTTATTAGAAGAACCTAAAAGGCTTATTTTTCTGTTGTTGTTAAATAGATTTACAATAAAACTAGATTCATAACGATCATCAGTTCCATATCCGCCTAAGAATTTACCAAAATAACCTCTGTTTTTCTCTTTATCAATAGTTAAGTTAATACTAGAATTATCTGAAGTTGATTCTGATTTAGAGTATTCTTCTTTTTTTGTTTTATAATCTGAAACCTGTACCTTATTAATCAGTTCAGCAGGTAGGTTTTTTAAAGCCATTGTACCATCACGGTCAAAGAATGGTTTTCCGTTAACTAAAACTTGGTTCACTTCTTTTCCGTTTACGGTGATTTTTCCATCACTGTCTACTTCAAAACCAGGTAGCTGTTTTAATAAAGTTTCTACATTTGAATCCGGACGAACTTTAAACAAAGATGCTTTGAATTCTATAGTGTCATTTTTTACTCTGATAGGCGGTTCTTCTGCAATTATAGTAACGCCAGAAAGCATATTTGCTGACTCTACAAGAGGAATAGTCTTAAATTCTCTATTAGCAGTAATCTCTTTTACTTCTTCCTTATGTGTTTCAAATCCCATATAGGTTACTTTCAAAAAAGTGGGTTTATCTTGTTTTTTAACATTAAAAACAAAATCTCCGTTTTTGTCAGTTAAAGTGTATTCTAACATTGTGGAATCTTTTACAGTTGTAAAATAAACAGTAGCTGATTCTAAAGGGAATTTGTCATTAGCCCCAATTACTTTACCTTTTATGGTGTATTTTTCTTGTGAAGTTGCGAATAGGGAAAAAAGTAAAAAGAATAGAATAGAGTAAGACTTTTGCATATTGAATTTATTTGACTTCCATTAAGATGTCAAATAGGTAGAAAGGTTTAATTATAAAGTTAAAAATTTGTTTAATTTTTAGAGTATTGGTGTGGAGTATTAGAGATATAGGATCTGCTCTTTTAAAAAGCGGATGTTTTTATTATAGGGATTTAAATTTAACGAAGAAGTATTTGTCGTTGTAAGTAATCGATAGTTGTTAACTTGCGCAGTTAGTTAAACACTACCGCATAAGGAAAAATTTCGTTGATTTCGGTAAAAATTATTTTGTAAAAAATAATCCAAATCATTGAAATTATCGCTAATATGAAAACTATTTTATCGGTATTGAATTCTAACTTTTTTACCATTGCGATTGTATTAAAACATTTGAACATGGGTTATTTCCTTAAATATCTGAAGATATAATTTGTTTTCTAAATATTAAAACCAAAAAACCCTCACATTGCTGCAAGGGTTTAGATTCTTCCTATCGTCAGAATGACAAATTGGATTAATATCTGTAATATTCTGGTTTGAATGGTCCAGCAACTTCAACACCAATATAAGCAGCTTGATCGTCACGTAACGTTTCTAATTCAACGCCTAATTTAGCAAGGTGTAGGAAAGCTACTTTTTCATCTAAATGTTTTGGTAACATGTACACGTCATTGTTGTATGCCGCGCTATTTTTCCACAATTCGATTTGAGCTAATGTTTGGTTTGTAAAGGAGTTACTCATTACAAAACTTGGGTGACCTGTAGCACAACCAAGGTTTACTAAACGACCTTCAGCAAGGATTAGAATATCTTTACCAGCGATAGTATATTTGTCAACTTGTGGTTTGATTTCAATTTTAGACGCACC
The DNA here is from genome assembly GCF_020911945.1 of Flavobacterium galactosidilyticum. Classification (NCBI taxonomy): domain Bacteria; kingdom Pseudomonadati; phylum Bacteroidota; class Flavobacteriia; order Flavobacteriales; family Flavobacteriaceae; genus Flavobacterium; species Flavobacterium galactosidilyticum. Next base: position 1,310,545 of record NZ_CP087135.1, read on the forward strand.
GTGGTTTTTGTTCAACCAAGCCATATCAATTTCGTTATCAAAATGTCCGATGTTACAAACGATAGTTTTGTCTTTCATTTGTTCGAAGTGTGAACCTAGAACGATATCTTTATTTCCAGTAGTGGTGATGATAATATCAGCATTTCCAACAACTGTATTTAATTTTTTAACTTCAAAACCGTCCATTGCAGCTTGTAAAGCGCAAATTGGGTCAATTTCAGTAACTGTTACAATAGATCCAGCACCTCTAAACGAAGCAGCAGTTCCTTTTCCTACGTCACCGTATCCACAAACCACAACTCTTTTACCAGCAAGCATAATATCTGTTGCACGACGAACAGCATCAACTGCTGATTCTTTACAACCGTATTTGTTGTCAAATTTCGATTTAGTAACCGAGTCATTTACGTTGATAGCAGGCATTGGTAAAGTTCCAGCTTTTACTCTTTCATACAATCTATGCACACCAGTTGTAGTTTCTTCACTCAATCCTTTGATTCCAGCAACTAATTCTGGGTAACGGTCAATCACCATATTGGTCAAATCTCCACCGTCATCAAGAATCATGTTCAATGGTTTTCTATCTTCACCAAAGAATAAGGTTTGCTCGATACACCAGTCAAAATCCTCTTCGTTCAAGCCTTTCCAAGCGTAAACTTGAATTCCAGCAGCAGCAATTGCAGCAGCAGCTTGATCTTGAGTAGAGAAAATGTTACAAGATGACCAAGTAACTTCAGCTCCTAAATCGATTAAAGTTTCGATCAAAACTGCAGTTTGTATAGTCATGTGCAAACATCCTGCAATGCGAGAACCTGCAAGCGGTTGTTCGTCTTTATATTCAGCACGAAGCGCCATTAAACCTGGCATTTCAGCCTCAGCTAGTTCAATTTCTTTTCTTCCCCAAGCCGCTAGAGAAATGTCTTTTACTTTGAAAGCCACAAAAGGCATAGTTGTAGTACTCATTTATAGTATATTTGTAGTGTAAATTTTTTGCAAAATTACGTAATTAAGTTATGATTTTAAAAGGATTCCTAAATATTTATGAATTGTTTAATTTTGTAATCTTTTAAAAATCAGTAAAATAATTTTTTTAAACTGAATTGTTTTTAGTTTAAGGAGCTATTTCCCGCTTTACATTACAATCTTTTTTTCCTCGCAAAGGCGACTCAAAAAAGGATTTTCATTACAATCGGGGCTAGGGATCACGATACTAACATGCCATTATTCAAGACTATACACTACAACGCTACGACACAAATTCTAGTTTGGAAGATTACAGAAACTTTCGAAGAATTATTTGATACCGTAGTTTTAAACGAAAACAATAGTATCCGACTTGCCGGAATGAAATCACAATTACACCAACGCGCTTTTCTAAGCGTGCGCAAATTGTTTTATTTGGCTGGCTACACTGACTTCGATTTGTATTATGATGAATTTGGAAAACCGCATCTCAAAGATGGTAAATACATTTCCATTACCCATTCTCATGAGTTTTCAGCAATTATTCTCAGCAACGAAACTGTTGGAATCGATATGGAGTTGCAAAGAGATAAAATCATTAAAATTGCAGATAAATTCTGTGATTCCGAATTTCAATATTTAACTGATAACGAAGAGTATATTCGGAAACTTACAGTGATTTGGGGCGCTAAAGAAGCTATTTTTAAAATCCGAAATGAAAAAGGAATAAGTTTCAAAAATCATATCAAAGTCAATTCCTTTGAATTAGAAGCGAATGAAACTGTAGCCGAATTGCATTTTGATGATTTAACCAAGGATTTCAAAATCTATTTTGAAGAAATAGAGGGTTTTACTCTTGTTTACGCTTTTCAAGAAATTAAGGATTGATTTTTTGCCGCAAAGGCACAAAGGCTCATTGTCTTTTAGTTTTAAAAAAATCAAGATAATCTTAAATTTTGTGCCTTTGTGCCTTCGTTGCACTATTTCTTATCAAGTAATCTTCAATTGAAAACAATTACTCTTTTCGTCTGCTTTCAAAAATATTCATAAATAGGAAAGTACTCATCTTTTGAGCTCTGCGTTTTAGAATTTCAGCATTTTCGCCTATGAACATTTCGTCAATTGTTGCAAACCATAAATTCAGCCAAATTCCAAAAATGTTAGAAGTAATCTTCTGGTCAAATTTTTTATCTACTGCATTATGCGCTACAATTGGGTTTCCAGTAAATTTTCGGGCACCAAATATATTCATTTCCCAAAAATCAGTCAATTTATCTAAGTGTTCTTCCCAGTCTGTAATCGTTTCATTAAAGAAAAAACCAATTTCTGCATCAGCTCTGATCTTAGTATAAAAACGTTCCACAAGAAGTCTGAGGTCAGCGCGGTTTTCAATTTCTTTTATCATCGGATAATCAAAGTGTTTATAATAATAAAGAATACACTAGAAATTACGCTTAAGATTGTAAGGTTAAAAATAACTTTATGTTTCATCTGCGCTAAAATGGCGCAGTTTACAAACATGCAAATTAGTACAATTACGCCTAATTGAAACATTTGTATCAAACTTGTTCCATTTCTGAGTATATTCATTGCTGCTGCAGAGCCTAGACAACTTTGTCCAATAACGATTAAAGTTGAAAAACCAATAAAATTGTTATTGAAATCAGCGAGTGTTTTTTGATATAGTGACATACTAGTTAAATTTTTCGTTACTACAAATTTACAGCCACTTACATTCAATTTTTTATGACCTACATCATAAAGGAAAAATCAACGGTACACTTTTCTATTAATGATTTTTAGTTCGCCTTTTTTCTCTAATGTTTTTATGGTTCTGATAACAGTTTCTACGCGAAGACCAGTTAAATCACCCATTTGTTGTCGGGTCAAGTCGATGTGATAGCCATCTAGTTCTTTTTTAAAATTAAAATAAGTAATCGAATAGTCAAATAATTGTAAAAGACGGTGCTCCGAATCTTGAGTGGAAATCTCTGCAGCCATAACCGATTTATAATGCAGTCGTTGTGCTAGATTTTCAATCATAATGATGGAAACTTCGGGGTTTTCAGCCATTAGTTTCAGGAAATTAGCTTTAGAAACACATATTAATTCACAATCCTCTACTGCTTCAGCATTTGCGGGATAGGTTCTGTCTAAAAACAAAGGAGGTTCACCAAAACACTGCTTAACTGTGAAAAAGCCTTGAATAAATTCCCGACCTTCATCATTGAAATTATTCATTTTTACTGATCCAGAAATGATTTGATAATAATGTGTGGCTAACTTATCCTTCTCGAAAATGATTTCTGATTTTTTATACAACCTTCTTATGGCATCATATTTTTCGAGTATATCTATTTGAATCATGTGATTTTTAGGGTAAAGTTTCTGAATAGTTAAACAAAGATAAGTTTTCTTAAAGTAATGCTCACTTTCAAAAAAACGTATACTTTTACGCTGATTATGAAAAGTAAAGTGCAGCACATATACAGCCAAATACTAGAAGCTAAGGCGAAAAACCATAAGTTATTAGCGGTCTTACTAGATCCAGACAAAATTATTTGGTCTAAAATTGATTATTTAATTGATAGAATAAATCGGTCGCCTGCTACTCATGTTTTCATTGGCGGAAGCCACGTAGAAAGTAATAGTACAGATGAATTGATTTTAAAAATAAAACAAAATTGCCTGTTGCCAATCGTACTTTTTCCGGGAAATCCATCACAAATTTCGAAAGAAGCTGATGGAATTTTATTTCTTTCGCTCCTTTCTGGTAGAAACGCGGATTATTTAATAGAACATCAGGTGAAAGCTGCTCCAGTTTTAAAACAATCGCAACTTGAAATTATTTCTACCGGTTATATTCTAATAGAAAGCGGAAGTGAAACTGCGGTTGAGCGCATCAGTAAAACAAAACCAATTCATAGAGAAAATATAAATTTAGTATTAGCAACTTCTCAAGCTGGCGAAATGCTAGGCAATAAATTAATTTATTTGGAAGCGGGAAGTGGCGCTAAACAAGCCGTTCCCTTGAATGTGATTGAGTTAGTTTCTAGAAATATAGAAATTCCCTTAATTGTAGGTGGCGGAATTGTAAGTTTGCAAGGAATCGAAAATGCTTACAAAGCCGGGGCTGATTTAGTAGTGATTGGAACTGCTTTCGAAAATAATTTGGAATTTTTTAATTTTGATAAAATATAATCTTGTATGTTTGATTACTTTTTTGCTCAATATCATGATTATCCAGTGCATGAGGTTTGGTTAGAACTTGTTGGTGTGTTTTTTGGACTATGTAGTGTTTGGTATGCCAAAAAAGACAATATTTTGGTTTTTCCCACGGGATTAATTAGCACCTCCATTTACGCCTATTTGCTTTGGCAGTGGAGCCTTCTAGGTGATTCAATGATTAATGTTTATTATTTTATAATGAGTATTTACGGTTGGTATCATTGGACACGTAAAAAGGATGATGTAGATGAGTTCCCCATTTCGTTGATGACTAAAAAAGAGAAAGCAATGGCAGCTATTCTCTTTATAATCACAGTTGTTTTTGTTGTTCTTGTTTATCTTTATTTTAATAAATTTACCAGTTGGTATTCCTATCTAGACACAATATTAACTGGATTGTTTTTTGTAGGAATGTGGTTGATGGCAAAACGCAAGATTGAAAACTGGATATTTTGGATTGTTGGAGACCTACTTTCCATCCCACTATATTTGGCAAAGGGATATACTTTTACTAGTTTGCAATATATAGTTTTTACAATTATTGCCGTATATGGCTATTTAGAATGGAAAAAAATCTTAAACAACAACAGTCAGCAATTGTGAAAATTGCTTTGTTTGGTCCTGAAAGCACCGGCAAAACGACTTTAGCAAAACAACTCGCTGCACATTATGATACGGCTTGGACTCCTGAGTTTGCTAGAGATTATCTTCAGCAAAAATGGGATAAAGAGCAAAAAATATGCGACCTAAGTGATATGCTGCCCATTGCGTACGGTCAGGTGCAATTGGAAAATGAAAATTTGGCTGTAGCCAATAAATATCTTTTTTGTGACACTAATTTACTAGTAACAAAGTTGTTTTCGGAAGTGTATTATAATTATTGTGATCCATTGCTACAGAATGCAGCGCAAGAACATGAATATGATTTATTTTTCCTTACTGATATTGATGTGCCATGGGAAAAAGATGATTTGCGAGATAAACCAGAAGGAAGGGAATCTATTTTTGCGGTGTTTAAACAATCTTTAATCGATAATAACAAGCCATTTATAACACTTTCTGGAGATAAAGAGTTGCGTCTTAAAAAAGCAATTACGATAATTGAAGATTTAGCTAAAGCCAAAACGCTCGGTTTTACGTCGAGGGATTTTGTGCAAATGTACAATCACGGGATTTCGGTGGCGGCAATTCAAAAACAGTTAGAATTTTGCAAAAATGGAATTCCTAAAACCTCTTTGGTAGAACCCGCTGTGATAAAGAATGGAATTCTAAAGCTTTCCAAAATAGATTTAGAAATTAAAGCTGCCTTTTTCGATAGTAAGAAGGACGCATTAAAACTGTTAAAATTCGTTCCTGCTTCAGGCGCAGCGACGCGAATGTTTAAGTTTTTGATTGCTTTTTTAGAAGAATTTGACATTGAAAATGATACTATAAACGGATACATCAATAGGAAAAAAGACACTGAATTGTCGATGTTTATTATCGCGATGGATAAATTTCCTTTTTTTGATGCAGTTAATGAAAAGTTGCAAGCAGAATATCCTGAATATGATACTTTAACTGATGATTATAAAAATTATTACTTTATAAAATTACTACTTTCAACAGTTCATTTTGATTTTGGTAATAAACCAAAAGGTATTTTGCCATTTCATCAGTGTGAAAATAAAATCGCTACTCCAATAGAAGAGCATTTGTATGAATGCGGTATTTATGCTAGTTCAGGAGGAAATTCTAATTTGCATTTTACGGTTTCTGAAGCTCATCAACAGCAATTTGAAACTATAATAAGCTCGATAAAGAAGAAAGTCGAAATGGAGTCTAATACGACTATTGAAGTTTCGTATTCCTATCAAAACAAAAGTACTGATTCATTGACTGTTGATTCAAACAATAAAATATTTCGAGATAAAAATGGTCACTTGGTTTTCAGACCCGGCGGACATGGAGCGCTCATTAAAAATTTGAATAGGTTAGACGCGGATGTTATTTTTATTAAAAACATTGACAATGTAATGCTTAAAAGCAAAAGAAAAAGTGCATTGTGTAAAAAAGCTTTAGCAGGAATTCTTGTCGAATTGCAACAGCAAATATTTACGTATTTGAGATTGTTTGATGCTAAAGCTATAAACAATGATGAAGTAGGTGAGGTTACTACTTTTATAAAAAATAAATTGAGCGTAGAAATCCCTTCGGACTTTGATAGGTGGATAATAGAAAATAAAGTAGACTTTTTCAAAGCCGTTATGAACAAGCCTATACGCGTTTGTGGAATGGTGAAAAATGAGGGAGAACCTGGTGGAGGACCATTTTGGGTCAGAAACAGTCAGGGATTGGTTTCTTTGCAAATTGTTGAAAGTTCGCAAGTTGACTTATTTAATGAAGATCAAAAAAACATTCTTAATGCAGCAACACATTTTAATCCTGTTGACCTAGTTTGTGGCACTAAAAACTATAAAAACGAACTATTTGACTTGGATCAATTTGTAGATAATACGAGCGGATTTATTGTTGAAAAAACAGTAGCTGGCAAAAATATAAAAGCCTACGAGTTACCGGGATTGTGGAATGGAGCAATGGCTAATTGGTTGACTATTTTTGTCGAAGTGCCGTTGATTACTTTTAACCCCGTAAAAACAGTTAATGACTTGTTGAAAGCGGCGCATCAAAATTCGAAGTTAAAATAATTTGGTGCCAATGGAAATTGAAAAAATTATATCTGAATTAAATTACAAAGCCGTCCGAAGTAGTGGAGCAGGTGGACAAAATGTGAATAAAGTTTCGTCAAAAGTAGTTTTGAGTTTTGATTTGAGAAATTCTAAATTTCTTTCTGATGATGAAAAGCTGTTATTAGAAACAAATTTGTCTTCACGACTAACAACTGATTTGGTTTTAATTCTAAATTGTGATGAAGACCGAAGTCAATTTAAAAATAAAGAGATTGTTACAAAGCGTTTTTTAGAACTGATGAGAAAAGCTTTAATTGTGCCCAGAATCAGGAAGGAAACTAAGATTCCAAAATCTGCAATCAGAAAGCGGATTAAAAATAAAAAGACTATTTCCGAAATAAAGAAAACCAGAAAAAAGCCAGATTTTTAATTTTTTTGGAATTTGTATTTTGATTTTTGGAATTTTAAGGTTTATCTTTGCGCCGTCTCAAAGGGGTGCTCTAAATAACGAGCTGAGATCATACCCAACGAACCTGAGCAAGTAATGTTGCTAAGGGAAAAAACGACACAATCGTAGAGTGCACGCTATAATTTTGTCGTAAGAAACAATCATTTATTAATTTAACAAAAAGAATAATTCCCCCTTTTATTCGTAATTTTTTTACGGATGAAAACTATTTGCAATTTTTCTAGCCGCAAAGGCTCAAAGACACAAAATATAACTTTTTTAGTGTCTCTCTTCTTTTTTCTATCTATTATAGGTTCTTTCGCGCAAGTAAAAGACACTACTAAAGTCAACCAGTTAGACGAAGTTCTAGTTTCGGCAGTTCGTGCCACTACAAAAACGCCTGTTAGTTTTAGCAATTTGACCAAGAAAGATATCAAATCTCGTAATCTTGGTCAGGACATTCCTGTTTTAATGAATTATTTGCCCTCAGTTGTTACCACAACTGACGCCGGTAACGGAGTAGGATATACTGGAATCCGAGTTCGTGGTAGCGATGCCACGCGCGTCAATGTAACAATCAACGGAATTCCGTATAATGATTCCGAAAGTCATGGAACTTTCTGGGTAAACATGCCTGATTTCGCTTCTTCAGTAGAAAGTTTGCAATTGCAGCGAGGTGTGGGAACTTCAACCAATGGCGCTGGTGCTTTTGGTGCTAGTTTAAATATGTTGACTGATGCATATTCAAAGGAAAGTACGGGGGAAATCTCAAATTCGTTTGGGAGTTTTAATACTAGAAAACACACCGTTAAATTCAGTACGGGCTTGATGAACGATCATTTTGAAATTGCAGGACGTCTTTCGGCGCTAAAATCAGATGGCTATATTGACAGGGCTTTTTCTGATATGAAATCGTATTTTTTGCAAGGAACCTATTTTGGTAAAACTACTTTGGTTAAAGCTTTAGCTTTTGGAGGAAATCAAAAAACCTACCAAGCCTGGAATGGTTTAGAAGATTTAGATAAATTAGAAAATGACCGGACATTCAATCCTGCAGGAATGTTTACGGATGAATTTGGTGAAATTCGATTTTATGACAATGAAACCGATAATTACCAACAAGATCATTATCAGTTGCATTGGAACGAAAAAGTAGCTGAAAAATGGAGTACGAATCTCGCTTTTCATTACACAAAAGGTGTTGGGTTTTATGAAAACTACAAAGAAAATGCTAAATTCTCAGCCTACGGACTAACTCCAATACTTATTAATGGAACAACTATTAATAAAACAGATTTGATTCGTCAGAAGTGGTTAATCAATGATTTTTATGGAACTACTTTTTCGGCAAATTACAAAGAGGAAAAGCTCAATGTGATTTTTGGAGGAGGTTATAATAGATACGAAGGTGATCACTTTGGCAGAATAATTTGGGCGCGTTATGCCTCAAAATCAGAATTAGATGATCGCTTTTATGATGATTCTGCTTCTAAAACAGACGGAAATGTTTTTGCAAAAGCAAATTATCAAATCACTGAAAAGCTGAATTTATTCGGCGATCTGCAACTTCGAAACGTATCTTATAAAGCTGATAGTGCCGAAGCAGGCTTGGTCAACGATAGTTTTAATTTCTTCAATCCAAAAGCGGGTTTGAATTATGAAATTAATGCTAACAACGCATTGTATTTTTCGTATGCACGAGCGAATCGCGAACCCAATAGATCCGATTATGAAAACGGAAGTCCACGACCAGAGAAATTAAACGATTTTGAACTAGGATTGCGTCATGTAGATTCAAAAGTAAAATTGAATGCTAATATCTATTATATGGCATACAAAGATCAATTGATTGTAACTGGAGCTTTAGACGATGTAGGTGCGCCAATACGTGAAAATAGCGGTGATAGTTACCGTTTAGGAGTTGAACTTGATGCAACGATTTCGATTTTGGATAATTTATTTATTAGACCAAACGTAACAGTAAGTACCAATAAAAATAAAGATTTTTTCTTTAAGAGAGATGGTGTTTTAACTTCATTAGGAAATACAAATATTGCTTTTTCTCCTGATTTTATTGCGGGAAATATCGTGAGCTTTGTACCGGTGGAGAAACTTCAAATATCGTTTCTGTCCAAATTCGTAGGGGAACAATATATGGCAAACATAGATGCTGAAGGCTCTAAGCTGAAATCTTATTTTACAAATGATTTGAATGTTTCTTATGAGATTATTCCAATATCAGTTTTTAAATCGATTTATCTTTCTGCTTTAGTAAACAATATTTTCGATTATAAATACATATCGAATGGTTTTTTCTATACTTATGATGATGATTATACTAATCCTCCCGCGATTGCTACAAAAGAAGGAGCTGGTTATTACCCACAAGCGGGAATCAACTTTTTAGTAGGAATGACGCTGAAGTTTTAAAATTAAATACTCTATTCTACTAAAAAGGCTGAAAGTTATAAACTTTCAGCCTTTTTTAATTATAAACTCTAATCACATCACCGTTAACTTGAACACGATATTCTTTCAATGGATATTGTAATTTTCCTTGACCGCTAAACAAGCTGTATTCTTCTTTATCGCATGGGCAAACGAGAGTAATGCCTTTTAAAGTCATTGTTGAGCAGGAAGCTAAAGCCTGATTAGGGCAAGCAATATCAAAGGCTTTGTAGCCACTTCCAGTATTGAAAACTACAACACCACGCACTCCTTTTGCGGGAATTAAAACCGCATTACTCACAAACTTTAGATTTGAGTATTCAGGTAAATTTAAGTTGAGGTCTATAAGCACAGAATAATTAGGTAAGTACGGGTTATTACTCCTAATGCCAGAATCGCTACAAGATAAAAATAAAGGAAGGAGTAAAAAAAGGGCAGCGTATTTTTTCATTTTAAAATGTGTCAAACTATTAGCGAAACAAATTTAATTTATTTAACTTTGAATTATATATGATTAACATATAATTATAGACGAAAAAAAAATAGTAGTATCTTTGTGGAAAGAAATCCCGTTCCGATGGGATTTTTTCTATTTATATAAATAAGGAAGTTATGAGTACAGTATCGTATTACACCGCTGATGGTTTAAAAAAATTAAGGGAAGAGTTAGATTATTTAAAAAGCGTTATGCGTCCAAAAGCCTCAGCTGATATAGCAGAAGCAAGGGATAAAGGGGATCTTTCTGAAAACGCAGAATATGATGCCGCTAAAGAGGCGCAGGGAATGCTTGAAATGCGTATTGCTAAATTAGAGGAAGTACATTCTAACGCTCGTTTGATTGATGAAACCCATTTAGATCTTTCTAAAGTTTTGGTATTATCTAATGTGAAAATCAAAAACCAAACTAACGGAATGGAAATGAAGTACACTTTAGTTGCTGAAAGTGAAGCCGATTTAAAAGCTGGGAAAATCTCTGTAACCTCACCAATAGGGAAAGGTTTACTAGGAAAATCATTAGGAGAAGTTGCTGAAATTACGGTTCCAAACGGTGTTTTGAAATTCGAAATTTTAGAAATAACAAGAGACTAAACTAGTAGCAGTTTAGCAGCTCTTTTTCTAGTTATTATTCTATTCTAAACATAATTATTTTCACTATGTCAAGTATTTTTACCAAAATAGTTAACGGAGAAATTCCTTGTTACAAGATTGCTGAAGACGAAAACTTTTTGGCCTTTTTGGATGTAAATCCTAACGCTAAAGGGCACACGCTTTGTATTCCAAAACAAGAAATCGACAAGATTTTTGAAATTGAAGACGATTTGTATATTGGATTAATGCAATTTTCTAAAAAAATCGCAAATGCTTTAGAAAAAACGGTTCCATGTCTCCGAGTAGGAATGGCCGTTGTTGGTCTTGAAGTGCCGCACGCTCACGTACATTTGATTCCGCTGAATGAAATGGACGAAATGCGTTTTCAAAATAAAGTTTCATTATCTAAAGAAGAATTTGAAGTTTTAGCACAAAATATAAAAGAGAATTTATAGTATTTGTAGAAATAGAATAAATTGGTATGATTTTCGTTAAAAGGGAATAGGTGAAAATCTATTCCCTTTTATTTTATTTGAACCTACACATAATTATGAGAATTACAGTCTTACTCCTTTCTTTATTTTTTTCATTCCTAAGCTTTGGACAAGTCAAAACTGAATATAGTTATGTAGATGCCAAAATAGCTACTATTCCAGATTATGCAACTACTTCTACTACGTCAATTGCTAACTTTATTCAATCAAATTTTAAAAGTGATAGTGATAGAATTAGAGCTGCTTTTTATTGGACTGCTTCAAATATAAGGTATGACTTGAAAGACATGAATGTCACTAGATATAGTGAATCTAGAGAAGATAAAATTAATAGAGCATTAAAATCAAAAATGGGGGTTTGTAGTCACTACGCTGCAATTTTTAATGAGCTTGCTGAGAAAATGGGAATACAATCCTATGTAGTTGAAGGTTACAATAAGCAAAATGGTAAAGTGACAAATTTAGCACACGCATGGACTGCTGCAAAAATTGATAGTAAGTGGTATTTATTTGATCCTACTTGGGGCGCTGGTTATGTAAACAACGGGCGGTTTTTTAAGAAATTCAATAATTCCTATTTTAAGGTAGAGCCTAGCAAAATAATTAGTACTCACATGCCATTTGATTATTTATGGCAGTTCCTGAATTATCCTGTTACTAATGGAGAGTTTTATGAAGGGAAAATTCACGTAAATAAATCTAAAAAATATTTTGATTTTGAGAGAGAAATTGCAAAATATAATAATTTGTCTCAAACGGATCAATTATTTGAGTCAGCTCAGAGAATTGAGAAGAACGGATTGAAAAATGCTTTGATTATAGAGCGTTATGATGGGAAAAAGAAGCAGTTAGTTCATTCGCGTAAAAACACGAATATAGACAAGCTGAATTCCATTGTCATTGAAATGAATGAGGCTGTGGCATTGTTGAATGACTTTATTCATTATCGAAACCAACAATTTAAACCCACTTTCTCCGATGTTGAAATTAACAATATGATTCAAACGCCAAGACAGAAATTAGTGAAATGTCAAAATGATATTTACGCAATTGGCGATGTAGGTGATGAGAATAGGTCTAATTTATTAGTAATCAAAAAATCTATCATTACCACTTTGGCGAGAGCCGAAGAGCATGCTTTATTTGTACAAAACTATTTGAGTAAGTCTAAACTAGCACGGAAAACAATGTTCTCAAAGTCATCGTCGTTTAGGGTTTAATCACGCTAATTGCTTTTTTTATAACTTACTTGCATCGTAGTTCCTTTGCCTATTTCAGAATATAAAACTTTAATGATTCCTTTATGATATTCCTCTACAATTCTCTTAGTTAAGGAAAGTCCTAATCCCCAACCTCTTTTTTTAGTGGTGAAACCGGGTTCAAATATAGTACTAAACTGGTTTTTCTGAATTCCGGCGCCGGTGTCAGAAACATTTATTTTTACGTAGTCACCTTCTTGTTCAATTTCTAAGGCTAATTTCCCCTTTCCTTTCATAGCATCGATAGCGTTTTTTACAAGGTTCTCTATTGTCCAACTGTGTAAAGTTGGATTTAAAGAAACCATAACAGCAGACTGTGGTGCTTTAAATGAAAATTCAATTTGTTTTGAAAAGCGAGATTGTAAATAATCGTAGGATTGCTGTGTTTCTGAAACAATATCTTTAAGTTCTAATTTAGGTTCTGAGCCTATTTTCGAGAATCGATCCGTAATAGTTTGCAATCGGTCAATGTCTTTTTCGATTTCTAAAGTAGTGCTTTCAGCCACATCTTCTGATTTTAAAATCTCAACCCAGCCAATTAAGGAGGAAAGCGGAGTGCCTATTTGATGCGCTGTTTCTTTAGCCATTCCCGCCCATAGTTTGTTTTGAGTAGCCATTTTTGTAGTTCTGTAAAAATTGTACACTAAGCCGCCAAACAATACAATTATTAGTACTAATGCAATAGGGTAATATTTAAGTTTATTCAATAAGGAGGAGTTACCGTAATAAAGTTTCTGAAATTTTCCGGGGACGTATTCAATGACGATTGGGTCATTCTCGGCTTTTAGGTCATGTAGAAAATCGATGGCTTTTTGCGGATCTTTTATTATAAGTTCATCAATATTCACAGTATTTATAATACTGTCATTTTCTGTAAGTATAATTGGTATTGAGGTGTTATTGCTAAAAATCAGTAGCGGTAGTTCTACATCAGTGTTTTCGCCAGCGTTGATGAATGTCTTTTGTGCATTGGCCCAAAGATTCATTTTTAAACGTTCTTCATTTTTAAAAATTTGAAAAAAGGTATAGGTATTCCACAGAATTAAGGAAATTATAAAAAAAGAGGCGAAAATTATGACCCAGCGGGTTGTGTTTCTTCGTTCAGAAAACTTCATAAATAGAATTTTGAGGTATAAATATAACGAATTAAATAAGGAAGTATTTTAGTTTTGATTAAAGTATTTTATTTTGAAAAAATGAGCAAATAATTTCATCGTAATTGTAAAGTTCTATCTTTAAAATTTAATTGATTTGCCTACTTTTGTAACGATAAGCGATAAATTAATAAGTATGATTACTATTGACCCTAAAAGTATAGAAACGGCAAAATTACAAGGGTATTTGCAGGGCTCTGTTGGTCCGCGACCTATTGCCTTTGCGAGTACCATGGACGCTCAAGGCAATCCAAATTTGTCGCCTTTTAGTTTCTTTAACGTGTTTAGCGCAAATCCTCCCATTCTCGTATTTTCCCCAGCTAGAAGGGTACGAGACAACTCTATAAAACATACGTTGATCAATGCCGAAGCAACGGGTGAAGTGGTTATTAATGTCGTTAATTATGATATGGTGCAGCAAACCTCGCTTGCCAGCACGGAGTATGCAGCAGGTGTTGATGAATTTTTGAAATCCGGCTTTACGCCAATAGCATCTGAGGTAGTAAAACCTTTTAGAGTTAAGGAATCACCTGTTCAATTTGAATGTAAAGTGACTCAAATTATTGCGCTGGGAACAGAAGGTGGAGCAGGAAATCTTATTCTTTGTGAAGTAGTGCGAATTCATCTAGATGAAAGTATTTTAGATGAAAATGGGGCGATCGATCAGTATAAAATTGACTTAGTATCCAGACTAGGAGGTAATTGGTATTCTAGATCCAATCAAGGACTTTTTGAAGTGCCAAAGCCATTAACTACTTTGGGGATTGGAGTAGATGCAATTCCTAATTTCGTGAAGCACAGTACAGTGTTTACAGGAAATGATTTAGGCATGCTTGGAAATGTAGAATCCTTGCCAACTCTTGAAGAAATTACTATATTTGTAAAAGAAAATTTTGAAGTAAAAGGGGTGCTAAGTGCTGATGACGAAGAAAAAAAACACCAATTAGCTAAAGAATATTTGAATAAAAGTGAAGTACTAACGGCTTGGAAAGTACTTTTAGCAAAAAAATAATAGGTCCAAACAATTAAAATAGAGAAGATGGAAGTTACAGGAAAAATTAAAATGATTGATCAAACTAAAGAAGTTGGATCTGGCGGTTTCAAAAAGAGAGACATAGTTGTTACAACTGATGAGCAATATCCACAGCATATTCTAGTTCAATTTGTTCAAGATAAATGTGATTTATTAAATGGTTTTCAAGTAGGTGAGCCAGTAAAAATTGATATTAACTTAAGAGGTAGAGAATGGACAAATCCACAAGGAGAAACTGTTTATTTCAATACAATTCAAGGATGGAGAATAGCTAAAGCGCAAGGAGATGCTCCTGCGGCTCAAGCACCTCCAATGCCTGCTGCACAGGCTTTTGCTCCCGCAACAAACTTAAACGAAGAAGACGCAGACGATTTGCCATTCTAAGATATATTTTTTTAATTTTTAAAAACCAAATTCCAAATTTAGCCTGTCTGAAAATTGGAATTTGGTTTTTTTTATTAAATTGAATTTTGCATTATCGCTGATTTTTAATATTACTATTGAAATTGAACAAAGTGTATTACGTAACTAAAGATTTATTTTTCCCGCCTGTTTCCCAAGCCAACCGCGATGGGATTTTGGCTATTGGTGGAGATTTATCTACAGAGCGCTTGTTACTTGCCTACAAAAGTGGAATTTTTCCTTGGTTCGATCCAGGAGATCCTATTTTGTGGTGGTCTCCTAATCCCAGAATGGTTTTGTTTCTAGATGAGTTAATTGTTTCTAAGAGCATGCGAAGCATCTTGAATAGAAATGTTTTTACAGTTACATTTAATCAAAACTTTCGAGATGTAATTTCTAATTGCCAAAATGTCAAAAGGAACGGTCAAACCGGAACTTGGATTACTAATGACATGATTGAAGCGTATTGTAATCTCAACGAATCAGGAATTGCGAAATCAGTTGAAGTCTGGCAAAATGACGAATTAGTTGGTGGGTTATATGGAATTGATTTAGGAACTATATTCTGTGGTGAAAGTATGTTTTCATTAGTTTCAAATGCATCAAAAGTTGCTTTTATCACTTTGGTAGAACAATTAAAAAAGGAAAATTATAAATTACTTGACTGTCAGGTTTATAATCCACATCTTGAAAGTTTAGGTTGTCGTGAAATTAAACGTATAGAATTTTTACGAATTTTAAAAAGTGAATAGTTGGGCTTGCTATTTTGTCTGATTCAAGTTCAACTGTTACCTCTTACTGTTTTCTCGTCCAACAATCTTCCACATGATCATTCACCATTCCAGTAGCTTGCATGTGTGCATAAACAACAGTAGAGCCTACAAATTTGAATCCACGTTTTTTTAAGTCTTTGCTAATGGCATCCGAAAGTGAAGTAGTTGCAGTAACCTCTTTTAGTGTTTGGGGTTTATTGTCAATGGGTTTGCCATCAGTAAAAGCCCATATGTACGTTGAGAAACTACCAAATTCCTCTTGGATTTTGATGAAATTTTGAGCGTTAGTTACGGCAGAATATACTTTAAGTTTGTTACGGATGATCCCGGCATCTAAAAGCAATTCTTGGATTTTATCTTCTTGGTATTGCGCTATTTTTATGTAATCGAAATTATCAAAAGCGACTCTGAAGTTTTCTCTTTTTTTTAAGATAGTGTGCCAACTTAATCCTGCTTGGAAAGTTTCTAATATTAAAAACTCAAATATAGTGGCATCGTCATAAACAGGAACTCCCCATTCTTGGTCGTGGTATTTTCTGTATAAATCATCTTTTTCGCACCAAGTGCAACGTAGTTTACTTTCCATATATAGGTTTAGGATTCAAATATAAAAGAAAAATCCCATTTCAAATTGATTTGAAATGGGATTTTTAATATGAAGTTCAAGATAGATTATCCTAAAGCAGCTCTTTTGAAACCTGTAACAGTTAAGTTACCATCAACAGATTTTACATAAGCAGCAACGTTCATAGAACTATCTTTAATGTAATCTTGGTTTACTAAAGTGTTGTCTTTGTAAAAACGTTGGATTTTTCCTTTAGAAATGTTTTCTAACATTGCTTCTGGTTTACCTTCTTGACGTAACAAATCTTTAGCGATTTCAATTTCTTTTTCGATAACAGCAGCATCAACTCCAGCTTCGTTCAAAGCAATTGGGTTCATGGCAGCTGCTTGCATAGCAACGTTTCTTGCAGCTTCATCAGCACCAGCAACGTTAGCAGAAAGAGCAACTAAAGTAGCGATTTTGTTACCTGAGTGAATATAAGATCCAACGAAAGCACCTTCTAATTTCTCAAAAGTTCTGATTTCTAATTTTTCTCCAATAACTCCTGTTTGCTCAATTAATTTTTCAGCAACAGTGATTCCGTTGAAATCAGATGCTAAAAATGCTTCAATTGTATCATAGTTCAATGCTTGATTAGCCATTTCAGTAGCCATTTTTACAAAGTTCTCATTCATACCTACGAAGTCAGTCTCACAGTTTAATGTGATAACAACTCCAGCAGTTTTGTCAGCATTAACAACAGCAATTGCAGCACCTTCAGTAGATTCTCTATCTGAACGGTTAGCAGCTACTTTTTGTCCTTTTTTACGTAGGTTTTCGATTGCTAAATCAAAATCCCCGTCAGATTCAACTAAAGCTTTTTTGCAGTCCATCATTCCTGCGCCTGTAGCTGTTCTTAATTTATTTACGTCTGCAGCAGTAATTGTTGCCATGTTTTTTATATTTTAAATTAAAAAATAGTTTTAATAAAAAAAATCCAAACCTAAAATTCCAGTTTCCAATTAATAAATTAAATCATTGCTGAGGTTAATTTTTGGAATTTGGAATTTTAGAATTTGGAATTTCTTTTTGTTTTATTCTTCAGTTGCAGTTGGAGCAGCAGTTTCTACAGCAGGAGCAGCCTCTACAGCTTCAGCAGCAGGAGCAACAACTTCTGTAGTAGCTTCACCTTCTTTATCAGAACCTCTATCAGAAAGTCCTTCAGTAATAGCAGCTGTGACTAAAGTTAAAATTTTGTCAATTGATTTAGAAGCATCATCATTTGCAGGAATTACATACTCTACTTCACGTGGATCAGAGTTAGTATCAACCATTGCGAAAACTGGAATGTTTAATTTTTGAGCTTCTTTTATTGCGATGTGTTCTGCTTTAATATCAACTACGAACAAAGCAGCTGGTAGTCTAGACATGTCAGCGATTGAACCTAAGTTTTTCTCTAGTTTAGCACGAAGACGATCAACTTGTAAACGCTCTTTTTTAGAAAGAGTCATGAATGTACCATCTTTCTTCATTTTATCAATAGTAGCCATTTTTTTAACAGCTTTACGGATTGTTACGAAGTTAGTTAGCATTCCACCAGGCCATCTTTCAGTGATGTAAGGCATGTTTGCAGCTTTTGCTTTTTCAGCAACGATGTCTTTTGCTTGTTTTTTGGTAGCAACGAATAATATTTTTCTACCTGATGCAGCGATTTTTTTCAAAGCGTCATTTGCTTCTTCAATTTTTGCTGCAGTTTTATATAGATTGATAATGTGAATACCATTACGTTCCATATAGATGTAAGGAGCCATGTTTGGATCCCATTTTCTAGTCATGTGTCCAAAGTGAACACCTGCTTCTAGTAAGTCTTTAACTTCTATTTTGTTTGCCATTTTTGTTCTAGTTTACGTTCTGTTGATTAGCAATGCATAAATGGCGGTTTCCCGGCTATATACATTTAGATGCTAAACTATTTCCTACCTCGGTAGGAGAGCAACAACAACTGTGTTTTTAAATTCAATAATAAATTGATGCTGTCCTGTACATAGTGTACAAGACAGGTAATATTAACGTTTAGAGAATTGGAATCTCTTACGAGCTTTCTTCTGACCGAATTTCTTACGTTCAACCATTCTTGGATCTCTTGTCAATAAACCTTCTGGTTTCAATATCCCTCTGTTTTCAACATTTACTTCGCACATTGCACGAGCTAATGCCATTCTTACAGCTTCTGCTTGACCAGTTGAACCACCTCCATAAACATTAACTTTAACGTCAAAGTTAGTAGCGTTCTCTGTCATAGACATTGGTTGCATAACTTTGTACTGTAAAGTAGCTGTTGGGAAGTAAGTTGCGAATTCTTTTTTGTTTACAGTGATAACTCCTGTTCCTTCTGAAACATATACACGTGCAACAGCGGTTTTTCTTCTACCGATTTTGTGAATAACTCCCATTACTTAAGATCGTTAAGGTTAACTGTTCTCGGTTTTTGAGCGCCTTGTTTGTGCTCAGAACCTACAACAACATTTAAATTTCTGAAAAGTTCAGCTCCTAATTTGTTTTTAGGTAACATTCCTTTTACTGCTCTTTCTACTAATAATGCAGGGTTTTTTGATTGCAATACTTTAGCAGTTAAAGTTCTTTGTCCTCCTGGATAACCTGTGTGACGGATGTAAGTCTTCTCGTCCATTTTGTTTCCTGTAAGGTTGATTTTTTCTGAGTTGATAACGATTACGTTATCTCCACAGTCAACATGTGGTGTATAACTTGCTTTGTATTTACCTCTAAGGATCATTGCGATCTTTGAAGCCATACGTCCTAAGTTATGCCCATCAGCATCAACAACGATCCACTCTTTTTTAACGGTGGCTTTGCTTGCTGATTGTGTCTTGTAGCTTAATGCGTCCATAATATTATTTTAATTAAACATTCCATCCCCAATAAAGGGGTTGCAAAAGTACAATTAATTATTTTAAATGCAAATACCTTAAAAGATTATTTTTTACTTGTTTTAGTGCTGATTATCAAATGTATATTTAAAATATGTTTCTCTGTTCCAATTTAGGATTGAAGCAATTCGAATAATGTCTGCGTGATAGTAGAATAATTATTTAATTTTATTGAGTTTTTCTCAATTTTAACATCGAAATTATATATTATAATTGCTATTTTTGTCTATTGCATAAATATTATTCTTAATAGTACTATATTATGCCTTGTTACATATCATCAATTACAATAAATTTTCTTTATGAAAGCTAAAGCTACGTTAAAACAAATCGCAAAAGAACTTAATGTTTCTGTTTCAACAGTTTCAAAAGCACTAAATGATAGTCCGGAGATTAGTGAGTTAACTAAAGTTAAAATCAAAGAATATGCAAAACTTAAAAATTACAAACCCAATGTTATTGGTCTGAATCTTAAAAACAGAAAAACAAAAACCATTGGAGTTATTATTCCCAATATATTAAATTCTTTTTTTGCCAAAGTATTTAGTGGAATCGAAAAAGTAGCCGACGAAAAAGGCTATAATGTTATTATGTGTATTTCTAATGAGTCTCTAAAAAAAGAAATGCATACACTTGAGATGCTTAGTAATGGAACTATTGATGGTTTTATTGTCTCCGTTTCAGAAGAAGCTCAAAAAAAGCATCAGTACGACCATTTTTCTACTATAATTAATGATGGAACTCCTATTGTCATGTTTGATCGCATTGCCGAAGATATCGATTGTGATAAAGTTATAGTTGATGATTTTGATTCTGCTTTAGATTCGACGCAACATTTAATTAATCTAGGTTGTAAAAATATAGCCTTATTGTCTTCTATAGATAATTTAAGTGTTGGGAAATTAAGAGCAGAAGGCTATCTTAAAGCTTTAGAGGTAAATAAAATTGCAATAAAAAATGATATAATCTTAAGGACTGATTCAGAAGATGATTTGAATGAAAAAATAGAAAATTTTAATGATGATAATACTATTGACGGAATTTTTGCTCTGGACGAAACCGACTCAGTTGCTGCGTTAAAATTTGGTCTGAAAAAAGGATATAAAATTCCAGAGGAGCTTTCAATAATAGGTTTTGCAGATGGAATCTTAGCATCCAGAAGATTATCGCCACGACTGACAACAGTAAGTCAGCACGGAATAGAAATAGGTGAAGTAGCTGCTAAATTACTAATTGATAGACTAGAATCTAAAGAAGAACATATACCTTATGAAACGAAGGTTATTAAAACCAAGTTAAAAGAAAGAGAATCTACAAGAAAGTTGTAAAAAGTAAAAAACCATCGAAATGATGGTTTTTTTTGTGATTACTTTCATTGCTAGGAACGACGCAATGAAATTTAGTTTTAGTCCTTTCTCGTACTGAATTACTGAGCGCTGCCAACTGAATACTCTTTTAATGTGCTTCCAGCCAGTTTTTGCCTACTCCAATTTCTATGTCTAAAGGAACGTCTAGTTTGAAAGCATTTTCCATTTCATGCTTAATCATAGGTTGGATTTTTTCTAATTCTGAATTATGTACATCAAACACAAGTTCATCATGTACCTGTAATAACATTTTTGACTTCCAATTGTCCTCAATTAGTTTTTTATGAATATTGATCATTGCAATTTTGATAATATCAGCAGCTGAACCTTGAATTGGAGCATTTACAGCATTTCGTTCTGCACCACTTTTTACCATCATATTTGCAGAATTAATATCTTTTAAATAACGACGTCTTCCTAAAACGGTTTGTACATAACCATGCTCTCTGGCAAAATCAACTTGGTTTGCCATATACGATTTTAGCTTTGGATACGTTGCATAGTAGGCATCAATCAAATCGGCACTTTCTTTTCTCGAAAGTGAAGTTTGATTAGAAAGTCCAAAGGCGGAAACGCCATATATAATTCCGAAATTTACCGTTTTAGCATTACTTCTTTGTTCTTTAGTGACTTCATCTAATGGAACATTAAAAACTTTAGCTGCGGTGCTTTTATGAATATCTTCTTTATTTTGAAATGCTTTAATCATGTTTTCTTCACCCGATAAAGCAGCGATAATTCTAAGTTCTATTTGAGAATAATCGGCAGAAAGTAAGGTGTAGTTTTCGTCGCGAGCGATAAATGCTTTTCGAATCAATCTTCCTTTTTCTGTTCGAATTGGGATGTTTTGCAAGTTTGGATTGGTAGAACTCAATCGACCTGTAGCTGCAACTGTTTGCATATAATCGGTGTGAACGCGACCTGTTTTTTTGTCCACTTGATTAGGTAACGCATCAATATAGGTGCTTTGTAATTTTACCATTTGGCGCCATTCCAGAATATCACGAACAATTTCGTTGTCATTTGCTAAATAGGATAGTACTTCTTCACCAGTGGCATATTGACCAGTTTTGGTTTTCTTTTGTTTGGCTCCGCCAATTTTCATTTTATCAAAAAGAATATCACCTAATTGTTTTGGAGAAGCTAAGTTAAATTTCTCACCAGCAGTTTCATAGATTTTTTGTTCTAGAGCGTTGCTTTCAGCTGCCATTTCAACAGACATTTTTTTCAAGAAATCCTCATCTAAATTAATGCCTTCTAATTCCATTGCCGCTAAAACTGGAACTAAGGGAATTTCGATTTCATTAAATAATTTTTTAGTTTCGGCTTTATCTAAAATTGGACTAAAAATTTCTTTTAGTTGTAATGTTACATCGGCGTCTTCGGCAGCATATTCCTTAATTTGTTCTAAAGAAGCGTCTTTCATCGATAACTGATTTTTGCCTTTTTTACCAATTAAATCTTCAATGGGTTTTGGTGAATATTTTAAATAAGTTTCACTTAAAACATCCATATTATGTCGCATGTCAGGATTGATTAAGTAATGTGCAATCATCGTGTCAAATAATTTTCCTTTGATTTGAATACCGTATTTAGTCAATACTTTTAAATCATATTTTATATTTTGGCCAATTTTTTCAATGCCTTCGTTTTCAAAGAAAGGTTTGAATTTGTCAGCTAATAGTTGCGCTTCCTCGCGATTTTCAGGGAATGGAATATAAAATGCTTTTCCTTTTTCCCAAGAAAAAGAAATACCAACTAACTCCGCATTTTGAGCGTCAATTCCAGTTGTTTCGGTATCAAAACAAACAGCATTCTGATTGTTTAAGTTTTGTAAAAACAATTTCAAACCTAAATCACCTTGAATACTTTGGTAATTATGATCAGTAGTTTCTAATGTGGCATAAAATGAATTTGTATTTGGCTCATCAGATGTTTCATCAGAAAATCCGAATAAATCAAATTGATCTTCACTTGATTTTTTTGTAGAAACTTTTTTTGCAGGCTGTGGCGTTTCGCTTGACGTTACATTTCCGTTGGTGTCAATCTCGTCATATTCTTTACCTGTTCCAAAATATTTATCGAACTGTGCTTTCATCTGACGAAATTCCAATTCGTTGAATAATTCGTCTGTTTTTTCAACATCAGGTTTTGAAAGCTCAAAATCAGCTGCGTCAAAAGTTACAGGACAATCGAGCAGAATAGTAGCTAGTTTTTTAGACAAGATTCCCAATTCAGCATTGGCTTCAATTTTGTCTTTTATGGCACCTTTTAATTGGTGCGTATTAGCCAGAAGATTTTCCATTGAGCCATATTCTTTCAAGAATTTTTTTGCTGTTTTTTCACCAACTCCTGGTAATCCTGGGATGTTATCGGCAGCATCGCCCATCATTCCTAGAAAATCGATAACTTGTTCTGGTCGATCGATTTCAAATTTTTCTAAAACTTCTGGAATTCCCCAAATTTCGATACCGTTACCCATTCGTGCTGGTTTGTACATGAAAATATTTTCAGAAACCAATTGTGCAAAATCCTTATCAGGAGTTACCATAAACACTTTGAAGTCTTCTTTTTCAGCTTGTTTAGCCAAAGTCCCAATCAAATCATCAGCTTCAAATCCTGCAACTTCAATAATAGGAATATGCATCGCTTTCAATAATTGTTGAATGTATGGAACAGCAATCTTAATAGCTTCAGGTGTTTCGTCACGATGTGCTTTGTATTCTTGGTACATCTCGTAACGGTAGTCGCTTCCGCCTTTGTCAAATGCAACAGCTAGATGATCTGGTTTTTCACGTTTGATGACATCCATCAAGGCATTCATAAATCCCATAATAGCGGAAGTATCCATTCCTCTTGAATTGATTCTTGGGTTTTTTATGAAGGCAAAATAACCGCGGAATATGAGAGCGTAAGCATCAAGAAGGTATAGTCGTTTTTGTTCTGACATGAGTAATGTTTTTGATAGTTTTCAAAAGTACAAAATTGGTCACATAAAGAGCGGGCCTAGCTGGATATTTATGTTTAAATGCAATTTTAATAATGATTTTTAAAATTTTGCTCTTCGCAATTCGGTTATATATCATTTAGTGCGTGTTCATTGGATTGCTTTTTATTTTTGGCGAATGTTTTGTTTAACGAAAAGAATCACACGCGTGCAGATGGATGGGTCTTAAATCGCTTTTTTAGTCTATTTTATATTTTTAAATGAATAGATTCAATTTGGTTTAGCTTAATTTTAGTTAAATTTAGATTAATAAAAAGAGATAGTCTTTTCTTAATTTGTTATTTTGTTTAAAATCCAATTAAAATGATCTTTCGCGTTGTATTTCTTTTTTTATTTCTACTTATTATAGAAGTCTATTCTTTTCAGGCATTAAAAACTTTGATAAAATCAAAAAAAGTATTGTTTTTGATTGAGTGTGTGAGCTTAGTGTTTTTATGTTACATCATTTATACCGTTTTGCAATTTGATCGAAGTGTAGGACAAACACAGCAATTGATGAGTGGTATGGGGCTGTTGTTGATTATATATGTTCCAAAATTAATTTTGACACTCGTATTGCTGAGCGAAGATATTTTAAGATTAGGTGCGGGAATAGTTAATTATTTTGTGAATCGTGATAAGAAAGAAGATTTTTTTGCTTCTAGAAGAAAGTTTGTTAGTAAGGTAGGATTGGGTTTAGCTGCAGTTCCTTTTCTATCATTAATTTACGGAGTTACCGTAGGAAAATATAATTTTAAAGTAATCAAGCAGCGTATTTTTTTTCCTGATTTGCCTGACGCTTTTGATGGTTTTACCATTACACATATATCAGATGTTCATAGCGGAAGCTTCGACAATGCAGAAAAAATTAACTATGCCATAGATTTAATTAACGAACAGAATTCAGATTTGATTTTGTTTACTGGTGATATTGTTAATACGGCTGCTAAAGAAATGTATCCTTGGCTAGAGACATTTAATAGAATCAAGAAACACGAATATGGTAAATATTCGGTTTTAGGAAATCACGATTATGGAGAATATGTTACGTGGCCAACGGAACAAGCTAAAGAAGCTAACTTTGAAGCTATAAAAAATTTATACGGTCAAATTGGTTTTAAACTAATGTTAAATGAACATACCTTCATTCAGAAAGGGGATGATAGAATAGCGTTAGTAGGCGTCGAAAACTGGGGGCATAACTTTAAGCAAGTGGGCGATTTGATGAAAGCTGCTGGAGCGCTAAAGAAAGAAGAGTTTAAAATCCTGATGAGTCATGATCCGTCGCATTGGGATCGAGTTGTACAATATGATGAAAAAAACTTCCACTTAACACTTTCAGGGCATACGCATGGAATGCAGTTTGGCATCGAAATTCCAGGTTATTTTAAATGGAGCTTAGCACAATATGTGTACAAGCAATGGGCTGGATTGTATGAAAACCTGGGCAGGTATATTTATGTCAATAGGGGATTCGGATTTCATGCTTATCCAGGGAGAGTTGGTATTATGCCTGAAATTACAGTAATTCAACTAAAAAAAGGAGTTAATGTAGCATAATACGTTAAAAATGCTACATTTGTAAAATAGATATCTCTTTTTAATAAATTTTTAAAAATTAAACTTTAGGTTTTATGTCAAAATTTGGAGAACTTATAAATACTCAAGTGCCTGTGTTAATTGACTTTTACACAGATTGGAATGAATCTTCAGTGTCAATGCATCCTGTTATCAGAGATGTAGCAGCAGCTCTTGGTGATAAGGCAAAAGTTATTAAAATCGATGTAGATAAAAATCAAGAATTAGCTGATGCTTTACGCATAAAAGGGCTGCCAACATTGATGATTTACAAGCAAGGTCAGATGATTTGGAGACAATCTGGAGAGTTGGACGCTAATACTCTTATTGGGATTGTACAGGAGCAGTTGTAAAAACGGTTTTCCATTCATAAAGTCTTGCAATTAAAATTGCTTTTTTTTAGAAAATCCAGTGTTTTTGGCAAAACGTATTCAAGATTTTTGAATGCTTTTATACTATCGTGAAAAACTATTATACTTCCTGGCTCTATATGTTCTAATACGTTTTCTAGACATTTTTCCTTAGAAATAGTCGTGTCAAAATCAGCGCTAAGCACATCCCACATTATTATTTTATATCCTAATTTTCGCAGTGCTCTTGATTGCCTAGTTTTCAATTTACCATAAGGAGGTCTGAAAATTTTAGTGTTTAAATTGGAATCACTATATTTTTTAATTATATCTTCACACAACTTTATATTTTCGATATAAGCTACAGTGTTAGTTTTCCAACCGTTGTAATGGTTGAGAGTGTGGTTTCCTATAGCATGGCCGTCATTAATTACCTTTTTGAAGATATTTGGATTTTTGTTGATATTATCGCCAGTACAAAAAAAAGTAGCTTTAGCATTGTATTTTTTTAGCTCTGCTAAGACAAATTCTGTTATTTCGGGAACAGGGCCATCATCGAATGTGAGGTAAACAGTATTGTGTTTACTTGCGACACTCCATGTATAATTAGCGAAAATTTTTTTTATAATCCAATTTGTTTTAACCCAGTAGAATTTCATAGTTTACAAAAATGTGAATTACACTATTTGTAAAGTTATAGATTTCTAAATTAAAAATGGGCTAATTAGAAAACTTATATAGTAATAAATTTTCAAATTAGCCCATTTCAAATACTGCCTAATTTTACTATTCTAAATCACGTTCAAAACGCTCAAACATTTTAATGTAAGTGTTAAATACGATTTTATGTTTATTGTAAAATTCCATATCCTCATTATCTTTCATGGTATGCAGGAGGCTTCTGTAACGCTCAATATCGATGATGATAGGAGTCGCAATACTACTTTGGTCTGACGGTTTCATTTTGCCATAGTAGTTTAAGTTTTCCTGATACTTATTGATCAACTTATCAAGCAATTGATGTGCTTTAGTTTTATTCCCTATTTTGTAATAGCCATCAGCAAAAGGTTCAAGCAGCGAATAGTAGCCATATTGCTCTAAAGGCATTTTTGTCATAGCAAGATCGATGATATTTTTTGCTTTTTCGTTTTGACCTTCTTTAATCAGCTGATTCATTAATCTCGCAAGATTTGTTCTATAGGTAATGCTATTTCTTCTAGTCTCTGGGTCGTGATAGATTTTTAAACTTTCGCTATTTCCCCAGTCCCATTTCATAACCTTGGCATACATTTTATCACTATCAATTTGTCCCATCTCGAGAGGTCCGCCATCTTTAGGTAAAGCGGTTCGCACTGGGACTAATTTATAGACCATACCTTCAAGCTGCAGGTATTCTTTCATCCAGATATAATCTTCATTATCGAATGCGCCTCCACTAAAGTAAATAGGTCGTTTCCAGTTGTTATTAGCTACAATATCAAGCATCATTAACCTATTTTTATAAATGGCACTTCCTTTTATATCCACATCAATATAGGGAACAATAGAATCGTTGTATTTAGCAGAAACAACTTTATTTTTTATAATAATGTCTTTATCTACAGGGATCCTAATTTTATTAGTAGGGTAAAAATGTATCGTTTGGCCATTTTGAAGTTCAACCGTTGCTTTTGGATTTTTAATAAAAGCAATAAAATCTTTGATATCCCAACGGCTTTCCACTTTAGGAATATAAGCCACATAATCGCGATTATCACCTACATATTCGTCATGTGTGAAAGAAATAGGAAGTGGGTCTGATTCGTAAGTTTTAGTTTTCATTTGGTCGATATACCAATCCGTCATAAATAAACTAGTATTTACGATTTTAACATCTGTTCTAATGTTCTCAATTTCTTGAGCGTACCAAAGCGGGAACGTATCATTGTCGCCAATAGTAAATAAAATTGCATTTGCATCACAAGAGTTAAGATATGCTTTTGCCATTGCTACAGCGGTATATTTTCCGGAGCGATCGTGGTCATCCCAGTTCTGGGAAGCCATAAGTACTGGTGCAGCTAGTAAACTAGCAGCGATAACTATAGGTCCAGCAATTTTTGGTGCTACGTATTTCTTTACACTCTCGTAAAGCGCATAAACGCCAAATCCAATCCAAATTGCAAATACATAAAAGGATCCAACCAAGGCATAATCCCTTTCACGCGGTTCAAAAGGTCTTTCGTTTAAGTAAATTTTAAGTGCTATTCCTGTAAATAAGAACAGCGCTAGTAGTACATAAAAACTTTTTAAATCCTTGTTTGCATGGTACATTATTCCAATAAGTCCAAGGATGAAAGGAAGGAAGAAGTATACATTTCTACCTTTGTTGTTGAGTACATCAGAAGGGAGATTTTCTTGACTTCCTAAGTGTAGTGTGTCTATAAATGAGATTCCACTTAGCCAATTGCCGTCAAGGTAATCATAACGTCCTTGATTGTCGTTTTGACGACCAACGAAATTCCACATTAAATACCTCCAGTACATGTATCCAAACTGGTATTCAACCATAAAGCCTAGGTTGTCAACTGTTGTAGGTTTTTCAACTATTAAATAGTCACCATAGCTTTTTAGGAATTTAATATATCCTTCGTTGTCAATTTGCTTTTGTGCGTATGCTTGTCTAAACTCATTTATTGTCTTTTCAGTCTCTTGTTTAAGTTGTGCTATCGCTTTATTGTAATCTTCTTCGCTTAACTGGCTTGGATCTATACCGTATTTTTGTAAATCATCCTCGTAAGGATAGTTAGGATTCATTTTGAATGCAGGTGGATTTGTGAAATTCATATAGTTTTCCATGTGATCGCCGCTCCACATTCTAGGTAATATAGTTTTTTGATTATCATCTGTATTTTGCTCCGCATTTTTGAAATTATTTACAATAACGTATTTGCCAGTTTTATAATCTCTTTCATAGTTGGGTGCTTTATCCAGATAAGGATTGTTTTTGTCTAAACCTGAAAACGCTTCGGTGTACTGTGGGCCGTAAAATAGCGGATTTACTCCATATTGCTCTCTATTGTAGTATGCTAAAACTTCGCGCGCATCTGAAGGTTTATTCTCGTTGATTACCGTGTTAGCATTAGCACGTATTGGCAACATAAGCCAAGTAGAAAAACCAATTAGTATAAAAAGAATACAAAGTATTAAAGTGTTATAAGTTACAAGGCCTTTGTTTTGAGTGTATTTTAATCCAAAGTAAAATAAGGTAACTAGTAAAATTGTAACAAATATAGTTCCTGAATCAAAAGGTAATCCTAAGCTGTTAACCATGAAAACTTCGGTTAGACCGAAGAATCCCATAGTCATAGGAAGTAATAATTTGAAGATAAAAAGGAGAACAGCTATAACTACAATGTTTGCAATTATGAAGTTTTTTATTGTGACGTCTTTATAATTTTTGAAATAATAAAGAAAACCAATAGCTGGAATAGTCAATAAAGCCATGAAGTGAACTCCAAAAGAAAGACCTACAACCAGTGAGATTATTAGTAGCCATCTATTCCCTCTAGGTTTGTGCATGTCTTGTTCCCAGCGTAATCCCAGCCAAAATAGTAGTGCAATAAGTACGGATGCCATTGCATAAACTTCTGCTTCTACTGCGTTATACCAGAAGCTATCAGAGAAAGTATAGGCAAGAGAGCCAACAAATGAACTTCCTAGTATTACAATTTCATTGCTTTTGGTTAACTCATTCTTTGGTTCAGCTTGATGATCTGATGCTGAAAAACGAGTGACTAATTTTCTTAAAATCATTGACGATGACCAGAACATGAATAAGATCGTGAATGCGCTTGAGAAAACGGACATCATATTTACCATTAAAGCAATCTTTGTGACGTCTGTAGCGAACATTGCGAAGAAAGCTCCAATCATTTGGTATAAAGGTGCGCCTGGAGGGTGGCCGACTTCTAATTTTGCAGCGGTAGCAATATATTCACCACAATCCCAAAAACTCATTGTAGGTTCAACGGTCAAAGTGTAGGTTAATAATGCGATTCCAAATGTAAACCAACCAATAATTGTATTCCACTTATTAAAATTGAAACGAGCTTTATCCATGATTAAAATTTAATGTATATATAAGCTACAAAGAAAATGTTTTTTTGTTAATCGATGTAGTCATTAACAAAATTTTCTGGAAAAGTAACTTAATTTATTAACGTGTTGATTGTGAGAGATGTTTGTTGTTTTTTGAAATGTTTTTTTGAAAAAGTTCAATTTTTGTTCAAAAAAAGCTAAAAAAAGTTTGTGTAAACAATAATTTAGTTTAAATTTGCACTCGCTTAGCAGCAATGCTGGTCTATGGTGTAATGGTAACACAACTGTTTTTGGTGCAGTCTTTCAAGGTTCGAGTCCTTGTAGACCAACGTAAAACCCCTCTTTTGGAGGGGTTTTTTTATGGAGTAAATCTTAAGTGATACGATTTTCTTTTTGCAGATTGTAATTTAAGAAAATTAAATTTTGAAAGTAATAACGGGTTTTGTTGCGTGATTTACTAGGTCTTCGCTAATGCTTCCATTAAAAAAGTGAGCTAACCCAGTTCTACCATGTGTGCAAAGTCCAATTAGATCCGCATTTACTTTTTTAGAAAAATTAATGATTCCATTTTCTATATTGGTATCATTGAAAATATTTAAGGTGTAATTCTGAATCTCGAAATTTTTTACAAATTTTTTCATTTTTTTTTCAGCATCAATTGTGTTTTTGAAGCTATTGGGTGTAGAGATCATAACTAAAAATAGTTTAGCGCTAAAAATTTCAGCAAATTCAATCATTTTTTCAAACGGCTGTTTTGTTTCCTCTGAAAAATCGGAAGCGAATACAAAGTTTTCGAAATGCAACTCATTTATATTTTTTTTTAGAATCAGTACTGGTATCTCAGATAGTCGTACAACTTTCTCGGCATTTGAACCTATTAATAGTTCTTCAATGCCTGAAGTTCCGTGTGACCCCATTACTATTAAGTCGATTTTATTACTTTTAGTAAATGACATAATACCGTTAAAAGCTTTTTCGAATTGCACTGATGTACTTACTGTGATTCCCTCTAGATAGGGTTGTTCTGTCGTTTTTTGAAGTAAGTCATTTGCTTTATTTATAAACAGCATCACCTCGGGAACACTACTTCCTGTTGTCATTGCGTCGTTCATCTGGCCAGGTAGTTCTAATAAATGCAGTAAAAATATTTCAGCGTTATTTTTTTTAGCAAAAATAGCAGCTGCTTTTAATGCATTTTCAGCATATTCAGAAAAATCCATCGGAACTAATATACGTTTCATAATTAGCAGGTGTTAAATTGTCGTAAATATCGTTGTTTTGACTGCTAATAAAGGTAACAAATTATTTTACAGCATTCGTTTATTTTAGTTTATAAAAAAAAACACTATATTTGCACCGTTATTTATTAAAATCTAGATAATGAGGGGACTAATATGTCCCCTCTTTTTATAAAAAGTATGACATTTAAAGAAAAAGTAAGTACAGTATTAGCAGAATGCCTTTTAGAAAAGCCATCGATTTTTTTGATAGAGCTAGTAATCACTGATGCTTTCAAGGTTATCGTGAATGTAGATGGTGATGAGGGAGTCGCGCTTCAGGATTGTATTGATGTGAGTCGTTATATGGATGCACACTTGGATCGTGAAGAACAAGATTACTCATTGGAAGTCGCTTCAGTAGGGGTTGGGTCGCCATTGAAGTTAGTAAGACAGTATAAAAAAAATGTAGGGAGAACATTAATTGTTAAGACTGGAACAGAAACAATTGAAGCAGAATTAGTGGAAGCTACTGATGATTTTGTAATTTTGTCGTGGGAAGCAAGAGAACCTAAGAAGATAGGAAAAGGGAAGGAAACGGTTCAAAAAGAACTTAAACTACCTTATGGAAATATAAAAGAAGCAATTGTTACAGTAACATTTTAATTAAAGAATTCGCATGGAAAACTTAGCATTAATCGATTCATTCTCTGAGTTTAAAGATGATAAACTTATTGATCGTGTAACGCTTATGGCAATTTTAGAAGATGTATTTAGAAATGCCTTGAAAAAAAAATACGGATCAGATGATAATTTCGATATCATTATAAATCCTGATAAAGGAGATATGGAGATATGGCAAAGAAGGGTAATCGTTGCTGATGAAGACCTAGATTTTGATCACCTTGAGATTACTTTAACGGAAGCTAGAAAAATTGAGCCTGATTTTGAAATCGGTGAAGAGGTTTCTGAAGAAGTTAAATTAATTGACTTGGGAAGAAGAGCAATTTTAGCTTTGCGCCAAAATTTAATTTCAAAAATTCATGAACACGACAATACAAATCTTTACAAGCAATTTAAAGATTTAATTGGCGATATTTATACTGCTGAAGTACACCATGTGCGTCCTAGAGTTGTTATTTTAGTTGATGATGAAGGTAATGAGATCGTTTTGCCTAAAGAAAAACAAATTCCTTCTGACTTTTTTCGCAAGGGAGATAATGTTAGAGGAATTATTGAAAGCGTTGAATTAAAAGGAAATAAACCGCAAATTATTATGTCTAGAACTTCTGAGAAGTTTTTAGAAAAATTGTTTGAGCAAGAAATTCCTGAGGTTTATGACGGTTTGATAATGGTTAAGAAAGTAGTAAGAATTCCTGGTGAAAAAGCAAAAGTAGCCGTAGATTCTTATGATGATCGAATTGACCCAGTAGGTGCATGTGTGGGAATGAAAGGTTCTCGTATTCACGGTATCGTTCGTGAATTAGGAAATGAAAATATAGATGTTATCAATTATACTAGTAATATTCAATTGTTTATTACTAGAGCATTGAGTCCAGCTAAAGTTTCTTCGATCAAAATTAACGAGGAAACTAAAAGAGCAGAAGTTTTCTTGAAGCTTGAAGAGGTTTCAAAAGCTATTGGTCGTGGTGGGCATAATATTAAATTAGCTGGTTTATTGACTGGTTATGAATTAGACGTTATTCGCGAAGGTGATGTTGCTGGTGCAACTGCTGATGAGGATGATGTTGAATTAACTGAGTTTTCAGATGAAATTGAAGGCTGGGTTATTGAAGAGTTTGCAAAAATTGGTTTAGATACTGCAAAGAGTATTTTGAAACAAGATGTAGACGATTTAGTGAGAAGAACAGACCTAGAAGAGGAAACAATTCTAGATGTAATGAGAATATTGAAAGAGGAATTTGACAGTTAGTCACTAATTCTTCAACGATAACCATGCCGCTTTACAATAAATTCTTGCTCGGTAGGTATCGAGTTGGGAGTAAAGCGAGGAATAACAAAAAAGATAATAATAAAAAGGTTTTATGTCTGAAGAGAGAATTATTAGAATAAACAAAGTTTTAAGGGAATTGAATATTTCTTTGGAAAGAGCTGTGGATTATCTAAAAGATAAGGGGATTGCTGTTGAGTCAAATCCAAACACAAAAATTTCTGATGAAGTATACAAAGTCTTGTGCGGTGAGTTTGCAGGCGACAAAGGGAATAAAGAAGCTTCTAAAGAAGTAGGGGAAGAAAAAAGAAAAGAGAAAGAGGCTTTGCGTTTAGAACGTGAGAAAGAAATTGAGGACAAACGTAGAGCTGAAGAAGATCGCCTTAAACAACAGGAAGTTATAAAAGCGAAAGCAGTTATATCAGGTCCAGTTCAAGTGGGTAAAATTGACCTTAATCCTAAGAAAGCGACTATTATTTCGCCGGTTAAAGCGGTAGAAAAAGTGGAAATTCCAGTAGCTAAAGTTGCTGAAGTAAAACCAACTGTTACTGAAGTACCTGCTGAAAAACCTGCGCAAGAACAACCTTTAGAAGAAAAAGTTGTTTCAGATAAAAAAGTAGAAAAACCTATTGTAGGTATTAAAGAAGTGAAAGCGGAAACAGTATCGGAAGTTCCTGCTGAACCAAAAGTAGCTGCAAAAACTGAAGTAGTTAAAACGGATGAAGCGCCAGTTGATGAAACAATCACTACGCAATATCAAAAGTTGTCAGGGACTACTTTAACAGGTCAAATAATTGATTTATCTCAATTTAATAAACCAAAGAAGAAAAAAGAAGAGCCTAAGATTACTCCAAATAAACCGGGAGCTCCAGGATCTGCTGCTGCAAATGCAAATAAGAATAAACGCAAAAGGATTGCTCCTAAGCCAGGTGCTCCTAGACCACCTGCAACACCAGGAGTTCCTGGTGCGCCAAATCCTAACAAGATTACTCCTAATGTAGGAGGCGGTGGATTCAATGCGAATAGAAGTGCAAGACCAGGATTTGTTAAAGGAAATAGGCCTGCAATTGTTGCCAAAGTTGAGCCAACAGAAGAAGAAGTTAAAAATCAAATTAGAGAGACTTTAGAGAAGCTACAAGGTAAAGGTGGAAAATCTAAAGCTGCTAAATATAGAAGAGATAAAAGAGATACGCACCGTCAGAAATCTGATGATGAGCAAAGAGCTATCGATGAAGGAAGTAAAACTATTAAGGTTACTGAATTCGTAACAGTAGGTGAAATTGCAATCATGATGGATGTTCCAATTACTAAAGTTATTGGAACGTGTATGTCACTTGGAATCATGGTTACCATGAACCAGCGTCTTGATGCAGAAACTTTAACTATTGTAGCTGATGAATTTGGTTATGAAGTTGAGTTTATTACTGTAGATATTGAAGAAGCGATACAAGTTGTAGAAGACAAAGAAGAAGATCTAGTTTTTAGAGCGCCTATTGTAACAGTTATGGGGCACGTCGATCATGGTAAAACATCTTTACTGGATTATATCCGTAAGGAAAACGTAATTGCAGGTGAGTCTGGAGGAATTACACAGCATATTGGTGCGTACGGAGTAACATTAGATAACGGACAAAAAATAGCATTCTTAGATACTCCTGGTCACGAAGCGTTTACAGCCATGCGTGCACGTGGAGCTCAAGTTACAGATATTGCTATTATTGTAATTGCTGCTGATGATGATATCATGCCGCAAACAAAAGAAGCAATTAGCCACGCGCAAGCAGCTAATGTTCCTATTATTTTCGCTATCAACAAAATTGATAAGCCTAACTCTAATGTAGAGAAAATAAAAGAGAAATTAGCAGGTATGAATTTACTTGTTGAAGATTGGGGTGGTAAAATTCAATCACATGATATTTCTGCGAAAGTAGGAACAGGTGTTAAAGAATTATTAGAAAAAGTATTATTAGAAGCAGAGCTTTTAGATTTGAAATCAAATCCAAACAAAGCAGCTTCTGGTACCGTAGTTGAAGCTTTTCTTGATAAAGGGAAAGGATATGTTTCTACGATTTTAGTACAAAACGGAACTTTGAAAGTAGGAGATTATATGTTGGCTGGTAAGCATCATGGTAAAATTAAAGCTATGCATGACGAAAGAGGAAATATTGTAACTGTTGCAGGTCCTTCAACTCCGGTTTCAGTTTTAGGTCTTGATGGAGCGGCTACCGCTGGTGATAAGTTCAATGTGTTTGAAGAAGAAAAAGAAGCAAAACAAATTGCATCTAAACGTTCTCAATTAATGCGTGAGCAATCAGTACGTACACAACGTCATATTACGTTAGATGAAATTGGACGTAGAATTGCATTAGGTCAATTTAAAGAATTGAACATTATCCTTAAAGGAGATGTTGATGGATCAGTTGAAGCATTATCTGATTCATTCTCTAAATTATCTACTGAAGAAATCCAAATCAACATTATACACAAAGGTGTTGGTGCAATTACAGAAACTGACGTAATGTTAGCTTCCGCTTCTGATGCAATTATTATTGGATTTAATGTTCGTCCTGCTGGAAATGCAAGACAATTAGCTGATAAAGAAGAAATCGATATCCGTTATTACTCTATTATTTATGCTGCTATTGATGACTTGAAAGATGCAATGGAAGGAATGTTAGCTCCTGAAATGAAAGAAGAAGTTCTGGGTACAGCTGAGATTAGAGAGATATTCAAAATTTCTAAAGTGGGTTCAATTGCGGGTTGTATGGTTATGGATGGCAAAATTGTCAAAAATGCTAAAATGCGTATTATCAGAGAAGGAGTTGTTGTCTTTACAGGTGAGTTGTTAGCGTTAAAACGTTTCAAGGATGATGTAAAAGATGTAGCTAAAGGATATGATTGTGGTATCCAAATAAAAGGATATAATGATATTGAAGAGAGAGATATTATTGAGTCGTATCATGAAGTTGCTATTAAAAAGAAATTGAAATAGTATTTTACATATATAAAGTTAAAAATCCCGATTCGTCGGGATTTTTTGTGTTTTAAAATAAAGCTTATTTCAATTTGTTGAGAGTGTAAATTTATGACTCGAAAAAAAAAGTCTAAAATAAAAGTGTTGTTTTTTGATTACTAATTGTACAAAGTACGCCGCTGGAATACGGAAATTATTAAGCAGAATGACCATCATTTTTTTTGTTAATTGTGGGGATTTCCACTTTCTATATACTCAACAAAATAACAATTGCAAATGGTGTTTGTCTATGTACTAAAATAAAAATATTAAGTGATTCCATACGGGTGCAAAGTGGAGCAAACACTTTTATTTTATGTCTCTGTTTTTGTTACTATTTGTTCAGAAGAAATAGTAATGAAATTATCAAGCATTCTTAGTACTTAACTTCCAATACAAAGACTTCAAAATATTAAATTATTTGCTTGACTTGTTCATTATAGGGACGGTTTTTCCTCTTATTTAGATTGTAATTTTAGTAAGAGAAAGCCAAATATTTTTTTAAAATAGATTTTGTTTTTATTTAGCCGACATGCTATTCTATTTGAAACATATAAAGCTATTGATTTCTCACATAAACTACTCCCAGCGTGCGAAGTTAGTACCTATAGCGTTGTGTTACTTGCAAGAGTAGGATGAATATTAAATAGTATTTCTTAAAGTAATGAGAAGATAGTAGAAGCTTTTGTAACGAATTTTGTAAAAGGGAACAGTTGCCTTTTCGACCGAATTTGAGTTTAAAATACAGTGGTTCTTTTCTAATACTTCGCTATTTAACATAGAGTAATTAAATATGGAAGAACTCTTAGGTAAAATTTTATACCTTTTGGAGCTTAGCAGAAACGAAAGTCGGCTGTAGTAGAATCGAGGTAAAGAGTGGTAAATTATTTGAATGCAATGGATTTAATTCAATATAGGATCTGCATGATGCAACTATAAATTTTAGTGGTTGGGTAAGCGACGAAATTTTACATTTTTCCCTTGGATAAAAGTCATCTTAAAATTCGTATTGATAGACTTAAAGAAGATCTAACCGGGAAATTGCCTTCAAAGTCTTTGACGAATGAAGTGATAAAATGGCCGGTATTAGTACTTTTGTTGTAACTAAAAATATTTTTTTAACAACTTGATCAAGGAGGTTTGTAAAAGGAATGTTGTCTTCTATTTTATAAAAATTCGCAATTGTATAGTATCATTGATAGCCCAGCCAGTGACAAGTTGCATTTTGGTATTATGTTACCTAATATTCATTAAGCTTTCTGCTGAAAAAACTATTTGACAAGAAAAAACCACTTTTTACAGTGGTTTTCTCTGCTTAAATAAGTAATCTAATTCTTTGGTTTTATCAAATGAACGTTGCTGTATCTTTTTCTAAATTCAATTAAATTTCGTTCTGCCTCTATACGCGATTTATAATTTCCAACCCATACTTTGTAATTAGGTGTGAAAAAAAAGATTGTTCCGTCAGTATCTTTAAATTCTTGTCTAAATTCATTTAAGATGGTTTTTGCCTTTTCACTTTCGCCACTGTAAATTTGAATTTGATATCTGTCATTTATACTATTCGAAATATTACTTTTTCTCTTCTCATTTAGTAATTGTTCGAATTTAGAGTCTTGTTTTACAGTTATATTTGATGTTTGTGCATTGGCAAATAAACAAGGAATGCAAACAGTTAAGGTGATAAAGAAAGCTTTCTTAGTGGCTAAAATTCTCATAATGTGATTGTTTTTGTGTAAAAATAATATTTTAACATTGATGCCGAACGGTAAAAGTTATTTAGAATTGATATAAATTGAAATTAAGACTATTTTAAGGTTTTGAGAATAGTTCTTAAGTCGTATTTTTGTCGAAGTTTTAAAATAAAGGACTAGTTTTTATAAATCAATTAGAAAAAACTGTGCCAATTTTTATTAGATAATCATTATATAATATGAAAAAGGTGGGTAACCATAATTCGATCGCAAGGAAATTATTTTTAGGCTTGGCCTTATCGCTAATTTTTTCTTTAACTTCATTCGCTCAAGATGCTGCTCCTGCAGCTACTGATGATGCTGCGGCGCCTGCTGCAACTAGTGGTGGAGATGCTTTAAAAGGTAAAGAATTGTTTAATGCAAATTGTGCTGCATGTCACAAAATGGATGCTAAAGCTACTGGTCCTGCGCTAAGAGGTGTGGCTGACAAGTATGATACTCCGTGGCTTTACAAATGGATTAGAAACAGTTCTGAATTAATTAAATCTGGAGACGCTCAGGCGGTTAAAGTATTTAATGAAAACAATAAGGCAGTAATGTCTGCTTTTCCACAATTATCAGATACTGATATTGATGATATATTAGCTTATACATCAGAGCCTAAAGCTGAAGCTGCTGCTCCTGCTCCAGGTGTTGAAGCTGTTCCTGGAACTGCTCCTTCAGATAGTGGTGTGTCGAACAATATTATTTTAGGTGCATTAGCACTTGTTATGATTGTTTTGGTTGTGATGCTATTTTTGGTAAACAAAGTTTTATCTAAAGTTGCTAAAGTTAATGGAATTGAAGTTGCGCCGAAAACGCCAACAACTCCTATATGGAAAGCTTTTGCTAAAAATCAATTTTTAGTTTTAGTTACTGCAATCTTTTTGCTTCTTGCTAGTGCTTATTTTGTATATGGTTTCTTAATGCAAATTGGTGTAGATAAAGATTATGCGCCTATTCAGCCAATTCACTTTTCACACAGAATTCACGCTGGTGATAACGAGGTGAACTGTAAATATTGTCACTCTGCTGCTAGAGTAAGTAAAAATGCAGGGATTCCTTCGCTGAATGTTTGTATGAACTGTCATAAAAACATAGGAGAGGTTGCTGAAACTACTGCAACTCCAGAGTACAGCAAAGCATTCTACGATGAGCAAATCCAAAAATTATATACTGCTGTAGGTTGGGATTCAGAAACTCAAACTTACACTGGTAAAACGGAGCCTGTAAAGTGGGTTCGTATTCATAATTTACCTGATTTTGTTTATTTTAATCACTCTCAACACGTAACTGTTGCTGGAATCGAATGTCAAACTTGTCACGGTCCAGTTCAAGAGTATGAAATTCAAAAACAATTTGCTCCATTGACTATGGGTTGGTGTATTGATTGTCATAGAAAGACAGAAGTGAAGATGGAAGGGAATGAATATTACACTAAAATTCACGCTGAGCTTTCTAAAAAATACGGAGTTGAGAAATTGACTGCTGCTCAAATGGGAGGTTTAGAATGTGGTAAATGCCATTATTAATCAAATTATTAAGATTTTAATATTTAAATATGTCATCAAACAAAAAATACTGGAAAAGTGTTGAGGAACTAGACCAAAATAGTTCTATTGTTGAGGCGCTTAAAAATAACGAATTTGTTGAAGAGATTCCTACTGATGAGTTTTTAGGAAATAGCGATGCATTGTCATCATCTTCAACATCACGTCGTGATTTTTTAAAGTACGTTGGTTTTAGTACTGCAGCGGCAACGCTTGCGGCTTGCGAGGGTCCTGTAAACAAATCAATACCTTACGTTCTTCAGCCAGAGCAAATTATTCCTGGAGTTGCTGATTATTATGCAACTTCCGTTTTTGACGGATTTGATTTTGCTAACTTATTAGTAAAAACTCGCGAAGGTCGTCCTATTAAAATAGATAATAATACTATTGCTGGGGCTAAGTTTAGTGCTAATGCAAGAATTCATGCGTCTATATTGTCGTTATATGATAGTATGCGTTTGAAGGAGCCTAAAATTGGAGGAAAAGCTGCTAACTGGTCTACTGTTGATGCTCAAATTAAATCTAGTATAGCTGATGCTGCTGCAAAAGGTGGGCAAGTTGTACTTTTGACAAATACTTTAGCTAGCCCGTCAACTGAGAAGCTTATTGCTGACTTTTTATCTAAAACGGCAAACGCTAAGCATGTTGTTTACGATGCAGTTTCTGAATCTGAGGCATTAGATGCTTTTGAAGCAGTTTATGGAGAAAGAGGTTTAGTTGACTATGACTTTTCTAAAGCATCATTAATTGTTTCTGTTGGAGCTGATTTTCTTGGCGATTGGCAAGGTGGTGGTTATGATTCCGGATATGTTAAAGGTAGAATTCCTAAAGCTGGAATGATGTCTCGTCATTTTCAATTAGAGTCTAATATGACTTTGTCTGGTGCTGCAGCTGATAAGCGTGTTGCAATGTCAACTGCTAATCAAAAACAAGCATTAGTTCATATATATAATGTCGTAACTGGTTCTTCTGTAGGTGTGAGCTTAGATGCTGCCTATAAAGCAGAAGTAACTAAAGCTGCACAACAATTGAAAGCTGCTGGATCTAAAGGTTTATTAGTATCTGGTATTCAAGATAAAAACGCACAATTGTTAGTTTTAGGTATTAACCAAATGTTAGCAAGTGAGGCTTTCACTACGTCAGGAGTTAGACAAATTAGAAAAGGATCTAACGCAAATGTTGCTCAATTAATTGCAGATATGAAAGCGGGTAGCGTTCATACTTTGATTATGAGTGGTGTTAATCCTGTTTATACTTTGGCAGACACTAATTCTTTTGTAGAGGGACTTAAAAAAGTTAAAACTTCTGTTTCTTTTTCTTTAAAGGAAGATGAAACGGCTTTAGTTAGTACTATTGCTGCTGCTGTTCCTCATTATTTGGAATCGTGGAATGATTTAAGTATTACTAAAGGTACTTATAGTATTACACAGCCTACAATACGCCCGCTTTTTATTACAAAACAGTTTCAAGATGTTTTAATGTCTTTGACAGGTCAAGCGGGTACTTTTTATGATTATATCAAATTAAATGCTTCGTCTATAATTACTGGTTCTACTTGGAATAAAGTATTACATGACGGATTATATGTTGGTGCTTCTTCAACTCTTTCTGGTGGTTCAGCTGATTTTAGTGGTGCTGCTAATGCGCTAGCACAGTCAAAAGGGGTACAAGGATTAGAATTAGTATTGTATACTAAAACCGGTATGGGTGATGGGCAGCAAGCTAACAATCCTTGGTTGCAAGAATTCCCAGATCCTATCACTAGAGTTTCTTGGGATAACTACGTAACTGTTTCTAATGCTGATGCTAAGAAATATGAACTTCATAATGAAATCGTTGCTAATGGTGGTTTGAACGGAAGTTATGCCACAATTACTACAGCAGATGGTTTGAAATTAGAAAATGTTCCGGTAATCGTTCAGCCAGGACAAGCAGTAGGAACTGTTGGTTTAGCTGTAGGTTACGGTCGTAAAGCTGCGCTTAAAGAAGAAATGATGGTAGGTGTAAATGCTTACTCTCTATATAAAGGTTTCAATAATGTACAGTCTATAACTTTGGCTAAAGCTGGAGGAGAACATGAGTTTGCTTCTGTTCAAGGACAAAAAACATTAATGGGAAGAGGTGATATTATTAAAGAAACATCTTTAGAGATTTTTAATACTAAAGACGCTAAGGAATGGAATCCACAACCAATGGTTTCATTGGATCATAAACAAGTTGAAGCTACAACTGTAGATTTATGGGGTTCATTCGATCGTTCTACTGGTCACCATTTCAATTTATCTATTGACTTAAATGCTTGTACTGGATGTGGTGCTTGTGTAATAGCTTGTCACGCTGAAAATAACGTTCCGGTTGTTGGTAAGTCAGAAGTAAGAAGAAGTCGTGATATGCACTGGTTGCGTATTGACAGATATTATTCTTCTGAGAGCACTTTTGCAGGAGATAATGAAAGAAAAGAAAATATAGCAGGTTTGTCAAGTTCATTGTCTACTTTTAATGAAATGGAAGAGGCTCATGATAATCCTCAAGTTTCTTTCCAGCCTGTAATGTGTCAGCACTGTAACCATGCGCCTTGTGAAACTGTTTGTCCTGTAGCGGCTACATCTCACGGTCGTCAAGGTCAAAACCAAATGGCTTATAATAGATGTGTTGGTACTCGTTATTGCGCTAATAACTGTCCTTATAAAGTACGTCGTTTTAACTGGTTCTTGTATAACAAAAACAGTGAATTCGATTATAATATGAATGATGATCTAGGACGTATGGTTTTAAATCCAGATGTTAATGTTCGTTCTCGCGGAGTTATGGAAAAATGTTCTATGTGTATCCAAATGACACAAGCAACAATTTTGAAAGCTAAAAGAGAAGGAAGGGTCATTGTTGATGGTGAATTCCAAACTGCATGTTCAAATGCTTGTTCTAATGGAGCAATGAAATTTGGCGACGTAAATGATTCTGAAGCTGAAATTACTAAATTAGCAGCTGACGATAGAATGTATCATTTATTAGAGCATGTTGGAACAAAACCAAATGTGATTTATCACGTTAAAGTTAGAAATACCTAGTACAAAATAAATTAATTAAGAATCAATATAAAGGATTATGTCGTCTCACTACGAAGCAACCATTAGAAAACCCTTAGTTATAGGTGATAAAACGTATCACGATGTAACTGTAGATGTAGCTGCACCTGTTGAAGGGAAAGCAAACAAACAATGGTGGATTGTATTTTCAATCGCATTAATAGCCTTCCTTTGGGGATTAGGCTGTATTATATACACCGTCTCTACGGGTATTGGTACATGGGGACTGAATAAAACTGTTGGATGGGCTTGGGATATTACCAATTTCGTTTGGTGGGTTGGTATCGGTCACGCAGGAACGTTAATTTCTGCAGTATTATTACTTTTCCGTCAACGTTGGAGAATGGCGATTAACCGTTCTGCAGAAGCAATGACAATTTTCTCAGTTATTCAAGCAGGTTTGTTCCCTATTATACACATGGGTCGTCCATGGTTAGCGTATTGGGTATTACCAATTCCGAATCAATTTGGTTCGTTATGGGTAAACTTTAACTCACCTTTACTTTGGGATGTATTTGCGATTTCTACATACCTTTCAGTATCATTAGTTTTCTGGTGGACTGGTTTGTTACCTGATTTTGCAATGTTACGTGATAGAGCTATAACTCCGTTTAACAAAAGAGTATATTCGATATTAAGTTTTGGTTGGAGCGGTAGAGCAAAAGACTGGCAACGTTTTGAAGAAGTATCTTTAGTGCTTGCAGGTTTAGCTACTCCACTTGTACTTTCGGTTCATACTATTGTATCGATGGACTTTGCTACTTCAGTAATTCCAGGTTGGCATACTACTATTTTCCCTCCTTACTTTGTTGCTGGAGCAGTTTTCTCAGGATTTGCGATGGTTAATACCTTGCTTATTATTATGAGAAAAGTTTCTAATCTTGAAGCTTACATCACGGTTCAACATATTGAATTGATGAATATTGTAATCATGATTACCGGATCTATAGTAGGTGTTGCGTATATCACTGAATTATTTGTTGCATGGTATTCAGGAGTAGAGTATGAACAATATGCTTTCCTTAATAGAGCAACAGGACCTTACTGGTGGGCTTATTGGTCAATGATGACTTGTAATGTTTTTTCTCCTCAGTTCATGTGGTTTAAGAAATTAAGAACAAGTATTATGTTTTCATTTATAATTTCGATAGTTGTAAACATCGGAATGTGGTTTGAGAGATTTGTAATTATCGTAACTTCGTTACATAGAGATTATTTACCATCTTCATGGACAATGTTCTCACCGACATTTGTTGATATTGGAACTTTCATAGGAACAATAGGTTTCTTCTTTGTACTGTTTTTATTATATGCTAGAACTTTCCCTGTGATTGCTCAAGCGGAGGTTAAAACGATTTTAAAGGGAACAGGAGATAATTATAAAAGAGAAAGAGAAGCAAATAAAGATTCACACCATGAGTAATAAAGTAATTTACGCATTTTATAATGACGATGATATTTTGATGGATGCGGTAAAAAAAACCAGAGCAGCTCATCACCATATTGAGGAAGTTTTTTGCCCATTCCCAGTGCACGGTTTGGACAAGGCAATGGGGCTTGCGCCAACTAGATTAGCTATTTGTTCATTCATTTATGGATGTATTGGTTTATCATTTGCAGTTTGGATGATGAATTATATCATGATACAAGATTGGCCACAAGATATTGGTGGAAAGCCAAGTTTTAGCTATATTGAGAACATGCCTTCTTTTGTTCCAATTATGTTTGAGCTTACAGTATTTTTTGCTGCTCACTTAATGGTTATTACTTTTTATATGAGAAGTAGATTATGGCCATTCAAAGAAGCTGAAAATCCTGATGTTAGAACTACAGATGACCATTTCTTAATGGAAGTTGCAATAAAGGGTAATGAGGAGGAGATGGTATCTTTCTTTCAAAACACGGGAGCTGTAGAAGTTAAAGTAATAGATAAGCATTAAATTAGATATGAAAAGCGTATATAAAATAACACTTTTATTTGGTATAACTATTTTAGTTTCATCTTGCCATAATACATCGGCACCAAACTATCAATATTTTCCAAATATGTACGAATCTGTGGGTTATGAAACTTACTCTGAGTCGGATGCATTTAAAGATGGTAAAGAAGGTCAGCTTCCAGCTGAAGGATCAATAAATAGAGGTTTTGAGCCTTTTGAATACGAAAATTCTACTGCAGGTTATGAGTTAGCTAAAGCTAATCTTAAATCTCCTCTTGATTCTTTAACTACAAACCCAGAGAAAGGTAAAGAGTTATACGAGATTTATTGTATGACTTGTCACGGGTCTTCTGGTAATGGTAAAGGTAAATTGGTAGAGAAAGAGAAGTTCTTAGGGGTTCCTAGCTATGCTGATAGAGTTATAACTGCGGGTAGTATTTATCACGTTATAACTTACGGATTAAACTCAATGGGTTCGCATGCGAATCAATTGAATCCACAAGAACGTTGGTTAGTTGCTGACTATGTTCTAAAACTAAAAAGCGAATTATAATTGTTGAACAAA
This sequence comes from Flavobacterium galactosidilyticum, assembly GCF_020911945.1. Lineage (NCBI taxonomy): Bacteria > Pseudomonadati > Bacteroidota > Flavobacteriia > Flavobacteriales > Flavobacteriaceae > Flavobacterium > Flavobacterium galactosidilyticum. The sequence continues at coordinate 1,355,410 of NZ_CP087135.1, forward strand.
CTGATCGTAATAGATATGTATACATTTTCAAGTAAATTAAAAACATTCTCTTTTATCTTAATGGCCTTAGGTTTATTAGGAATTGGATATGGTTTTTATACTGCACCAAAGGATATTCAAGAAGTTGAAAAAATTCTTGCCGCGCAAAGTCATGGTGGACATGGTGAGGCAGCACATGAAGCTTCGATGCCTACTGAAGCTTCTCACGAAGCTACCGCCGTTGATACCGATGTGATTAAAGGAGATGCTGCTGTAGCAGTTTTAACTACCGAAGACACTACTAAAGTCACAGAAGAAGTACAAATAGAGCCAATTAGTGCACAACCGATTGTAAAAAAAGAAAGTCATGTAGTTAGTGAAGAGGAAGCTCACGCTGAACATTTGAATCATGTTTTACATCAGTTGCAAAATAAGCCGTGGTCGGCATTTTATGTAGCATGTATCTTCTTTATGTTAATTTCTCTTGGTGTATTAGCGTTTTATGCTATTCAGTACGTATCTCAAGCAGGATGGTCTCCTGTTTTGTTTAGAGTTATGCAAGGTATTACTGCTTATTTACCTGTTGGATCTGTAATATTTTTTATTTTCTTAGTGCTATCAGGTCTTCATCTTAATCACTTATTTGTTTGGTTAGATCCTGAAGTGGTTGCCACTGATAAATTAATTGCAAATAAATCAGGTTATTTAAATTTTCCTTTTTGGATTATTAGAGCTGCTATATTTCTGATTGGTTGGAATCTTTACAATTATTACACTAGAAAAAATTGTTTAGCGCAAGATGAATCTAATGATAATAGTAATTATAAAAAGAACTTTAATATTTCGGCAATATTTCTTGTATTCTTTATTGTAACTGAATCTATAATGTCTTGGGATTGGATTATGTCTATTGACCCACACTGGTTTAGTACATTATTCGGGTGGTATGTTTTCTCAAGTTTCTTTGTTAGTGCTATAACTACAATTGCTTTAGTTACATTATACTTGAAATCTAAAGGAGTATTAGAATTTGTAAATACGAGTCACATACATGATTTAGCTAAATTTATGTTTGGTTTTAGTGTTTTCTGGACGTACTTATGGTTCTCACAATTCGTGTTAATATGGTATGCTAACATTCCTGAAGAAGTAACTTATTTTATTACTAGAATTGAAGTGTATAACCTTCCTTTCTTTGCTGCGGTAGTAATGAACTTTGTATTTCCTTTATTAATTTTAATTAATACTGATTTCAAAAGAATTACGTGGGTTTTAGTTATGGCAGGAATAGTTATATTGATGGGACACTATCTTGATTTCTTCCTTATGATTATGCCAGGAACAGTTGGTGATCAGTGGTTCATTGGTGTTTCAGAGATTGCATCAGTTCTTTTCTTCCTTGGATTGTTTATTTATGTTGTTTTTACAGCATTAACAAAAGCTCCTTTGTTACCGAAAAGAAATCCTTTCATTGACGAAAGTAAACATTTCCATTATTAATATTTAAAGAAGATAACAGATGACAAGTTTGTTGGTAATTATAGTTTTAGTTTTATTAGCTGTTGCTCTATGGCAATTGACTAAAATATTCGACCTAACGCAAGTTGGATCCAATGTAGATAAATCAGAAGTTGCGACTGATGATGATAATAATGTACAAGGTTATATCATGTTCGCCTTTATCGCATTTCTATATATCTTTACGATATATGGTTTATTTAAGTGGGGCCCATTAGTGCTTCATACTCCAGCATCTGAACATGGTGCAGAAGTTGATAATCTGATGAATATTACTTGGATTCTTATTTTTATAGTACAAGCTATTACTCAAGTGTTATTGCATTATTTTGCTTTCAAATACAGAGGTAAAAAAGATCAGAAAGCATTGTATTTTGCTGATAACAATAAGTTAGAAGCAGTGTGGAGCGTAATTCCAGCAGTGGTTTTAGCAGGTTTAATTTTATATGGTTTATATGCTTGGACAAACATTATGTTTGTTGATGAAGACGAAGATACAATTGTTATTGAGTTGTATGCACAGCAATTTAACTGGAAAGCAAGATATGCAGGTGAAGATAATGTATTAGGTAAAGCTAACGTAAGATTGATTGAAGGAGTTAATAGTCTTGGTGTTGATATGGCTGACCCGTACTCTCAAGATGACATCGTTGTAACTGAATTACACATTCCTAAAGGAAAAAAAGTTCATTTTAAAATGAGATCTCAAGATGTTTTACACTCAGCTTACTTTCCTCATTTTAGAGCTCAAATGAACGTAGTGCCCGGAATGGTAACTGAATTTGCTTTTACTCCGGTTTATACTACTGCAGAATACAGAGAGTTACCTTATATGATTGAAAAAGTAGCTCACATTAACGATCTAAGAGTTAAGAAGAGTGCGGAGTTAGTGGCAAAAGGTGAGACAGCTTTAGATCCGTATACTTTTGATTACCTTTTACTTTGTAACAAAATATGTGGTGCATCTCACTACAACATGCAAATGAAAGTTATTGTCGATACTCCTGAGGATTATAAAAAATGGATCAGTGAACAAGCGCTTTTAGTTACTCAAGTTAAAGAAGCTAGCGCTGCTGCTTCAGCTCCAGTTGATGGTGACGTGAAGGTCGATTCTACTAAAGGTGGTGATACCACGGCTGTTGTTAAAATGGCGATGAAATAATATAAATAAGAAAATTTAAAGTAAACATATATGTCAGCAGAAGGTCACGATCACGCAATGGATCACGAACACGAACACCACCATAAAGAAACTTTTATTACTAAATATATCTTTAGTACTGATCATAAAATGATTTCTAAGCAATACTTGATTACAGGTATTATCATGGGAGTTATTGGAGTACTAATGTCACTTCTGTTTAGAATGCAACTAGCATGGCCAGAAGAATCATTTAAAATTTTTAATTTACTTTTAGGTGATAAATTTGCTCCAGGTGGAGTTATGGCTAATGATATTTATTTGGCCCTTGTTACTATACATGGTACAATAATGGTATTCTTTGTTTTAACTGCTGGTTTGAGTGGAACATTTAGTAATTTATTAATTCCATTTCAAATTGGTGCTCGAGATATGGCGTCAGGCTTTATGAACATGGTGTCTTACTGGTTGTTCTTTTTGTCAGCTGTAATTATGTTATCATCATTATTTGTTGAGGCGGGTCCAGCTTCATCAGGATGGACTATATATCCGCCATTAAGTGCATTGCCACAGGCAATTCCAGGTTCTGGTGCAGGTATGACATTGTGGTTGATTTCGATGGCAATATTTATTGCTTCTTCATTATTAGGTTCATTAAACTACATTGTTACTGTAATTAATTTAAGAACTAAAGGAATGTCTATGACAAGATTGCCATTGACAATATGGACATTCTTTGTAACTGCAATTATTGGAGTAGTTTCATTTCCAGTTTTATTATCTGCTGCGTTACTTTTAATTTTCGATAGAAGTTTTGGAACTTCTTTCTTCTTGTCAGACATCTATATTGCTGGTGAAGTTTTGCATTATCAAGGTGGATCTCCTGTTTTATTTGAACACTTATTCTGGTTCTTAGGGCATCCTGAAGTATATATTGTTATTTTACCTGCAATGGGTATTGTTTCTGAAGTTTTAGCGACGGGTTCTCGTAAGCCAATCTTTGGATACAGAGCAATGATTATGTCTGTTTTAGCTATTGCATTTTTATCAACAATAGTATGGGGGCATCATATGTTTGTATCAGGAATGAATCCATTTTTAGGATCTGTATTTACTTTTACAACCTTATTAATTGCGATTCCATCGGCTGTTAAAGCATTTAACTGGATTACTACATTATGGAAAGGAAATTTACAATTGAATCCAGCTATGTTGTTTTCTATTGGTATGGTTTCTACATTTATTAGTGGTGGTTTAACTGGAATTATATTAGGAGATAGTACATTAGATATTAATGTACATGATACTTACTTTGTTGTAGCTCACTTTCACTTAGTAATGGGTATTTCTGCACTTTATGGAATGTTTGCTGGAGTTTACCACTGGTTCCCTAGATTGTACGGAAGAATGATGAATAAGAATTTAGGCTATATTCACTTTTGGGTTACTGCTATTTGTGCTTACGGAGTATTTTTCCCAATGCACTTTATTGGATTAGCTGGTTTACCTAGACGTTATTACACAAATACAAGTTTCCCTTTATTTGATGATTTACAGAATGTGAATGTACTTATTACTACTTTTGCTTTGATTGGTGGCGTTTTTCAATTGGTTTTCTTATATAACTTTTTCAGTAGTATATTCTTCGGTAAAAAAGCGGTTCAAAACCCTTGGAAATCGAATACTCTTGAATGGACTGCTCCAGTAGAACACATTCATGGAAACTGGCCTGGTGAGATTCCAGAAGTTCATAGATGGCCTTACGATTATAGCAATCCTAACCATGATGAAGATTTTGTACCTCAAAATGTACCAATGAAACCAGGTGAAGAAGTTTTACATCACTAGTTTCTTTAAATATTTAAAATGCCTTTCTATTCTGAAAGGCATTTTTTTTTACATGTAACTTTATTCTATCTTTGCTATATGAATGAAAATTTAGATCCAACATCAAACGGATACAATGCGGAAGAACTTGATCTTGAAAAAAAATTAAGACCACTTTCTTTTGATGATTTTGCAGGTCAAGATCAAGTATTAGAAAATTTAAAAATATTTGTTCAAGCGGCTAATCAGAGGAATGAAGCGCTTGATCATACTCTTTTTCACGGTCCTCCAGGTTTAGGTAAAACTACATTAGCTAATATACTTGCTAATGAATTGCAAGTAGGTATAAAGATCTCTTCAGGACCAGTACTTGATAAGCCCGGGGACTTAGCAGGTTTGCTAACTAATCTTGAAGAGCGCGATGTTTTATTTATTGATGAAATACATCGTTTAAGTCCTATTGTAGAAGAGTATTTATATTCTGCAATGGAAGATTTTAAGATTGACATAATGATCGAGTCTGGACCAAATGCGAGGACTGTGCAAATCAATCTCAATCCATTTACATTAATAGGCGCTACTACCAGATCGGGGTTGCTTACTGCTCCAATGCGTGCCCGTTTTGGGATAGCTTCACGTCTGCAATATTATACAACTGAATTGCTTACAGCAATCGTAGAACGAAGTGCTTCTATCTTTAAAATGCCTATATCAATGGAAGCTGCTATTGAAATTGCTGGTAGAAGTCGCGGTACACCCCGTATTGCTAATGCGTTATTGCGTCGTGTTCGTGATTTTGCGCAAATTAAGGGAAATGGAACTATTGATATTGAAATTGCTCGTTATGCTTTAAAAGCTTTAAATGTCGATGCTTTTGGTCTGGATGAAATGGACAATAAAATCTTAACCACAATTATTGAAAAGTTCAAAGGAGGTCCAGTTGGTTTGTCCACTTTAGCAACAGCTGTTTCTGAAAGTAGTGAAACTATTGAGGAAGTTTATGAGCCCTTTTTGATACAGGAAGGTTTTATTATGCGCACTCCCAGAGGTCGCGAAGTTACTGAGAAAGCTTATAAACATTTAGGAAAGATTAATTCTAATATTCAAGGTGGTTTGTTTTAAAATATTGTTTTTTAAAATAGGTCGAGCTTTTTGCTTTATCAGATTTTAATTGCTGCTTTTAATTTTTATATTTATCCTATAAATACGGTAATCATTTTAAAATCTCAATATACTCAATTCATCAAATCCGAGGCTAAGCGTCTCGGTTTTTTGTCTTGTGGGATATCTAAGGCTGGTTTTTTAGAAGATGAAGCACCACGTTTAGAAAATTGGTTAAACAATAATCGAAACGGGCAAATGTCCTATATGGAGAATCATTTTGATATGCGGCTAAATCCAACATTGCTTGTTGATGATGCTAAAAGCGTAGTTTCACTTTTGTTAAATTATTATCCAGAGGAAGTACAAAACTCGGAATCCTTTAAAATTTCTAAATACGCTTATGGGGAGGATTACCATTTTGTTATCAAAGACAAACTGAAGGAGTTTTTATTTTCAATTCAATCAAATATTGGTGAGGTGTCTGGTCGTGCGTTTGTGGATTCAGCTCCCGTTTTAGATAGAGCTTGGGCCGCTAAGAGTGGATTGGGGTGGATTGGTAAAAGCAGTAATTTAATCACCCAAAAAGTAGGCTCTTTTTATTTTATAGCTGAGCTCATTATTGATTTAGACTTAGAGTACGATAATCCGACTACAGATCATTGTGGGTCGTGTACTGCATGTATTGACGCCTGTCCCACAGAAGCAATTGTGGCTCCTTATACTGTTGATGGCAGTAAATGTATTTCCTATTTTACAATAGAGCTGAAAGAAAATATACCAACAGACATGCGAGGTAAGTTTGATGATTGGGCTTTTGGATGTGATATTTGTCAGGATGTTTGTCCGTGGAATAGGTTTTCAAAAGCACATAGCGAACCATTATTTAGTCCTAATCCTGAAATGTTATCGATGTCTAAAAAGGACTGGATAGAAATTACTGAGGAAACATTTAGGACTGTATTTAAAAAATCACCACTTAAAAGGGCAAAGTTTCACGGTTTAAAACGCAATATCGATTTTCTCAAGTAAAATTTATTTTACTTGATAGAAATATTTCTATTTATTTCAATATTCTTTATTGGTGATTTTTTTATTGTAAAACATAAAGAATTTATAAAGGAATTTATTTGTTTCGTGATTTATTTTCGTTCTATCTATGTTTTTATTGTTTTTATCTATATTTTTTTTAACTTTATCATTCACTAAATGAAGTAATTATGACAGTTAATCAAATTTTAAGTACAAAAGGAAAGGAAGTTTATTCGATACTTTCAACTAACACTGTATATGAAGCATTAACAGTGATGAGTGAGAAAAACATAGGAGCAATTCTTATTATTGAAGATACGATATTGAAAGGTGTTTTGTCTGAGCGAGATTATGCTCGCAAAATTGTACTGAAATCTAAGTCTTCTAAAAAAGCCTTTGTTCATGAAATTATGGAGACTGATGTGGTAACCGTAAGTCCATTGGACAATTTAGATTTTTGCATGGAGCTTATGAGTACTAAAAGAGTGCGTCATTTACCAGTTTTAGAAAATAATACTGTAATTGGAATCATCTCAATTAGTGATGTTGTAAAAGCGATAATTGATATGCAAAAAGATACTATTCAACATCTGAATTCATATATTACACAGTAAACTCAAATAACTTAAATTTTAATATAGCTGCAATTTTTGCGGCTATTTTTATTGTTATTTGCTAATTATCACCTAGTTTTTGTAAAAGAATAGTATAAAAGTTATCTTTTTAGAGCAAGTCTTCTATCTTTGCGATTGCGAATAAAATCTAAAATCCATGAATAAAGATAGTAAAAGAAGAGAAGCATTATTATACCATGCAAAACCAACTCCTGGTAAAATTCAAGTTGTTCCAACTAAGAAATATGCAACACAAAGAGATTTGTCTTTGGCCTATTCTCCTGGTGTAGCTGAGCCTTGTTTAGAAATTGCAAAAGACGTAAACAACGTATATAAATATACTGCTAAAGGAAACTTGGTAGCGGTAATCACTAACGGAACGGCAGTTTTAGGACTTGGTGATATTGGACCAGAAGCTTCTAAGCCGGTAATGGAAGGAAAAGGATTATTGTTTAAAATCTTTGCTGATATTGATGTTTTTGACATCGAAATTGGAACTAAAGATATCGAAGAATTTATTCAAACGGTTAAAAATATTGCGCCAACTTTTGGTGGAATTAACCTTGAAGATATTAAAGCACCGGAATCTTTTGAAATCGAAAGAAGATTAGTAGAAGAATTGAATATTCCAGTAATGCATGATGATCAGCATGGTACTGCTATTATTTCCTCAGCAGCTTTGTTGAATGCATTAGAGTTAGCAGATAAAAAAGCGGAGGATGTTAAATTAGTAGTGTCAGGTGCTGGTTCAGCTGCTATTGCCTGTGCTGATTTATATATTTTACTAGGTGTGAAGCTAGAAAATATTTTAATGTTTAATAGCAAAGGGTTGTTAACAAAAGATAATCAAAAACTGTCTGATTTACAATTAAAATATGCGAAGGACATTGAGCCTATTACTCTTGAAGAAGCATTAGTAGGCGCTGATGTTTTCTTAGGATTATCGACAGGAGATATCATGTCGCCACAAATGTTGTTAGGAATGGCTGATAATCCAATCGTTTTTGCAATGGCTAATCCTAATCCGGAAATTGATTACAATTTAGCGGTTGAAACACGTAAAGATGTAATTATGGCTACAGGACGTTCTGATTTTCCTAATCAGGTTAATAATGTTTTAGGATTTCCATATATCTTTAGAGGAGCGCTTGATGTTCGTGCTACAACTATCAATGAAGCTATGAAAATGGCGGCTGTTAAAGCATTGGCTTTGCTAACAAAAGAATCAGTACCAGAGCAGGTAAATGTGGCTTATGGAGCAACAAAACTGAATTTTGGTCGTGAATATATAATCCCTAAACCATTTGATCCTAGGTTAATTACTATTGTTGCTCCGGCTGTTGCCAAAGCGGCAATGGACAGTGGAGTGGCACTAAATCCTATAACAGATTGGAATAAGTACGAAGAAGAACTTATGGATCGTTTAGGAAATGATAATAAAATGCTTCGTTTGATTGTAAACAGAGCTAAAATGGATCCTAAAAAAATCGTTTTTGCAGAAGCAGATCATTTAGATGTTCTAAAAGCTGCTCAAATTGTTTGGGAGGAAGGAATTGGATTTCCAATTTTATTAGGGAACAAAGAAATTATTTTAGAATTAAAAGAGGAAATCGGTTTCGATGCTGCTGTTGAAATCATCGACCCGAAAACTGAAGAAGAAGAAGGTAGAAGAAATAAGTTTGCTAATACTTACTGGTCTTCTAGAAAAAGACGTGGTATTTCTTTCTTAGATGCACAAAAATTAATGCGCGAGAGAAACTACTTCGCTGCAATGATGGTCAATGAAGGGGAAGCAGATGCGCTAGTAACAGGTCATTCGAGAAGTTATCCTTCAGTGGTTAAACCAATGTTGCAGTTAATTGATAAAGCTCCAGGAGCTTCTCTAGTGGCTACTGCTAATATGATGATGACGGCTCGTGGGCCAATGTTTTTATCAGATACAGCTATAAACATTAATCCATCAGCTGATGATTTAGCTAAAATAGCTATCATGACTGCTACTACAGCAAGAATGTTTGGTGTAGAACCAGTAATAGCAATGATCTCATTTTCTAATTTTGGATCTTCAACTCACGAAAGTGCTAGTAAAGTTAGAGAGGCAGTCGCATATTTGCATAAAAATCACCCTGATATGATTGTTGATGGTGAAATTCAAGCTGATTTTGCTCTGAATCCTGAATTATTGAAATATAAATTTCCGTTTTCTAAGCTTGCTGGTAAAAAAGTAAATACGTTAATTTTTCCAAATTTAGATTCGGCAAACATCACCTATAAATTATTGAAAGAATTAAATAAGGTAGAATCAATTGGACCTATAATGTTAGGAATGGGAAAACCAGTTCACATCTTTCAATTAGGAGCTAGCGTGGAAGAGATGGTAAATATGGCTGCAATTGCAGTAATTGATGCTCAAGAAAAGCAAATAAAAAAAGCAAAATAAAGGCATCTGCAAGTAGAGAAAAGCATTGTTAAAATCCTGAATTTTAGTTAATCCTCTGTTAATTTTATTATATTTGGAGATAAATTATTATTCATGATAGCACATTTACAAGGTAAGTTAGTCGAGAAATCACCCACGCAAATAGTTATTGATTGTGGAGGAGTAGGTTACCATGTTAATATTTCTTTACACACTTATTCTTTATTGCCAAATACAGATTTTATAAAAGTGTATACGCATCTTCAAATCAAAGAAGATGCGCATACACTTTTTGGTTTTATGGAAAAGTCTGAGCGGGAGATTTTTAGATTGTTACTGTCCGTTTCTGGAATAGGAGCAAGTATAGCGCGAACTATGCTTTCGTCGCTAGATCCAAAACAAATTACTAATGCAATAGCCACTGCTGATGTAGTTACTATTCAATCTATAAAAGGAATTGGAAGTAAAACTGCCCAGCGAGTAATATTAGATTTAAAAGAAAAAGTATTGAAGCTGTATGACTTAGATGAAGTTTCTATGTCAAAAAGCAATACAAATCGAGATGAAGCGTTATCAGCTTTGGAAGTTTTAGGGTTTGTCCGAAAAGCATCTGAAAAAGTTATCGAAAAAATTGTCAAAGAAGACCCAGATGCTTCTGTTGAATCAATTATTAAAAAAGCATTAAAAAGCCTTTAGGAGGATATTTAAGAAACACGAGTTATATGCACAAAATTTGTATTTTTTTGCTTGTTTTATTTTGTGGCTATACAACACGCGCACAAGTAAAGGAAGTACTTCAGGATACCGTTAAGGCGGGGTTTTCTGTTGGGAAAATTCAGTTGAAAAACCCTCAAAGCATTCTTGCTGCTTATACTTATGATCCAGTGACGGATCGCTATGTTTATACCAATTCAGTAGATGGATTTTCCATCAATTACCCTATTATCTTAACGCCAAAAGAATATGAAAAATTAGTCTTAAAAGAATCCATGCGCGATTATTTTAAGAAAAAAGTAGATGCTGTTGATGGTAAAAAAGAAGGTAGCGAACTTGCAAAAAAGGATTTATTACCAAGGTATTATATCAAATCAGGTCTTTTTGAATCTATTTTTGGAAGCAACACTATTGATGTAAAGCCAACAGGGTCTGTAGAAATGGATATGGGAGTACGCTACACAAAGCAAGATAACCCTTCGTTTTCTCCAAGAAACAGATCTAATATGTCATTCGATTTTGATCAAAGGATCAGTATGAGTTTGATGGGAAAAGTGGGTACCCGGCTTAATGTTAATGCAAATTATGACACCCAATCGACCTTTGCTTTTCAAAATTTAATAAAATTAGAATATGCTCCTTCTGAGGATGACATCATTCAAAAAATTGAAGTTGGAAATGTAAGTCTTCCTTTAAATAGCTCGCTTATTCGAGGAGCGCAAAGTCTATTTGGTGTTAAAACAAAGTTGCAATTTGGAAAAACAACAATAACAGGTGTTTTTTCAGAGCAAAAATCACAGACTAAAAGTTTAGTAGCTGAAGGTGGGGGAACCATCGAGAATTTTGAAATGTTTGCATTGGATTACGATGCGGATAGACACTTTTTCTTGTCACAATATTTTAGAAATAGGTACGATAAATCGTTAGCAAATTATCCTTTTATTGATAGTAGAGTGCAGATTTCTAGAGTTGAAATTTGGGTTACTAATAAGCAAAATAGAGTAGCGGTTACTAACAACAACCTTAGAAATATTATTGCGCTACAGGATTTAGGGGAATCGCAATTGACGGGATTGCCAGATAGCGAAATTGTAGTTTTGAATCCTTCAGCTGGAATTTTTAATAATCTTCCAGACACGCCTTCAGACAATTCAAATAACGATTACGATCCAGCACAAATAAATACTGGTACTGGTTTGTTAAATCCTAATATTCGTGAAATTGTAACTGCGAATTCAGGTTTTAATGTTACAGTTAATGAAGGTCAGGATTACTCTAAATTAGAAAATGCGCGAAAACTAAACCCGAATGAATATACGTTAAATCCACAATTAGGTTATATCTCACTGCAGCAACGATTAGCTAATGATGAAGTTTTAGCAGTTGCGTACCAATATACAATTGGAGATAAAGTGTACCAAGTTGGAGAATTTGGAAATGATGGTGTTGATGCTACGGTGGTTACTGGAAATAGCCAGTCTACAACAGCTATTATTTCGCAAAGTTTGGTTTTGAAAATGCTAAAAAGTAATTTGACGAATGTCAAAAATCCTGTTTGGAATTTGATGATGAAAAATATTTATCAAATTCAAGGTGGTTACCAATTGCAGCAACCAGATTTTAGATTTAATATTCTCTATACTGATCCTTCACCATTAAATTATATTACAGAGGTTGCAGGAACACCCTTTCCCGCTAATCCATCAAAAGGGAATGAAGTAGCTGAAACTCCACTATTAAAAGTATTCGATTTAGATAAATTGAATTACAACAATGACCCGCAAGCGGGCGGCGATGGTTTTTTCGATTTCTTACCGGGCTTAACAATTGACTCACAAAATGGAAGAATAATTTTCTCAACCAAAGAACCTTTTGGTGAATTATTGTTTTCTAAATTAAAAAATGCTGGCTCAGCAGAAGATTATAGTAATACAGCAACCTATAATGAAAATCAAAGAAAATACGTTTTTAGAAGTATGTATCGTAACACACAATCGGGTGCGTTGCAGGATAGCGATAAAAATAAGTTTCTTTTAAGAGGGAAGTATAAATCAAGTGGTGGAGACGGAATACCTATTGGTGCATTCAATGTACCGCAAGGTTCTGTTGTTGTCACCGCTGCTGGAAGAATTTTAGTAGAAGGAATAGATTATAGTGTTAATTATCAACTTGGTCGTGTGCAAATTTTAGATCCTTCATTGCAAGCATCTAATACTCCTATCGAAGTTTCTTTGGAAAACAACTCCATTTTTGGTCAACAGACGAGACGATTCATGGGCTTGAATGTGGAACATAAAATATCTGATAACTTTGTAGTAGGCGGAACGTTTTTGAAAATGTCTGAAAAACCATTTACTCAAAAGTCAAGCTTTGGACAAGAATCAGTAAATAACACAATTTTTGGCTTCAATACTAACTTTTCTACTGAAGTTCCTTTCTTAACACGTTTGGTCAACAAGTTGCCTAATATTGATACTGATGTACCTTCTAATCTTTCGGTTAGAGGTGAGATAGCTTTCTTAAAACCAGATTCGCCTAAAACAGATAATTTTCAAGGAGAATCAACTATTTACGTTGACGATTTCGAAGGATCTCAATCTACTATTGATATGCGATCTGCGTATTCATGGAGCTTAGCTTCAACACCTGAAAGAAATGCAAGAAGCACTTATGATTTCAATGCTAGCGCCAATGATTTGAGTTATGGCTTCAAAAGAGCTAAACTGGCTTGGTACTCTATAGATCCCATTTTTTATACGCAAAAACCTTCAGGAATTTCAAATGAAGATTTGTCACTCAATAAAACCAGAAGAGTTTTTAGCAGAGAATTATATCCGGTTACTGACATCGCACAAGGACAAACTCAGGTTATAAGCACATTGGACTTAACTTATTATCCTTCGGAAAGAGGGCCTTATAATAACAGTTTAAATACTGCTAGTGATCCAATAAGTAATTTTGGAGGTATTATGCGTGCTATAAATTCAACAAATTTTGAACAAGGAAATGTAGAATATATTCAGTTTTGGGTTTTAGATCCTTATGTTGGAAAAGGAGAAACTCCGCTATCAAATTCTGGAAAGATCTATTTCAACTTAGGAGAAATTTCTGAAGATGTGTTAAAAGATGGAAGAAAACAATACGAGAACGGACTAGGACCTGATCAAATTCTTGCTAATCCAAGACCATTATGGGGTGATGTTCCTGCTTCTCAATCATTAATTTATGCGTTTGATGGTAATGTTGAAAATAGAAAGAATCAGGACGTAGGTTTAGATGGTTTGTCTAATAGCAATGAAGGCTCGGTATATACTAATTTTGCTTCGGAATTAGATCCAGCTGCTGATGATTATACCTATTATTTGAATACTAATGGTGGGATTACAGATAGATATAAAAACTACAATGGTACTGAAGGAAACTCGCCTGTAAATATCAATGATCCTAATCGAGGGTCAACTACTTTTCCTGATGTTGAAGATATCAATAAGGACAATACTATGAATACTATCAATGCGTATTACGAGTATAGTGTTGATATACAACCAGGGATGACCGTAGGGCAAAATAACATTACTGATATTAGAAACACGCAAGTGACTTTACCTGATGGTTCAAGTACTGACGCAAGATGGTTACAATTTAAAATACCGGTTTCTCAGCCGGAAAATACAATTGGAAATATTTCTGATTTTAGATCCATTCGTTTCATGCGAATGTTTATGACAGGATTTAGTTCAGAAGTGACTGTTCGTTTTGGAGCATTAGATTTAGTACGTGGTGAGTGGAGAAGATACACTAATACACTTGACTTTAACGATACAAATGTTGCAGATGATAATACTAATTTAGATGTTTTAGCTGTAAACATTCAGGAAAATAATGAAAGATGTCCTATTAACTATGTGACGCCACCTGGCGTGCAAAGAGAGCAACTATATAATAACAATTCTATAATCAATCAAAACGAACAATCATTATCGTTGAGAGTTTCGGGCGACGGATTAGAGCCGCAAGATTCTAGAGCAGTTTTTAAAAATGTAAGTATTGATATGCGTCAATTCAAGAAATTGAAAATGTTTTTGCACGCTGAATCATTGCCTAATGAAATTGCGCTTCAAGACGATCAGATGGTTGGATTCATTCGTTTTGGTAATGACTTTACCCAAAATTTTTATCAAATAGAGGTTCCTTTAAAGGTAACTGTAGCTAATTCTGTATCTAATTCTGATTGCGGACCTTTGAGTGCCGAAGCAGTTTGGCCAGATGCAAATGAGATTGACTTACCATTAGAATTACTGACTCGCATGAAAGTTTTAGCAATGAGCATTGACCCAAGCTCATTACCAATTGATGGGATTTATTACCCGGATGCTGATCCTAATAAACCAGAAGGTGATGGTAGCAGTACTTTACGATTAGGAATTAAAGGAAATCCTAATTTTGGATTAGTACGAACGCTTATGGTTGGTGTAAAAAACAGTGACCTTCGCAATGATATTAAAGGTGAGGTTTGGTTTAATGAACTACGCTTAGCTGATATGGATAATCAAGGTGGAATGGCTGCTTTATTAAATGTAGATACAAATTTAGCTGATTTTGCTACTGTTTCTGCATCAGGTAGAAAGAGTACGGTAGGTTTTGGAGCTTTAGAACAGGGACCAAACGAACGTAGCCGTGAAGATACTCAGTTGTATAATATTGTGACTAATCTAAATCTTGGGAAATTATTGCCAAAAAAATGGGGAGTAAATCTTCCTTTCAACTATGCGATAGGCGAAGAAATAATTACACCGGAGTATGATCCTTTCAATCAAGATATAAAACTAAAACAGTTGCTTGATAACACCTTTGATCAAGCTAAAAAAGATAATATAACTAATAGAGCTATTGATTATACAAAACGAAAAAGTATCAATTTTATCGGAGTTAGAAAAGAGCGTCAAGCAGAGCAAAAGCAACATATTTATGATGTAGAAAACTTCACTTTTTCTCAATCTTTTAACCAAGTGGAGCGTCATGATTTTGAAATAGAAGATTATGTAGATCAACAAGCAAATTCATCCGTGGATTATGGCTACACTTTTCAGTCTAAACCAATCGAACCGTTCAAGACGACTAAATTCATGAAGAAAAGTGCGTATTGGAAGTTACTAAGTGATTTTAACTTTAACTATTTGCCTTCTAATATTTCATTTAATAGTTCTATCCTTCGACAGTATAATCGCCAGCAATTTAGACAAGTTGAAGTGCAAGGAATAGGTCTTGATCCTTTATATCGTAGGAATTTTGCTTTTAATTATCAGTATGGTTTTAATTATAACTTGACAAAATCACTAAAATTGAATTATACAGCATCTTCAAGTAATATTGTAAAAAATTATTTGAATGAAGATAATGAGCCTATTGATAGTTTTACTATTTGGGATAGCTACTGGGATATTGGTGATCCAAACCAGCACATGCAACAATTAGTTGTAAATTATGAATTACCAATTAATAAAATTCCATTATTTAGTTTTGTTAAAGCGACCTACTCCTATACAGGTGATTACAGTTGGCAACGCACCTCAAACGCATTGTCTCAAATAGAAATCAATGGTACAGAATATAATTTAGGAAATACAATTCAGAATGCAAATTCAAATAATTTGAATGCTACGTTCAATATGGATATGTTGTACAAATATTTGGGAGTAGATAGAAGTGCGAATAAAAATGTGCCAAAACCTAAAATGGTTGCGCCAAAACCTGGTGAAAAAATAGTAAACACAAATGCAAGCCAAATTCAAAAGAACAATCCGTTTGTTGACGGCTTAATTGGTGTTTTGACGAGCATTAAGAATGTGCAGATGAATTATACTTACAATAGCGGTACTTTATTGCCGGGATATACGCCAGGTGTTGGGTTTCTAGGTTCGTCAAGACCAACATTAGGATTTATATTTGGTAGTCAAGATGATGTGCGTTATGAAGCTGCTAAAAACGGATGGTTAACGAATTATCCAGATTTTAACCAGAACTTCACGCAGGTGACTAATAAGTTATTTAAGGCTACAGCCAATATCGATTTGTTTCCTGATTTGAAAATTGATTTGTCATTAGACAGAGCTTTTTCTGAAAACTCTTCCGAGCAATATGATGTTACTAATGGTGTTTATAATCCTAGATCACCTTTTAGCACTGGTATATTTTCTATCTCAGCGGTGTTGATAAAAACGTCTTTCTCTGCAAGTGATGAATTTGGGTCGGCTGCTTTTGATGATTTCAGATCTAACCGTCTTACTGTAGCGAATCGTTTAGCAACTCAAAGAGGAATAGATATCAATAATCCTAGCAACAGAGATGCGGAAGGGTTTCCTATTGGTTACGGCAAAAATAATCAAGCCGTTTTGTTGCCTGCCTTTTTAGCAGCTTACTCAGGAGGAGATGCATCTAATGTTTCTCTTGGTATATTTAGAAATTTCCCTATACCAAACTGGGCTGTTAAATACAATGGTTTAATGCGATATGGAGTTTTTAAACAAAACTTCAAGCGTTTCTCATTGCAGCATAATTACAGAGCTTCTTATACTATAAATGCTTTCAGATCTAATTTTGAATATGACAATACGCCAAATGGAGTAGATGCTAGTGGTAATTTTTACAATCAAACCATTATGTCTAATATTAACTTAGTAGAACAATTTAATCCGCTTATCAGAATGGATTTTGAACTAAAAAGCTCTTTAAAAGTTCTGACAGAAATTAAGAAAGATAGAGCGTTGTCAATGAGTTTCGATAATAACTTACTGACTGAAGTAAAAGGAGTTGAGTACGTTGTAGGACTAGGGTATCGTTTTAAAGATGTGATTTTCTCGTCGAAGTTAGCTGATAATCCTAGTGGAATAATAAAAGGAGATATCAATTTTGCGGCTGATGTTTCATACAGAAACAATAGCACTATCGTACGTTATTTGGATTATGACAATAATCAATTAGCGGGTGGACAGAATATTTGGTCTTTGAAACTTAAAGCTGATTATTCTTTTAGTAAAAATCTAACCGCAATTTTCTATTATGACCACTCCTTTTCAAAAGCTGTCATCTCTACTTCATTTCCTCTGACCAATATTCGCTCTGGATTTACGCTGAGATATAACTTTGGAAATTAATTTTTTAAGTTTGAAGCAAGATTTGAATAGAAGATTATTACATTTGTAACAGAAATTTCAACAATCAATTATTAATTACAATTACAATTTAAATGAACATACCAGCAAATTTAAAGTACACTAAAGATCACGAATGGATTAGTATTGAAGGCGACGTAGCAACAGTAGGAATCACTGATTTTGCACAAAAAGAACTAGGAGATATAGTTTACGTTGAAGTAGAAACATTAGATCAGACTTTAGAGAAAGACGAAGTTTTTGGAACAGTAGAAGCGGTTAAAACAGTTTCTGATTTATTTCTTCCATTAGCAGGAGAGATTATTGCTTTTAATGATGATTTAGAAAGCAAACCAGAAAGCGTAAATTCAGATCCTTATGGTGCTGGATGGATGATTAAAATAAAAATAGCAAACATGGATGAAGTAGAAGGTTTACTTTCTAGTGATTCATATAAAGAATTAATAGGTGCCTAAACAACTTTATTTTTGGGCCGTTTTATTGTGGTCTGGAGTAATTACTTTTTTTTGTTTGGCAAAATTTAATAATGTTCCCTTAGGTAATGTTCCAAATTTTGATAAGGTAGTTCATGCTTTTTTCTATTTTGTTTTAACAACATTAAGTTTTTTGTTTCTAAAAAACAGGAAGAGTGGCGTAAGTACTTCAAGATATCTTATTTTTTCGTTCCTGTTTTCTGTTGTTTTTGGAATAGGAATCGAGATTATTCAAGGATACTTTACTGAAAATAGGCATGCAGATGTTTTCGATGTCATAGCAAATACATCAGGAGCGGCTCTATCAATACTGCTAATTGTTTTATTTGGTTTGAATAGAGTAAAATCAAAGTTTTAAAATATGAAAGTCCCGCTTTAGTGGGACTTTTTGTTTTTATTACCTTTCGTGTTAGTTCGCAGTTGTCTTTCGTATTGCCATTTTTACTAATTAATTGATAGTTTTATTTCTATTGTAAAAATAAATATTTTCCAAAGTATAATTTATAAAGAATGTTTAGATAAAATGTATTTTTGTGTTTTACAACCTCACATAATTCAGTAACAGTATATTCGATGGATATCAAGCAATATTTAGATTCGACCTATTTAAAAACAGCGGAACAAGCAGGAGTCACTGACGAAGAAAATATTTTAATAGCTCAGGAACTCATTCAAGAAGCTATTGAAGAAAATTTCAAACTTATTATGATTCGGCCAAATCGTGTTGCTTTGGCTAAGGCAATGATTTTGAAGGCTAAATCGACTGTGCAAGTTGGAACCGTGATTGATTTTCCGGAAGGTAAATCGGAGGTTGAAGAAAAGCTAAAAGAAGCAGTTCAAGCAATACATGATGGAGCAGATGATTTAGATTTTGTCTGTAATTATGAAGCCTTTAAAAAAGGGGATATTGATTTAGTTAAAAAGGAAGTTTTGCAGTGCACTCAGTTAGGTCTTGCTAATAAGAAGGTAGTAAAATGGATTATTGAAGTCGCAGCGCTTGCTGATAAAGAAATTATTCAATTATCAAGTTTGATAAAAAATGTGATAGTTTCTAATTTTGAGCAAGAACTTTTTTCTAGAGTTTTTGTAAAATCGTCGACAGGTTTTTATAAAACACAGAACGATTTGCCAAACGGTGCAACTGTTCCAGCGATAAAGATGATGTTAGAAAACGCATCACCGCTCCCTGTGAAAGCAGCAGGAGGAGTTCGTACGTATGGAGAAGCAATTGAAATGATTGAAATGGGTGTGAAGCGAATAGGAACTTCAGGCGCTAAAATGATTGCTAACGGTCAAAATTTTAATAATGAATATTAAATTGAAAAAGAAAACACGCATAAATAAAGGGATTTTTACATTATTTTTAGTTTTCTATTCCGTTGTTATTTCTGCTCAGGATATTACAAGCGTTACGGTTCAATCTAGTAATTCAGCAGAGCGTTTTCCTGTATTTTCTGATTGCGATACTTTACAATCTAAATCATTAGAAATATGCTTTTATAATAAAGTTCAGGATTTTGTATTTAATAATTATCAAGTTGCCGACTATTTAAAACAAAATAATTTTAAAGGAATTGTAAAAGTTCTTTTTGAAGTAGATGCCACTGGTGTTTTTAAAGTGCTGTATGTTGATGTAAGTGAGGAAGAATTAATTTTGGAAACTAAAAGAGTTTTTGGCCATTTCCCAAAAATTCAACCAGCAACTTATAATGGAAAGCCTACTTATGCTAAGTTTACTATGTCTATTTCAGTTCCTTTGAAATCTCGAGAGGTAATAGCAGAAGAAAATTTAGTGCAAACTCAATTTGTGCCAAATAAGACCAAAAAACTAACAGAGCTTGATAATATTGTTTATAAGAAGTTTGATAATCCAGAGTTTGAAAGTCATTTAAACATACCTTTTTCACATAGTTATTATTCGCATTTTGATGCTTCTTTAAATCAGATGGGAAGCAATAATCATACGGCTTCAAAACCATATACGTATGCTGAAGTTTCAAAATATTATAATTTACAAGCGGTTAATGCCTCTTTAAAAAAGAAAGGTGACACGTGGTGGGAGAGAAAATTATGGAATGAAAATACAGTTGAAATTAAGGGTGAAGACTATTGGTTTACGCTAAATCCTATCTTTGATTTACAAGTAGGAACGGCATCAAAAAGTAAAGTTTCCAGTACTTTTGTTAACACACGAGGAATAAGTTTCCGTGGCGGATTAGGTTCTATGCTTAATTTTACCACAACTATTTTTGAAAGTCAAGGACGTTTTGCCGATTATTATAATCGATATGCGGAGTCAATTAAGCCAGCAGGAGGTAATCCTGCAATAATTCCAGGAATGGGAATTGCAAAAGATTTTAAGACTGATGCGTATGATTTTCCATTGGCAGAAGCTAATTTGACTTTAGCTCCAAGTAAATTTATCGATTTGCAATTAGGATATGGCAGGAATTTCATCGGCGATGGATATCGATCATTGTTAGAAAGTGATGGTGCGAGTCCTTATCCTTACTTTAAGTTGAATACAAATTTTTGGAAAATAAAATACACGAATACGTATATGTGGCTCAAAGATGTTAGACCAGACGTGACAGTTGAGCGAACTTACGCCACAAAGTTTATGGCAAACCATTATTTGAGTTGGAATGTTTCTAATAGATTAAATCTTGGTTTTTTCGAATCAGTAATTTGGACAAATTCAAATGATAGAGGATTTGATGTGAGTTTTGTAAATCCGATAATTTTTTATCGTTCGGTTGAATTTGCTTCTTCTGCAAGAAGCGGTAATGCAGTTTTAGGGTTGACTTATAAATACAAATGGAGTAATCAAATTAATTTTTACGGACAATTTATTTTAGACGAGTTCTCTCTTGGCGATGTTAAAAAAGGGGATAACAGTTGGAAGAATAAATATGGTTATCAATTAGGCGCTAAGTATTATAATGCGTTCAAGGTAGATAATTTACTATTGCAATTAGAATACAATCACGTTCGTCCTTATGTATATTCGCACAGTATGCCAATCACGAACTATGGTCATAACAATCAGAGTATAGGTCATCAGTGGGGAGGTAATTTCCGAGAGTTAATTGCAATTGCTCGTTACCACAAAGGAAGGTATTTTGCTGATGCAAAAATAACTATGGGTACGCGTGGATTGGATTTTGACACTGCAGAGAATAACTTAAATTACGGTGGAAATATTTATAAAGATTACGATGAAAATAGAGCTTTTAATAGTGGTGTAAAAGTTGGGCAGGGTAATGAAACTTCGATCTTTATAGCTGATTTTCATGGAGGATATCTAGTTAATCCAGCAACTAATTTGAAATTATTCGGTAGTTTTATTTACAGAAGTTTTGATCCAACTAAAAACACAGCAACTACTTTTAATGAAAGCACAAGTTGGTTTAGTGTAGGTTTGAGAGCTGATATCTTTAATTGGTATTTTGATTATTAATTTATAATTGTGGTTTAAAGATTCTTTTTATGAATTGTTTTTTGCCAAATCCCTTTTGATAACCTACTTTTGCAAAAGTTTTTACAAAGCAAATAATCATTAGCATTGAACGCAACACAAAGTACCTTTTCATTAAAATCAGTTTACGTTGATTTCCGCGAGATTACAAAGGCTCGTCTAGCCGTTAGTGTAGTTTTTTCGTCTATAGCTGGATTCATGCTTGGGATATATGACTTTCATTCATTAGATTGGATGGTGTTGTTGAAGCTTGCTATCGGAGGTTATTGTATGGTAGGAGCTTCTAATGCTTTTAATCAAGTTATCGAGAAGGACTTAGATGCTTTGATGGATCGTACAAAAAACCGTCCTGTTCCGGCTGGAAGAATGTCTAAAAACGCTGCTCTTGTAGTGGCTAGTTTTTTGACTATTCTTGGAATTGTGTTGCTTTATACAATCAATCCAAAAACAGCAATGTTTGGAGCGATTTCAATATTTTTATACACAAGTGTTTACACACCTTTAAAAACGATAACTTCTTTGTCTGTTTTTGTGGGTGCTTTTCCTGGAGCAATACCGTTTATGTTAGGGTGGGTAGCTGCAACAGGGGAATTTGGAATCGAAGCAGGAACTTTATTCTTGATTCAATTCTTCTGGCAATTCCCTCATTTCTGGGCTATTGGTTGGTTTTTATATGAAGATTATGAAAAAGCAGGTTTCTTTATGTTGCCAACAGGTAAAAAAGATAAAGGCACGGTATTACAAATTATTTTGTATACAGTTTGGCTTATATTAGCTTCTCTTTTACCAGTCTTAGGCTTTACTGGTCGCTTTTACATTACGCCGGTTACTGCAGTAGTGGTGTTTTTATTAGGTCTTTGGATGCTGTTTTATGCGGTCCGATTATATAAGGTAAGAACGGCAAAAGCAGCTCGGACTTTAATGTTGGTTAGTGTTTTGTACATTACATTGTTACAATTAGTTTATATATTAGATAAATTTTTAAGATAGTTATGGAAACGATAATGATAGCAGAGGAACAAAAATCCAGAACAGCGAGATCATATAAATTGATATTGTTGTTTTCCATGGTAAGCATGACCATGATGTTTGGTGGTCTTACCAGTGCATTTGTAGTAAGTAAGTCGAGGGTAGACTGGTTGAAAGATTTTCAATTGCCATCGGCGTTTTATATTAGTACTATTGCAATTATTGGGTGTAGTTTGACTTTTTATTTAGCGAAGAAAGCTATAATGAAAAACAATCGCGCTAAAACAACAGTTTTTCTTTTGAGTACATTATTTCTAGGATTATTGTTTGTAGTTTTACAATTTGTAGGATTTCGACAAATTGTTGATGCGGGTTATTATTTTACAGGAAGTGGTAGCTCTATAACTTCTACTTTTTTATATGTTGTCACGATTGTGCACCTTATTCACCTTGCTGGTGGAGTGATTGCGCTATTAATTATAATTTATAATCATTTTAAACAAAAATACAACTCAGCTCAAACCCTTGGAATTGAACTAGGTGCGATGTACTGGCACTTTTTGGACTTATTGTGGGTATATTTGTTTTTATTTTTATATTTCTTTAAATAAGAAAAAAACGTAAATTTGTGAACTTTTTAACGAATAACTTATATGGAATCGACAGTTACTACTGCTAATATTGAAGAGAAAACTTGGGGAGGCAACAATGAGCCAATGGGGGCAAGTTATGGTAAATTAATGATGTGGTTTTTTATCGTATCAGATGCTTTAACTTTTTCTGGTTTCCTTGCCTCTTATGGCTTTTCTAGGTTTAAATTTAGTGAAACATGGCCTATTGCTGATGAAGTGTTTACTCACTTCCCTTTTATGCATGGCGTTTCTGCTCCTATGTTTTATGTCGCATTAATGACATTTATTTTAATTTTCTCATCTGTAACAATGGTTTTAGCAGTTGATGCAGGTCATCAAATGAACAAAGGCAAAGTTACTCTATACATGTTTTTGACTATTATAGGAGGTTTGATTTTCGTAGGTTCTCAAGCGTGGGAATGGAAAAACTTCATAAAAGGTGAGTATGGTGCTATTGAAACAAAAGGAGGTAGTTTGCTTCAGTTTGTGGATAAAGACGGTAAGCGTGTAGCCTTAGCAGACTTTGCTGTAAATTTACACGATGAAAGAGAGCAACTAACTAGAGATAAAGGAACATGGTTCATGGGCGAGTCAGCTTTGCCTTCATACTCTGTTGCTGAAGTACAAGCGGGTTTTAAAGCGCATCCTGAACTTTTGATTAGAACTGAGGTTTTGAATAAACAAAAACAAAAAACAATTCTTACTAGAGAAGAATCTGTTGCAAGGTTAGCTGACGCTCACTACGTAGTTGAGGGCGCTAACTTAGTTAGAAATGAATATGGTAATAAATTATTTGCTGATTTCTTTTTCTTTATTACAGGTTTTCACGGTTTTCACGTTATTTCAGGAATCATAATTAATATTATTATTTTCTTCAATGTGCTTATTGGAACATATGAGAAAAGAAAAAGTTATGAAATGGTAGAAAAAGTAGGTCTATATTGGCACTTTGTAGATTTAGTTTGGGTTTTTGTATTCACTGTTTTCTATCTAGTTTAATTTCAAAAAAGTATTTATCATGTCACACGAACACGTATCAAACATAGGTAGAATCTGGAAAGTTTTCGGAATATTGTCTGCCGTTACAATAGTAGAGGTTTATCTAGGAATAGTAAAGCCAGATTTCCTTTTTATGAATAACTTTTTAAGTATGAATTTGCTTAACTGGGTTTTTTATATACTAACAATCTACAAAGCATATTACATTGTATGGGCATTTATGCACATGGAAGGCGAAAAAAGTACTTTACGAAGTGCAGTGGTTTTCCCAGTAATTTTTCTGATTTTATATTTACTCTTTATTCTTTTGACTGAAGGGGATTATATTTTTGAGGTTTTTAAAAATTCTAGCATTAAATGGAATTTTTAACTAAATATTAATTCATTAAGAGGGTATTCGTTCTAGCGGATACCTTTTTTTATATGTTAAAATTGAAGTAAAGTAATGAAAAAAAATATTGTCCTATTCGTTCTTTTTATTTTACCTATTGTTGCCTATTTGTTTTTTGCTTCAGGCGTAAATGGCTATACCAAATTACCAACGTTGACTACAAACACAGCTGACTTCGGAAAATGGAAAACGCTTGATGGAAAAGAAATTACATTGACTGGTAAAGTTACTATCTTGGGTTTTTCTGGGACTAATCTTTTAGAAAACAGGGGTAACTTTTTTAACCTAAATCAAAAAATTTATCAAACCTATCATAAGTTTACAGACGTTCAGTTTGTTATACTTTGTCCCCTTGGAACTGAAGATGATGCTAAAAAAGTGGTGGATGCTTTTGCAATGTTTACTGATGTTGCGCAATGGCGCTTTGTTTTTGCATCGCCTGAGGAAATAAAAACTTATTATTCGCAATTGCAATTGGTTGAGCAGCTAGACGATAAGTTAGGAACTTCAAAAGTATATATCGTTGATAAGAATAGAAATCTGCGTGGTAGAAAGTTAGTAAAAGGTGCTAAAGAAGGTTATAATACGTTTCATCCTGCAGAGTTGAGTAATGAAATGTTAGATGATTTTAAAGTTATACTTTATGAATATCGCGCTGCTTTCAAAAAAAATAAAAACGCAAGTAGAAAAATTTAATTTGCACTATTATGTTTAAGAATAAATCCTACATAGGTATTTCATTTATAATTTTAATTTTCGGAATTTACGCTATTCCTAAAATTGTAGAAAAAATTAAAAATGATAAAATAGTGCAAGGAGATCGTCTAGATCGCGCTAAACCAAAGGCTGCTGATGATCAAAAATTAATCAAAATAGGTGCTGTGCCGAAATTTGAATTAATGAATCAGGATAATGTTAAGGTCTCAAATGATACATACAAAGGAAAAGTATACGTTTTAGAATTTTTCTTTTCTAAATGTCCAACTATTTGTCCAAAGATGAATGAAAGTATGCTTCTTATCGAAAAGAAATTTTTTGGTAATCCAAATTTCGGGATTGTTTCTATCACTATCGATCCAGAACATGATACGCAGGAAGTCTTAAAGGCTCATGCAGAATTGTTAGGTGTGAAATCTACTAATTGGAATTTTCTCACAGGCGACAAAGATTATATTTTTAACTTGGCTAACAAAGGATTTAATCTATATGCAGGTGAAAATAAAAAAGTTGCTGGCGGTTTTGAACACTCGGGATTGTTTGCGTTAATTGATAAAGATGGAACTATTCGTTGCAGAAAAGATCAATATGGGAATCCAATTTTGTATTATGACGGTTTGGATAAAAAGGGAGTTCGAGACATTCAACAAGATATTAATATTTTACTACAAGAATAAAGATGGAAGATAATTATTTAGAAAAGAAATATAATACGCTAATTATAGTAGTATCAATTATAATCCCTATTGTTGTTGCAATTCTTTTTGGCGTAAAACTAAAAGATTTTGGTTATGATGTTGCTCCTCTTTCTTTTTTACCGCCAATTTATGCTACCACAAACGGTTTTACAGCTGTTCTTTTAATTTCGGGAGTCGTGGCAATTAAGAATGGTAAAAGGAAATTACACGAAAGAATGATGACAAGTGCAGTTGCATTATCTATAGCTTTCCTCGTAATGTACGTCGCCTACCACATGACAGCTGATTCTACAAAATTTGGAGGAGTAGGTGCTATTAGGTATGTTTATTTTTTTATTTTAGTTACGCATATCGTTTTATCTATTGTAATTATTCCTATGGTTTTGATCACTTACGTTCGTGCATTGGGTAAAAATTTTGATAAACATAAAAAAATTGCGCGCATCACTTTTCCAATTTGGTTGTATGTCGCGGTTACTGGAGTAGTTGTTTATCTAATGATTTCACCTTATTATGTATAGTAAAACAAAAATTTATAGCAAGAAGTTTAAGGTTATTGCCACACTACTTCTTTGTAGTCTATTTTCAATATCAGCAAATGCGCAATGCGCTATGTGTCGCGCTGCATTAACAAGCGAAGGGAATACAACAAAAGCAGCCGCTATTAATGATGGAATAGTTTACTTAATGGCGATTCCATATATTCTTGTTGCGATAATAGGTTATATCGTTTATCGAATGAAAACCAAAAAAGCGACCTAGTAGTTCCTTTTTTTATTTCAATCCATTTACCGACACATTTACTAGACCTTTAACTTTTATAAAGGCAATAATTGCTTGGTTAGTCAACTGAATTTTTTGAAACTGTATCTCATCGATTTTTCCGTTGATGAATACGCCTTGCATAGGAGAGTAATTTTTTAAATAAGTCATCATGCTTTTTTGACCTTCTTCTAAGTTCGGTTTAAGAGAGTATCGGCAACTTTGCTCTATTTTTTTTAGTACAATTCCTTCTGCGAGCCAATTTGCAGTTCGCATTAATTTATTTTTTGTGTCTAATACGTAGTTCAATTGATCAAAAAATATTTCTTTGGTTTGTTCATTATATTTTGGAAAACCGGACAAATAAATTGTTCCATTTACAGAGCCTAAAAGATCTAGTGTAATTATCATTTTGCCGTTTTTGTGCCAGATA
Organism: Flavobacterium galactosidilyticum; assembly: GCF_020911945.1. Classification (NCBI taxonomy): domain Bacteria; kingdom Pseudomonadati; phylum Bacteroidota; class Flavobacteriia; order Flavobacteriales; family Flavobacteriaceae; genus Flavobacterium; species Flavobacterium galactosidilyticum. The sequence goes on from NZ_CP087135.1 coordinate 1,382,479, forward strand.
GCTACCTTTTGAACTTTTACTTTTTTTGACCCTGAGCCAAATTCCTGTCCGTAGAAGTTTTTAGTAATGATTTTTGAAGCCTCCGCGTAAGTTGAAATGGCAACAATATTAGCAGTAATATCTTCTGGAATTTTTGAGACAGACTTTATACTTATTTTGTTTGGGCTAAATTTTGATTCTGGTTGTTTTCCTATCAATGTCTCCATGTTGCATTTCATTCCCATGTCTAATACAAATGCGTCATTTTTTAATTTAGCATTAGTCGAGTAAATTTCGATAGGTACAATTCTAAGCCAACTTTCATATGCATCGTTCATTAAAAAAGGAGTGCAGATTTTTTCTAACGCGGATAGTACGTTAGGTTTAAAATCCAGAGATTTGGCTATAACATCATCAATTTTGTTTTCGATTTTTGATTTAAAAAGTTTTATGCCAGGATTGATTAAATAGGTAATGGGAACATTTTTTCCAAATACTGTCATGGTAGGGCTTTCATTCCAGTCTAGAGATTTTAGTTCGGTTTTAGTATTTAGTTTCCAATTTGATAGTGATACATCACTAAGAAGTGTTACAATACCATCTAAATAAAATTCACGAGTATCATACATTTCAACTCCCATTTTTTTGGTGCCAATTCTGTATTTTATAACTGCTTTTAGAGGTAAAATTGTTTTTATTTTCTGCCCTTTGTCTGCTAATATAGTGATAGGGGCTTGTTTCCAAATTTTCATTTCTATGTCATCATCTTCAATCGTGTTGTCTTCGTAAATTAAACCGCTTAGTGCTATATTTGTTTGATTTTCAATATCTTTCAGTTTTACATTAATTGGTAGATTTATAAAGGAAGCTACATTTTCATAAACTAAAGGCGTTGCGTCATCTGGTTCGGGTTTTAATGCGTCTATTTTATTAGTAGTTGCACATCCAGAAATTAATAGGAATGAGCAGATTAAATAAAGATTAGTAAAGATTTTTAGCATTTTTTGTTTAGTTTAGCGAAACAAATTTAGTGAAAGAATTCTTTTTTTAGGATTTTTTGTAACAAATGCTAAATTCGAAAGTCTAATTGTTTTATAAAAGATTAGTGTGCCATTTTTTTATAATTGCGCATTGAATTTTATTAGAAAAACTTAAATTTGTTTTGTGGCGGTACTGCGCTTTTATTCAAAAAAAATATGAAAAAAAGATTTTTTCTCAGTTTAATTACCGTTGTAGTTGCTAGCATGGCTATGCAGGGGCAAACTAAAAAGTGGACATTAGAAGAATGTGTGCAATACGCGATAAAAAATAATATTTCTATCAAACAAGTAGAATTAGATTCACAAACGGCACTAATTGATAAACGAGGTGCTTTCGGAAATTTTCTTCCTTCGCTTAATGCAAGTGCTTCACATTCTTGGAACATTGGTTTAAACCAAGACATCACAACTGGACTTCTTCAAAATCAAACTACACAGTTTACTTCTGCTGGTGCAAATGTTGGAATCGATATTTATAGAGGATTACAAAATCAAAACAATTTGCGCAAAGCAAATCTTGCGATAATAGCGAGTAAATATCAATTAATAAAAATGCAAGAAGATGTAGCTTTGAATGTTGCAAATGCTTTCTTGCAAGTGCTTTTTAACAAAGAAAACCTAAAGGTTCAGAAGGTACAACTTGAAATTAATGAAAAGCAATACAATCGATCAGAAGAATTAGTTAAAGCGGGATCCATTCCTCGTGGCGACTTACTTGATGTTAAAGCTACTGTTGCTTTGAACAATCAAAATGTAATTGTTGCTGAAAATGCACTTTTGATTTCTAGGTTAAGTCTAGCGCAGTTGCTTCAGCTTAAAGATTTTCAAAACTTTGATGTAGTTGATGATACTGATGCGAATGATGAGAATAACATTTTGTTACAATCGCCTGCGGTTATTTACCAAAAAGCACTAGAAAATAAAATCGAACTTAAAATTGCTCAAACTAATTTAGAGATATCTGAAAAAAATGTTGCGATTGCACAAGGTGCTTTTCAACCTACTTTGCAAGGATTTTATAGTTTTAATTCAAGGGTTGCTTACAGTGATAGGGTTGCTGGAGTGGTGCCAAATACTACTAATCCAACATCAGTTGTTGGTTTCGTAGAAGGAACAAATCAAAATGTATTGACTCCAAATTTCACAAGAGTTTTAGGTGGGCCTGCGCCATTTTTCGATCAGTTTAGTGATAATAAAGGACAGTCTTTTGGTATTCAGTTATCAGTTCCAATTTTTAATGGATTTTCAGTTCGTAATAATGTAGATCGTTCCAAAGTAAATTTAGAAAAGTCTAAAATTGCGTTAGAGCAGCAAAATTTAGATTTACAGCGTAATGTTTTTACCGCTTTTGCAGATGCAAATGGAGCGCTTAATACTTATAAGTCATCTGTTGTAGCACTTGAAGCAAGACAAGGCGCATACAATTATGCTAAAGAAAAATATGATGTCGGTTTAATGAATTCTTTTGATTTCAACCAATCACAAACTTTGTTAACTAATGCGCAATCAGAAGTTATTAGAACAAAGTATGATTATATTTTTAAAATTAAAATACTAGAATTCTACTTTGGAATTCCACTCATTAAAAATTAAATTAATTATGTCTAAAAAAACAATTTACATCCTAATTGGTGTAGCTATAGTACTAATTGCTGGTCTTGTAATACTTTCGAAAAAAGGAGTTATAGGTAATAAAGATGAGGGTACTGAAGTTGAAATAACTCAGGTTGCACCCATGACTATTGTTGAAACGGTTTCCGCTACAGGAAAAATACAACCGGAAATTGAAGTCAAGATTTCCTCAGAAGTGTCTGGAGAGATTATTTCTTTGAATGTCAAAGAAGGACAAGTGGTAAAAAAAGGAGATTTATTAGTTAAGATAAATCCTGATTTATATACTTCAGGCTATAATCGTTCTGTTTCTAATTTATCTGGAACTAAAGCAAATTTAAGTCAGGCTGATGCATCATTTAAAGAATCGAAGTCTAGTTATGATAGAAATAAAACACTTTATGATAAAGGAATAATATCTAAAGCTGATTGGGATAAAGCAGTAGGTGCGTATGAAGTGGCAAAGGCCGCTAAACAAACTGCTTTTTTTAATGTTCAAAGTGCATCAGCGACAGTTAATGAAGCAAAAGATAATTTGGGCCGTACTACGATCTATGCTCCTGCAGATGGAACTATTTCTATGCTGAATGTTGAATTAGGAGAACGTGTTTTAGGAACGCAGCAAATGACAGGGACTGAAATATTACGAGTAGCCAACTTAAATAATATGGAAGTAGAAGTAGATGTGAATGAAAATGACATCGTGAAAATTAAAGTAGGAGATGAGGCTAATGTTGAAGTTGACGCCTATTTGAAAAAGCAATTTAAGGGAACTGTCACTAGTATCTCGAATTCGGCTAGTTCTACTTTAACAGCGGATCAAGTAACTAATTTTAAAGTTAAGGTACGAATTCTTAAAGAATCCTATCAAGATTTATTAGAAGGTAAACCTAATACTTATTCGCCATTTAGACCTGGAATGACTGCAACTGTAGATATTATTACGCAAACGAAAAGCGATGTTTTAGCAGTGCCAATTAGTTCTGTAGTTGTAAAATCAGATACTACTGCTGTAAAAGATATTGTAATAGTTGATCCCAATGAAGAGCAAAAAGGAGTTCCAAAAATCGATAAGAAATTCGAGTGCGTTTTTGTAAAAGTAGGCGACAAAGCTAAAATTAGAATTATAAAAACTGGAATCCAGGATGATACTAATATCGAAGTATTAACAGGCCTGCAAAAAGGTGATGTTGTCATTATTGGACCTTATGCAACAGTTACAAAAGATTTGAATTCTGGAGATAAAGTAGCGCTTAAAACAGAAAATGACAAAGCAAAGAGTAAAAAGTAATCGATAGCAATATCAATTTTAAATCACAATTATAAGTTTTTTATAATTGTGATTTTCATTTTAAAAAAGAATCGAAAGTGGAATATATATTAAACATTGAGACTGCAACTAAAAACTGTTCTGTTGCTCTTGCAAAGGAAGGGAAAACAATTCTATGTAAAGAAATAGCCGAGGAAGGGTATTCGCATGCGGAGCGTCTTCATGTTTTTATTGAGGAAATTATAAAAGAGGCTGGAATTAGTTTAAACGATTTATCAGCGATTGCAGTAAGTCAAGGACCTGGTTCTTACACAGGATTGCGTATAGGAGTTTCTGCCGCAAAAGGGCTTTGCTTTGCTTTAGGAATTCCATTGATCGCCGTTGATACTTTACAAGTTTTGGCTTCGCAAGTAAATGTTACTGAAGGTTTGATTATTCCTATGATCGATGCACGACGAATGGAAGTATATAGCGCGATTTTTAATCCAAAATTTGATAAAAAAAGAGAGATTCTTGCGGAAATTATAGATCAGAATTCCTTTTCTGATATTGGAGAAAAACTATATTTTGTAGGTGACTGCGCTGAGAAATGCAAAGCGATATTAACCAAGGAAAATCATGTGTTTTTAGAAGATATTAAATATCCATCTGCTAAAGAAATGAGTGTTTTAAGTTTTGAAAAATTCAAAATAAACGACACTGTTGATGTCGCTTATTTTGAACCTTATTATTTAAAAGATTTTATGGTCACTACTCCAAAGAAATAAATTTTTATGAATTTCATATAGTATAGTGGTTTACACTATTTCTTTTTTTGAATATTCCATTATGTAAGGTTGGATGGTAATTCCCGCTGCGTCAAACGCTTTTTTGCAGTCTTGTAAAGTATCAGAGTACACAGCCCAGAAATCCTCATTTTTAGCCCATGGTCTAACCGCAAGTTGAATACCGCTATCCGTCAGACTCTTTACCGAGACTTCGGCTGCTGGTGTTTTTAATATTTTTGGGTTACTATTTAGCACTGAAGTAATTATTTCCTTCGCTTTTCTGATGTCTGTATTATAGGAGATGGCGATATTTAAATCTGCTCTTCTGTTTTCAAGAAGCGAATAATTGATGATGGTGCCATTGGATAAAGATCCATTAGGTATAAAAATGGTCTGGTTGTTACTAGTGGTTAATTTAGTGACAAATATTTGAATCTCACAAACAGTTCCTGACACTCCTTGCGCTTCAATGAAATTGCCAACTTTAAATGGTTTGAATAAAATGATTAGCATTCCGCCTGCAAAATTAGATAAAGATCCTTGAAGTGATAATCCTATCGCAAGTCCCATAGCACCAAGAATAGCAACGAAAGAGGAGGTGCCAATTCCCAGCTTGTCGATAAACGCTACAAATAATAGTATTCGTAATATCCAAAGTAAAATATCAGCTAGAAATTTAGTTAATGTAGGTTCTAAATCCCTGCTAATCATTAATCTTCTAATGAACCTATTAATTAGTCGAATAGCATAAAGTCCAACGAATAAAATTATAAACGCAGATATTAATTTTGGGGAATAATCAATTAACACTTTTATGAAATGGCTGGCGTAGTCTGTTATTTTTTCTGGATTTAAATTCATTTTTATTAAAATAGAAAACCTTCCCAAATGAGAAGGTTTGTGTTAGAAGTACAAAAATACAAATAATATTTTTTAATAAATTATTTTGTATCTTCTTCTGCTTTATTTATAGTTTTATTAGCAATTGACTCTGCCTCATTTGCAACATCATCTGCAGCAGGACTTATTGCATCAACTATGTTCTCTGCTTTGTCTGAAATAGTATTTTTTGTTTCGGTAGCAAGATCTGTCGCGTTAACTTTTAGATCGGCTACCTTGTCTAAAGCATCATGCTTAGTTTCATGAGCAATGTCTATTGTATCTTCTTTTAGAGCTTCTGCTTTGTCTGAAATAACTGTTTTAGCATCGTTTGATACATCTGCTGTACTGTTTTTTATTTCTTCTATTTTTTCTGCAATTTCAGTTGTAGCTTCATTAGTTATTTCGTCTGCTTTTTCTGTAATAACAGTTTTAGCTTCTGTGATAGAATCTACAGTTTCTGAAATAGTGAACTTAGCGTCATTTTTTATTTCTTGAGCTTTTTCTTTTATTGTCTCGGCAGCATCAGAAATAGTGGTTGAAGTAGTGCTTGAAAGTTCTTCTGCTTTATCTTTAGATAGTCCTGCTTTGTCCTTTACAACATCCATTATCTCTTCTATAGATTTTCCTGCCTTTTCAGAGTATTCACTTATCGTTTCTTCAGCTTGTTTAGCATAGTTTTCTGCTTTTTCAATTATTGGAGCGGCAGTTTCTTTTACTCTGTCTATGGTTTCATCCGCAAAATCTTCTGCTTTCTCTAAATATGGCGCTACTGTTTCTTTCGCTTTTTCGAATGTTTCGTTGGCGAAATTTTGTGCATTATCCAAGTGAGGCGTTGCGATGTCTTTAGCTCTTTGGATAGTATCATCTGCGAAATCTTCTGCTTTTTCTAAATAGGGTTCTGCAGTTTCTTTTGCTTGTTGAAAAATATTTTCTGCTTTGTTAGCTTCTTCATTGGCTGTTTCCTTAGATGCGCCAAATAGATTTTTAAAAAATGATAATAGTCCCATGTTATTTTTGTTTTTTTACTCTTACAATAATACTATTTTTTTTGATGATTACGTCACTAAGTATGTAATAATTTATTGATAATCAGTGTTAAAAGGTCTAGGGCTCCTTCTTTGGTTAAATAACAATTTTTAAAATTCAGTATAAAAAAATAAAGAAGTTTTTGAGTCATGTTTATTGCTTGTGAAAGAAGAGTACTATCTAATGATGTACTAATAATGTATCAATTTTATTTTTGAGGAGTTGAGTTTAGGAATGTTTATAAATGCATTAGCTACTTACTTAAATAAAAAAAGCGTTTCAAATGAAACGCTTTAAATAATATCTATAATAAATTTATTCTAGTTGGAAAGTAATTTTCATGTTTACTCGGAATTCCGTAATTCCGCCATTGCTGACTTTAGCACTTTGTTCTTTGACATAAACAGAACGAATGTGTTTTATAGTTTGTGATGCTTTTGCAACACCTGCACGTGCAGCATCTTCCCAACTTAACTCTGAGCTTGAAAGGACTTCTATAACTTTTAATACTGACATAGTTTTTGTTCTTTAGTTAATTATAAAAGTACAAATTAAATTAGCGTTTAGCTCTTAGCTTGATTTTTATTTAACATAAAAAACTGATTATCAGTGCTATTTTTTATCCGTTCGCTGCTTCAACTTTTATGCTTTCATCATTCAACATGCTTTTTAACATGTTTTCGATTCCGCTTTTTAGCGTGAAAGTAGAAGATGGACAACCGCTGCAAGCACCTTGTAAAATTACTTTTACCGTCTTATCTTCTTCATTGTACGATTCAAAAGCTATGTTTCCACCATCAGCTTGCACTGCTGGTTTTACATATTCTTCAAGTATGTTAATGATTTGTTGTGATGTTACATCTAGATTATCAAATGCTGCAGCCTTAGTGTCTTCTTCAGCTATTACTGTCGCAACGTAATTTTCGTCTAAAACAGTTCCGCCATTTTCAATATATTGTTTGATAAAACTTCTTAATTCTAAAGTTATTTCTTGCCAATCGTTAATCTCGTATTTAGTCACTGAGATGTAATTTTCATCAATAAAAATTTCTTTCACATAAGGAAAGTTGAATAGCTCCCTTGCTAGTGGTGACGCAGATGTTTGATCGATATTTTTAAATTCGATTGCATTTTTAGTAAGCATTTTGCTAACAACAAACTTTAATGCTGAAGGATTAGGAGTCGTTTCACCGTATACAGTAACAGGCTGTTTTTTTGTTTTATTCTCGTCGACGGTAATGATTGTTCCGCCATCTGTTAAAAATTTTTCTATTTGTTCTGCTACGGCATCTTTTACATCATCCCATTCCACAATGCTATACTTTTCAATTGCTATGAAATTACCTGAAATGTAAACTGTTTTTACAAATGGTAAATAAAATAATTGCTGAGCAAGTGGAGATGCTTTTGCGTCATCGATATTTTTAAATTCAAAACTTTCGTTCTGAGTGATAAAGTCTTGAAATTCAAACTTTAATATGGTTGGATTTTGGGTCTCTTTTACGGTAACTTTATTCATGGCTTTTCAAATTTTTACAAATTTAGTAAAGTTATTTTCTACGAATAACTATATTTGGTTTTTTAATGAATAAATTAACTTTAATTAGGACATTTGATTGTTTTTAGAGGACTTATTTAGAATTTAAATTGTTCATATTTATTTAAAGTATTTCAATGTCTCAAAATTTAAGAATTTTAGCTGCGATTTTCTTTGTAACTTACTGTTCTTTCGGACAGGAAGGAGTTCCGGTATATTCTGATTATTTATCAGATAATTATTATTTGATACATCCGTCAATGGCCGGAGCTGCTAATTGTGCGAAAATCAGGTTGACCGGACGCAAGCAGTGGTTTGATCAAGCGGATGCGCCAGAATTACAAACACTTAGTTTTAATGGTAGAGTTGGAGAGAACACTGGAGCTGGAGTCATTCTTTTTAATGATAAAAATGGGTATCATTCGCAAAAAGGTGTAAAATTCACTTATGCGTATCACTTGATGTTTTCTAGGGACGAAATTGATTTGAACCAATTGTCTTTTGGTATTAATGCTGGATTTATTCAAAGTCAGTTAGATGAAACGGAATTCATCCAATCGGGTGATTTTGATCCTATCATAAATGGTACAATAGTTCAGAAGGACGCGTACTTTAATGTCGATGTGGGAGCTTCTTACAATTTTCTCAATTTCTACGCTCATGCTACTGTTAAAAATGCGATCGAGACAAGGAGAGATATTTACACAGTGTACGAAAGTGATAATTTACGTAAGTATTTATTAAGTGCCGGATATGTCTTTGGCAATAGAGATAGGATGCTATGGGAGCCTTCTCTTTTGTTTCAGATGGTTGAAAAAACAGGAGAAAAGGCGATCGACATTAATCTCAAGACTTATAAAAATTTGGATTTTGGAAGAGTTTGGGGTTGATTGTCTTATCGAAGAAGTTTTGATGGTGCTCAATATAGTACTGGAAGCGGTATTTCGTCACAAAAACTACAGTATATTACACCAATAGTGGGTGTTAATTTTAAAAACTTTATGTTTGCTTACACTTATTCACAATTGTCAGGAGCGGTAAAGTTTGATAATGGTGGTTATCACCAAATTACTTTAGGAATAGACTTGTTTTGCAAACCTGTAAAATACGACTGTAACTGTCCTGCGATTAATTAATTATTATTTTTATGCTAATAAAATCTGTAAATGGCAAAACACCTACAATTCCTGAAGATTGTTATGTAGCCGAAAACGCGACTATTGTTGGAGATGTTACTTTTGGAGCAAACTGTAGTGTTTGGTTCAATGCGGTTATAAGAGGTGACGTGAATGTCATAAGGATAGGGGATAAAGTTAATATCCAAGATGGAGCGGTAATTCATTGTACCTATCAAAAACACCCTACAATTATAGGCAACAATGTATCTATAGGTCATAATGCAATTGTACATGGCTGCGTTATACTGGATAATGTGTTAATAGGAATGGGTGCAATTGTAATGGATAATTGTATTATAGAAAGTAATGCAATTGTAGCGGCGGGTGCTGTAGTTACTCAAAATACCGTTGTTGCTGCTGGGACAATTTGGGCTGGTGTTCCCGCCAAGAAAGTAAAAGATATTGACCAATCTAATTTTGCGGGAGAAATCGAGCGTATTTCTAATAATTACGTAATGTATTCCAGTTGGTTCAAAGAGGAAGAATAGTTCTTTTTGATCTAGAATTCTTTTTGTTCAACATTATATTTACATCCTAAAATTTCATTTAAGACTTTTGGATTTGTATTACTGTAAAAGGTAGGCTCATTATTGGTTGCCGATGTAAATCCTATTTTTTCCTTTAATAATTTTTGGGTTTGTTTCGCTACAGCTTGGCCAGAGTCTATAATGCGAATGTGTTCCGGAAGAATCTTCTTTATCTGAGGTATAAGGTAGGGATAGTGACTACATCCTAATACTAAATAGTCGATATTAGCTTTGATCATCGGTTGAAGGTACGATTCTAATAGTTGAGTCATTTCAGGTGATTCTATTTCACCATTTTCAATCAACTGAACTAATCCGTGTCCTACTTGTTCTATTATTTTAGTATCCTGATACTTTTCAGCGGTTTTATTAAAAAGCTCACTGTTCAAAGTGCCTTGAGTAGCAAGTATCCCTATGATTTGTGTTTTAGAGTGGGTTACAGCTGGCTTTATTGCAGGTTCAATTCCTATGAAGGGAATGTCATATTTTGCTCTTAATTCACGAATTGCGTTGGTTGTTGCAGTATTACATGCTACTACGATTAACTTGCATTTCATGTTAATCAGAAAATCTACATTTTTCATGCTTAACATTATAATCTCTTCTTTTGACTTTTGGCCGTAAGGAGCATTTTTGCTATCTGCAAGATAAATTGTTTTTTCGTACGGGAGTAGCTCATGTATAGCATTCCAAATAGAAGTACCGCCTATTCCTGAGTCGAAAATTCCTATAGCCTGATTGTTTTCCATTAAAACAAAGTTAAGTGCTCTTTGTTAATTTTCCTAAAAAAATATACGATCAAAAAAAAACCGCTCAAGCCAAAATTTTGGTTGAGCGATTTGTTTCATGAAAATTTCTATATGCTAGAAACCTAAATCTTTTTTTACATCTGCAGTCAAGTTTGGACCATCTGCAAGTAAAAGTGTAGATCCATCAAGTACGTATTGGAATCCTTTTGCTTTACCCACTTTTTGGATAGAAGCTCTTACTTTTTCCATTAAAGGCTTAACGATATCTGATTCTTTTTGTTGTAATTCTTTTTGAGCGTTGTCTCTATAGTCAACAATTCTTTTTTGCATGTCCTGAACTTCTTTAGAACGATCTCCATTTATTGCTTCAGTAACGGTTGCTGCTTCAGCTTCGTATTTTTTTAATTTTGCTTGGTATTCTTCAACCATTTTTTTGTAGTCAGCATCATAAGTAGTACTCAATTTCTCTAATTGTTTTTGAGCATCTAACATTGCTGGCATTTTCGTCATAATCTCACTTACATCAACATGAGCTGTCTTTGCTTGTGCGGTAATTGTTTGGTTTGCTCCTAACATTAAGATTGCAGCAATTAATAGAGTTTTGATTTGTTTCATTGTGTTTAAAATATTAAGTAATTAATTATTGTTTGTATTTTCTTTTAATTTTTCTTGTTTTGCTTTTTTTAAAGCCTCTCTTTCTTGTATCGTTTTTAATCTTTTTGCTTCCAATTCTTTTTTGCGATCTTCAATAATTTTTTTTCGATCTTCTACTGTCTTTGCTTGTACTTCCGCTTGTTTTTCTTTAGCTTCAGTAATAGCTTCTTTTATGGTGTCAGAACTTGCTGTTGGTACAACAGCGGCTTCTTTTTTAACATTTGCAGAAACCGTGCCACTTTTTTTTGCTTCTCTTTCTTCAAGAGTTTGCTGTCTTTTTTCTTCTAATTCTATTTTACGGTCTTCTATAACTTTCCTGCGGTCTTCTAAAGTTTTTGCTTGTGCTTCCGCTTTTTTTTGCTTAGCATCTTCAAAATTTTGCTTTCTCGCTTCGGCATCTTCTGCTGGGTCTACTTTCTTCGCGTTACTAGGTACTGTGCCATTTTTCTTAGCCTCGCGATCTTCTAGAATTTGTTTTCGTTTGTCGTCAAACTCTTTCTTTTTCTGCTCTTGCAATAATCTTCTATCCTCTAGAATTTTTTCTCTAGCTGCTTTTTTGTCATCTAAGAGCTTTTGTCTTTCTGCTAATGCTGGATTGTCATCGATTGCATCTTCTTTACTTTCTTTAGCTTCAAGTTCTTTTTGTTGCTTTTTAGTAAGTTGTTCTCTTTTATCTGTACGATTTAGTGCTTTTAAAACTTGTTCACTAATGTCAAATCTTTTTGCAGCAAATAACATTGTTAAGTCCGATGTTTTGTCAAATATGAAATCATATTTCAGTCGCTCTGCAATATCCTGAACTGCCGTGAATACTTGATCTTGGATGGGTTTTACTAAAACTGATTTTTGAGTAATCAAATCCCCATTAGCACCAAACCTTTTTTGTTGATATTCTAGATTTTCATTTTCAAGAAATGTAATTTCTGCTTCTCTTTCTTCAATTAATTCCTTTGTTAATAAAACTTTTTCTGCTTTTAATGCATCTTTTAGTTTGTTGATTTCTATTTTTTTAGTTTCAATTTCTAATTTCCACTTCTGAGCTTTTTGTTCTAATTGAATTTTTGCTTCACCATAATCAGCTACATTTTCTAAAATGTATTCCATGTCAATGTAGCCTAGTTTTGTACCTCTGGCTTGAGCGTTAATTGTAGCTGTTGTAATTAAGGCTAAAAATACATACAAAAATTGTTTTTTCATAAAGTCGCTCTGTTAGAAATTTTATTTCATTATTTTCTAGAATTGTTGTCCAATAATAAAGTGAGTTTCCCAACCATTTGGTTTAGTTTGTCCTGGTAAAGCGTCAAATCCGTGCCCGAAATCAATACCCAAAAGACCAAATGCTGGCATAAAAACACGTAAGCCAACTCCTGCTGATCGGCTTAAGTCAAAAGGATTATAGCTTTTGAAATCAGCATAAGACGAACCTGCTTCTGCGAATGCTAATGCATAAATGGAAGCCGATGATTTTAATGTTATAGGATAACGTAATTCCATTGAAAACTTGTTATATACGGTTGCCCCAATTTGTTGTCCAAATCTAGGATCATTTTTATCCTCAATTGTAGGTGTTAATGAATTGTTTGGATAACCTCTAAGCTGAATCGTTTCTCTACCATCCATCGAGTAGTTAGCTAAACCATCACCACCAAGGTAAAATCTTTCAAAAGGAACTGATCCTCTTTCTTGATTGTAAGAACCCATAAAACCAAATTCTGCTAATGCTCTAAGAACTAATTTACCATAAAGTTTAGTATAAGTATCCGCTTTAAATTTTATTTTATAATATTCTAACCAATTAAATCTTTTTTGATCCACTTTACTTACATCTTCAGCCGCTAGATTAAAGCTGTTTACCTTATTACCGTTAGCGTCTATGTAATCCCCAATGTTTACAATGTTTCCATTCGCATCAGGTACGTTTTGTCTGTCAACTGTATTCTTTAATTTATACTCTGCTTGATCGCCTAATGTTGCATAATTAACTCCATTAAATAATGAATATGGAGGTGTTAATTTAGCACTTAAACTAAATTCCGAACCATATGTTGGGAATATAGGATTAAGACCTTTACTACTTCTTGTAAGTCCTACTGTATAGGCTAGGTTTCTTGAAGTACCATTTCCGAATGTAAACAATCCAGTATTATAGTTATTTAAAGCATAATGCTGGTAACTTATCGCTTGTGATAATACAAAATAATCATCTGGCACCGTAAGTCTTTTAGCAATACCAACAGATAGCGTTAAGATATCAAAACTTTTTGATTTATCTGCTCTCTGAGTGATATAGTCATTCAAATATTGCTTACTGTAAGATAACGAGGTGCTAAATGATACTGGTTTTTTACCACCAAACCATGGTTCCGAAAAGGAAACACTATACGTTTGAAAGTATGTACTTGCTTGTAAACGCAAAGATACTTTTTGCCCATCACCCATAGGCAGTGGTTTATACGCTTCCTTGTTTAATAGGTTCCTAGCAGAGAAGTTGTTGAATGATAGACCAAGCGTTCCTATGAAACCACCACCGCCATAACCTCCTTGAAGTTCAATTTGGCTTGATCCTTTTTCAATAAGATTGTATTCAATATCGACTGTTCCTGCTCCTGAATCTACATTTTTAAATTTTGGATCAATTGCTTCCGGATCAAAAAATCCTAATTGACCAATCTCTCTTATTGTTCTTACTAATTGATCTTTACTGTATTTTTCACCTGGCTTAGTTCGTAATTCGCGGTATATTACACGGTCATTTGTTTTGTCATTTCCTACAACTGTGATTTTGTTGAAATAAGCAATTGGGCCTTCTGTAACTCTTATTTCAAAATCAATAGTGTCATTTGCTGTTTTTACTTCCACTGCATTTATGTTAGAAAATAAGTACCCATTGTTTTGATACAAGTTGGTAATATCTTCTGCATCTGGTTTAGACTTGTCAGCAATTCTTTTTTCAAGTAAAACCCCATTATAAGTGTCTCCTTTTTTAACTCCTAATATTTGAGAAAGTCCTTGATCAGTATAGATAGTATTTCCTAAAAATTTAATGTCTCCGAAATAATATTTATTTCCTTCTTCTACATTGATTTTTATGTCTAAAGCATTTTTTTCCTTATTATAAGCAACAGAATCGGAAACTATCCTAGCATCACGATATCCTTTTTCTTTATAAACTTCAATTACTTTTTCTAAATCTTTTTTGTACTTGTCTTTTATGAATTTAGATGCTTTTAAAACGCGAAAAACATTTTTTTGTTTCGTGTCTTTCATTGCTTTGCTCAAAGTCTTATTTGATAATTTAGTGTTACCTACAAAATCAATCTTGTGGATTTTTACTTTCTCACCTTTATCAATAGTAACAAGCATATTGACCTGGTTTGCATTTGCGGTATCCTTAACCGTGTTGATGTTTACTTTTGTGTTAAAAAAGCCATCTTTTTTATACTTATTTTCAATGTAGTTTTTAGTAGTTGTGATCAAGTTTTCATTGACTACTTTTCCTTTATTTAAGCTATTGTCTTTAATTAAAGCTTCTACTTTAGATTTTTTAACTCCTACAAATTTTACTTCGCTTAATTTAGGTAATTCAACGATGTTTAAATCAAGATAAATACTATCGTTTTGTATTCTGTTTACATAAAATGAGATTTCATCAAAAAGACCTAATTTTCCAAGTTTTTTGATGGCTGTACTAATTTCTTCACCAGGAATTGTTATTTGTTGTCCTTTTTGTAATCCAGAAAAAGTAACTACAGTTTGTGAATTGAAGCTAATGTCTCCAACTATTGCAACATCTGCTAAAATATATTTTTTGCCCTGATCAAAAGGAACTCTTTCTTGGGCTTTAACTGCTGTAAAACTTCCGAAAATTAATACAGTAAGGGCTATCTTTATACTTTTATTTAACACTAAAAAATTATTTAATTTGTTCACTTGTTTTTCCGAATCTTCGTTCTCTTTTTTGATAACTAATGATAGCCTCATATAAATCTTGTTCTTTAAAGTCTGGCCATAATATATCAGTAAAATACAATTCTGCGTAGGCAATTTGCCATAACAAAAAGTTACTTATTCTATGTTCTCCACTTGTTCGTATTAATAAATCTACGTCTGGTAAATTTTGCGTGTAAAGATGCTCATTAATAATGGAATCGTCAATAGTGTCTATTGAAATTATATTATTTTTAACTTTACTACATATATTTCTTACCGCATTGACAATTTCGTCTCTAGAGCCGTAGCTTAACGCTAAGGTTAGCGTCATTTTAGTATTGTTTTTCGTTTTTTCAATAACATCGAGAAGTTCTTTTTGTGCTGATTTAGGTAATTGCTCTAAATTACCAATAGCACTAAGCTTGATGTTGTTTTTCTGAAGTGTTGTTAATTCCTTTTTTAAGGAGTTTATAAGTACTCTCATTAAGGTTTCTACTTCCAGTTTTGGTCTGTTCCAATTTTCGGTTGAGAACGCATATAAAGTCAAAAACTCAATTCCTAGTTTCGCACTTGCTTCTATGATAACTTTTACTGATTTAGTGCCACTTTCATGGCCCAAAGCTCTTAAAAGTCCTTGCTGTTTTGCCCAACGTCCATTACCATCCATAATGATAGCAAGGTGTTTTGGCAGTCTTGTTGCGTCAATATTCTGTATTAAATTCATTTATTTATTGTGCACAATAACACGGTTTCTCGCCAAAAGTATACGTTAAAGTAACTCCTGTAAATACATACCAATCATTGTTATTTATATTTCCAAAATTTTCATAAAAACTTCCGTCTATATTGTCTGTCAGTGTATATCGTGCTCCAGTTTCTAAAGCAAGGATAAAGTGAGGTGTTATGTTACTTTTGATTCCTACAATCATTGGTATTGCAATTGATTTTCTTCTTTCTGTTCGTCCTTCTACGACTGAGCCTGGTAAGTCTAAATTGTATTTACTGAAAAAATAACTTACACCTGATGAAACATAAGGTGTAAGTTTAGTATTCAGTTGATGAAGATTAAAATCAAAAAAGTTGAATTCTAAACCTACTGAAAGCTCCTTTAAATCATTGTCAAATCGATATTCTCTAAGATTTCTGCTACTCTCTTGTGAAGCTCTATCATTTGAAGTGATTTGAGATTGTATATAAGACACTTTATAAGAATGTCTAGGACTTTTATTCCACTTATAGAGCAAACCAAAAGCAGCTTTGTTTGGCGATACATAAGTCGTAGGACCTATATCTCCTATATAGTTGCTTCCACCTAGAAAAACACCAACCTCATGTATCTGTGCTTGGGTATTAACTAGGGAAAAAAAGCAAATAAGTAAGTAGAAAATCTTTTTCATTAAATCAAAATTGCGTGCAAATATAATAATTATCATTTCGTTTCAATACCCATTGAGTTAAATCTCTCTTTTTTTTGCGGTTAGTTAGCTAACACAAAACGAGTACCTGTATTATTTAACGGTAAAACGTGATAAAATCGTATCGCAATGCACTTAAATGATTTAATTTCTCTTGTCCTCTCCCCAAAGTAATTTGTTACGCAATGTTTTTACAAAAGTTTCTTGCGGTATTTCTACCATATTAATTTGAAAAGGAGTTTTATTTAATGTCAAGATAGATTCATTTTTTACTGATGTAACTCTTGAGTCCAGGGAAACGAGATAGTTTGGTTCTCGTCCTGAAACTTTTAATCTGATTTCTGTATTATCCGGAACTACCAGTGGTCTCGTTGTTAGATTGTGTGGAGCAATTGGTGTAATAACTAAACTTTTTACGTCGGGAGTTAGGATTGGTCCACCGCAACTCAAGTTATAGCCCGTAGTTCCTGTTGGCGTTGAAATAATTAATCCGTCCGCCCAATAGGAGTTTAAATATTCGCCATTTAAGTAGGTGTCAATCGTGATCATGGCAGTAGTATCTTTTCTGCTAACCGTAATTTCGTTCATCGCAAAATTCATTTCTTCAATGGATTCATTAGGTGTTGAACAATTTATGCTTAGTAAGGCTCTTTTCGAAAGAGTGTACTTTTTATCTAAAACAGATTGCAGGAATGATGCAATGTTTTCTTTTTGCACACTTGCCAGGAAACCAAGTCTCCCTGCATTAATACCTAAAATAGGAATTCCAGAATCTCTTACTAATGTTGCTGCTCTTAAAATTGTTCCGTCTCCTCCAATACTGATTAGCATGTCAAAACTAGAATCAAGTTCTGTGTGTGAACTAAAAGTTTTATATTGATTCTCTACCAGCTTGCGCTCGTAAATCATGGATAAAAAATTAGCTTCAATGATCATTTCTACATTGTTTTTAGTAAAAAAAACAAAGATGTCGTTTATGATGGGTTGTGTACTGTTCTGATAATATTGACCGTAGATAGCTACTTTCATTTTTATTTAAATTAAATAATGAGATAATTAGAAATGAACATAATAGCGTGATTTGCCTATTGAAGCATTCCCAACTTCACTTTGTTATACATTAAGGTATTTATCGAGATATTCTGAGCGTTCCTTTAAATTGTTGATGTAATTATCTTCTTGATGTTCCGAAATGATTTCGTAGTCATATCTTCTAAAAGTTTGTACTATTTCATTAATGGCTCCCAAACTTATTTTCAAAGTCACTTCGACACTATTTACATCAGCTTCAGATATAAATATTCCTAAAACTTTACCATTATTGCTTTCTACAATTTGAGCGATTTGACTCATCGAATAATCTAGAACTGCTTTCTTAACAATAATAATTGCTCCTGGCTCTTTTAAAAATGGTGTCTCATGAAAAAATTTCATGATATCTTCTATTTCGTAATAACCTACATAAGCATTATTTTCGTCTAAAACAGGAACTAGATTAGTGTGGTTTTTTGCAAACACTTCCAATACATCTAACCAAATAGTTGTGGTTCGGGCAAAAAAACCTTCTAATGTGAAGCGATAATCCGTTACTTTTTTATCAAAATCAAATGTTTCAATATCTTCTGCGGCAATACTCCCAATGTAAATTCCCCCTTCGATTATTGGAAAATGTGAAAAGTGCATATCCTCAAAAAACGTTTGAACGTCAGATATGGTATCGTGACTATCAATCGCTTTAAAATCATTGGAAATATATTCTGTAATTTCTGTCATAAATCAATCCTCAATATTGGATGCAAAATAATCAAAAATAAGCAAAAACTCCTAGATTTTACTTTGTATTTTTGCTTCTAGTAAATTGTAGTATCAAAATAAAAATCAGTTTTTATGACAAAGTTAAGCGTTAACATCAATAAAATAGCCACTTTACGTAATGCTCGTGGTGGTAATGTTCCAGATTTATTAAAAGTAGCCACTGATATTCAGAAATTTGGTGCGCAAGGAATAACCATTCATCCGCGTCCTGACGAGCGCCACATTCGCTACCAAGATGCGCGCGATTTAAAACCAATTGTTTATACCGAGTTTAATATTGAAGGTAATCCCCAGCATAATTTTATTGATTTAGTTCTTGAATGTAAGCCAGAACAAGTAACGTTAGTGCCTGATGCCATTGGTGCCATTACTTCATCGGCGGGTTGGGATACGGTAAAAAACCAAACGTATTTAACAGAGATGATTCAAGAGTTTCAGCGTCATGGTATTCGCACCTCTATTTTTGTAGATCCTATTCATGAAATGATTGAAGGCGCTAAAAAAACCGGAACGGATCGAATCGAGTTGTATACAGAAGCTTTTGCGCATCAATACAGTCTTGGTAACGAACGAGGAATTGATCCTTATATAAATGCAGCGATTTATGCAAATGAGTTGGAGTTGGGAATCAATGCCGGTCACGATTTAAGTTTGGATAATATTCAGTTTTTTAAACAAAATATTCCCGGTTTACTCGAAGTTTCTATAGGTCACGCATTAATTTCCGAAGCTCTTTATTTAGGGTTAGAAAACGTGGTGAATATGTATTTGCAAAAACTAAAATAAGAAAAGAATTAAAACAATTGCAAGCTGATATAATTGGCTTGTAATTGTTTAATTTCGCACTTTTCTTAAAAATGATGTTTTGAAGCCAATTATTATCCTGTTTTTCTTATGTTTTTCGAACTTATTAGCGCAATCCAAGGCTACAATTGTTGGGGATGTGAAATCTGCTGAAAATGAAAGTTTAATAGGTGCAAACATTTCTTTCGATGCAAATAATCAGCATTTCTATGCTGTAAGTGATTCTCTGGGTCACTTTACTAAAAATCTTCCTTTAGGTTTTGTTAAAATCACTATCAATCATTTTGGTTATCTTGAAAAATCATTCCGTTTTGATTGTAAAAAAGATACCCTAATTTCGGTTGTTTTAGAAAGAGACATTTCAATTTTAAAAGAAGTGGTTATCGCTAATACTAAGAAAAACAGTATTACAAATCTTTCTGGCGGTAAATTGTCTTTTGATTTAAAAGCATTAGGGGCAGTTCCAACAGTTCTGGGAACAACAGATATAATCAAGATTTTACAACTAACACCAGGTGTGCAAAATTCTGGCGATGCCAATGGCTATTTGTATGTAAGAGGTGGTGATCCCGGGCATAATTCGATGTTGTATGATGGAACGCCAATTTATGGAATGTCACATTTATTAGGTATTTTTCCTTTTTATAATACAGACCATATTCAGGAAGTCGAGTTTGATAAATCAAGTGCGAATGCAAAACATGGAGGTCGTTTGAGTTCGACGACTTTATTGATTCCTAATAAAAAAGCACCTTCGGAGTTTATGGTTCAAGGTAATATGGGCATATTGGCTTCTCAGCTCACTTTGGCTGTTCCAATCCATAAAAAATCAGGTTTTTTTATCTCTGGCAGAAAAACATATATAGATGAAATTATTGCTCCAATATTAAATTCAGGTTCAAAAAGCAACGATGTTCAGGATATGAAATACAGATTTTCGGATGGGAATCTAACTTTTATTTCTGAAATTTCTAAAAGCAACTTGTTGACCGTTTCTGCTTTTTCCAGTGGTGATAAACTTCTTGTAAAAGACGGTAATTTAGCATTAAGAACCAGTTTAAAATGGGGTAATTTTGCGGCTTCTTCTAAGCTTGTTTCTACATTATCTTCAAAAATAACTCTGTCAAATGCGATTTATTTTACGCGATATACCAACGAATTAAGTATGGAGCAAGCTACCATTCAAATGGGCGTTTCTTCCTTTGTAGAAGATTTTGGATTTACAAATTCGATTAATTATTTGGTCAAAGAAACACCTTTCGAATCGGGTTTTCAGTATGCGTATCACAACTTGCAACCGCAAAAAATAGATATTGAAAACCTGAGTACGAGTACAAATCCCGCGCAAAATAGTTTAATTAAGGCTAATGAATTTGCTGTTTTTACAACTGCAAAACCCAAATTTGGAGATTATTTTGTAGCCGAATTAGGCTTGCGAGTGAACTATTATAATTCAGGTTCAAAATCGTATTTGCATTTTCAACCGCGTATGGTTCTGAATTATTATTTGGACACGAATTACTCCTTTTACGCATCGTATAACAGACAAAATCAGTATTTGAATTTAATAACGACTTCAAGTGTAGGGATTCCTACTGATTTTTGGGTCGCCAGTTCTGATGGAATTCCTGCACAATCTTCTAATGAGTTTTCAATTGGTTCAAACCAAACTATTTCGAAACGTTTTAGCTCCTCATTTGGCGCATTTTATCGTTCGATGAATCATTTACTGGAATATCCTTACGGTGTTACCCAGTTTAATGAAATTTCGACATTAAAAAAAGATTTGCTGGAAGGAAACGGAAAAGCGTATGGCTTTGAATTTATGCTGAAAAAAAATAGCGGAAAATTGAAAGGTTGGCTCAGTTATACCTTGAGTTGGTCCGACAGAAATTTCGAAAAACTAAATAATGGAAATACCTATTGTGCAAAATACGACCGTCGCCATAATTTAGCATTGGTTGGAACCTACGATTTAAATTCAAAATGGAATTTTGGTATCACGCAGATTTTCAGTTCAGGGAATCGTTTTACAATGCCAACTTCCTGGTATTTTATCAACAATAATCCGGTGAAAGAATATTCGGAATACAATAATGCACAAATGCCTAATTATATTCGAACGGATCTATCGGCGAATTATTTTTTTATAAAAACAGCCAAAAAAGAAAGCGCTCTCAATTTCTCTATTTATAATACCTTCAATATCGAAAATCCTATTTATGTTGTTTTGAATGTGATTGTCAATGAGGATAAAGATAGTGTGGTTGTGAAACCAGAAAAAAAGGTTTTGTATAAAATGCTTCCTTCGATAAGTTGGAGATTTAAATTTTAAAAGATGAAAAAATACAGTCTGTTTTTTTTGATGATTATAGCGTATAGCTGTACTAATGACACGTTTAGTGACGGAATTAAGTTAGAATCAAAACTAGCCGTTGAAGGCTGGATTGAAGAAGGAGATGTTCCGCAGGTAATATTATCCAGTACAATACCAATAAATGATGTTGTTGACTCTACAAATGTGTTGGATCACGTAATACGTTCGGCAAAAATAACGGTTTCTGATGGAGAAACGACAGAAGTGCTGAGAGTAAAAAGTGACGACAACAGAGTGCCTCCGTTTATATACTTTGGTAGTGAAATAACAGGAAAAGCTGGGAAGACTTATACGTTGAAAATAGAATACTTAAATAGAATTGTAGAAGCGACTACCTGTATTCCGAAATCGGTTTTGTTGACCACTGCAGCGTATAAAAAAAATAATGCAGCAGATACTACGGGCTATGTTTTTATAAAATTTGATGATCCTGTAAATGAAAAGAATTATTACCAAATTGCTACAAGAATAGACAAGCAAGAACCCATTTTTGTTCCCGCTTTTTATGGAAATCTTGACGATGAAAAATTCAATTCCAACTCCATTGCGATGCAGGTAAATAAGGGGATTTTACTTTTCCCTAAAACGAAGTTTAAGCCTTATTTTACCGATGGAGACTTGATTTTTGTGAAATTAAGAACCATGAATAAAGAAGCCTATGATTTCTGGAACAGCTGGCAAAACGAAATTGTAAACAGCAGAAATCCTATTTATCCATCGAATACAAGTTTGAAAACAAACATAAAAGGCGGGGTTGGTATTTGGGCGGGTTATGGACAAAGTACAATACTAGTTCAAACGCCTCCAAAAAAATAAAGCCGATTTGAATTATTTTCAAATCGGCTTTAAATCAATTTTAATTATTTCTATCTTTCAAAAGCTTTCAAGAAATCCTCAAATTTTGTTTCAAGTTTATCAAATCCTGTTGAAAAATAGGAGCTCATGGCAACTTCAGTGTTGTCGTTAAATTTTAAGTAAAGTACTTCGTCGTAATACTGAAAAGTAAACATCTCACCTTTACCATTGTTTGTCCAATATCCTCCATTAGTATAATATGCATCTTTAACCCATACTGGTAATTCAGTATTATAGCTGTCAGCTTTTTCTGAACGGTAAACAACTTCAGCTATCTTAGTGCCATCTTTTTTAGACACTAAAATCAGTTTCGTGTTTTTATTGGTATTAGCTACACTACCATCAGAATGTTTTTTATTATATGTATTTTGAGCGGTGTAATATGCTTTGTAGTCAGCTTTAGGGCTATTGTAATCAGGGTAATCAGGATAAGCCAAGCTTTTCTCTAAAGCTTCCTCATCTTTAGTTAGTGTAGCGATATCCATATCGGCTACAATGATAAAGTTATCCATGATTTGAACCAAACCATTTGCTTTACCTTGGTATTGAATAAGGTCTTCATCTTCTATTAAAGCATCTATATCAGCAGTGCTTCCTGCGGTAAATGAAACTAAATTTTTCCCGTTATAGGTAAAAGAAGATTTAGCCGTGTTTGCAGTCGCTTTCTTACTCCCGCTGATTTCATAAGTATAGCCATCGTTTAAAACCATTTTGAAGCTAGATTCATCAGGCGTTTCTACAGTACCTGTGTACTTTGCAGTTGTTGCAAAAGTAGCGGCTGGCTTAGCATCAATTGTTAAAGTTGCATCTACTGAAGTTGGTAAATAAAACTGATCATTTATTGTAGTTCCAGTTTGCCAATTATAACTGTCTTCCAGTTTTACTTTTATGGTTGAAGAAGTGCTTTTAGAAGATAATATTGCGTTATTAGCCTTTCCTGTTGCTGTTGCTGGAAAAATAAATTTTAACTCTGTACTTGAAACAGTTTTAACCCAGATTTTTGTTGAATTATTCCAAGTATAAATACCATATACATCAGAAACGTTCAATATTTCTGCTATTTCGTTACCGTTTTTTCCTCCAAAAACATCAACGCCATCAATGTTTAATAATTTTTCTAAATTCTGAATGGCTTCAATAGCTCCGGATGTTTTGGATTTGTCCATTTGAACAAGCATTACATTGGCTTCAGCCTCTAGTTTTACTTTTTGTTCTGCTGGAGTTAATTTTGAATAAGGCTGTTTAATAATGTTTGCAATTTGTTCCGTTAAGCTTCCTTCAGGAACATTAGTAGGTTCATCATTACTGCTGTAAGAGACGATAAGTTGCGAAACAATTACTGAAAACAAGAGTGTTTTTTTAATCATGATAAAAGGTTTAATTTAGGGGTTTAATCAATCTATTTGATTGGTATAGTTATGTTTAGATTTATTTGTTTTGAATTAAAACAAAAATCTAAATGTTTGCTCAAAATTAGTGCTATTTAATGATCTCACAATACCTACTTTTAGTGATATTTATTCGTAACCTAAATATTTGGAATATTCGTTGGATGAAATTAGTTTATTTATCTTTGTAAGATTTCTAAGTAATAAATTTTAATATCTTAAAAATGTTATATTCAAAAATAGAAGGTTCCGGTCAACCGCTATTAATCCTTCACGGCTTTTTAGGAATGTCTGATAACTGGAAAACACTTGCCACACAATTTGCGACTAATTTCGAAGTTCATACACTTGATTTGCGCAATCACGGTCGCAGTTTGCAGTCGGAAGAGTTTAGTTATGAAGTCATGGTTCAGGATGTTTTCGAGTATTGTCAAGCGAATAATCTTACAAAGATATTTATCATCGGTCACTCCATGGGTGGAAAAGTAGCGATGCTTTTAGCAACGAGACATCCAGAATTAGTAAGTAAATTAATTGTTGCTGATATTGGTCCAAAGTTTTATCCTCAGCATCATCAAGATATTTTAGCAGGACTTAATGCTGTGGATTTCTCTATTAAGCCAAGTCGAGCTGATGTGGAAGAAATCATGAAAAGGTTTATTCCAGATTTTGGAACACGCCAGTTTCTGATGAAAAATTTATATTGGCAAGAGCCAGGACAATTGGCTTTCCGATTTAATTTGGCTGTTTTTAATCACAAAATGGATGAAATTGGGGTGCCGCTTCCTGAAGCGTTGGTGTTTAGCAACCCAACTTTATTTATTCGTGGTGGAAGTTCCAATTATATTTTAGATAGTGATTTCGAAAACATAAAAGAGCATTTCCCTAAGGCAACTATAGAGACGATTCCAAATGTTGGGCATTGGCTTCACGCCGAAAATCCGGCAGAATTTCATCTAAAAGTGATGTCTTTTTTAGAATAAAATCATAATTTTAAATTTCACTATATTTATTAAAATTTTAAAACTTAAAAAAATGAATCTATTAATCAAAATTATAATTACAGCAGCTTTAGTTTTGCTAATATCAAACTTTATGTCAGGCGTTCGTGTGGAAAGTTTTACTACTGCATTATTTGTTGCAATCGTATTAGGATCACTAAATATTTTTATCAAACCAATATTGGTGATCTTTACATTGCCAGTTACAATCTTGACATTAGGATTGTTTTTATTGGTGATAAATGCGCTGATAATTATATTGTGTACTAATATCGTGGGCGGATTTAGCGTTGATTCTTTCTGGACGGCCCTGCTTTTTAGTATAATCTTATCTTTATTACAATCAATAATGAATGGAATATTAGGAGAAGGAAAATAGAAAATTGAAGTTTTACTATATCAAAATGCTTGTTTCTAAAAGATTCCAAGCATTTTTTTTAGCTATAAAACTAGATGGGGAATTGGATTTACTGTAAAAAATAATACCGCTGATTCTCAGATTTTAAAAATCTAATCATTACGAGAATCTACGGTATATTTCTGATAA
Source organism: Flavobacterium galactosidilyticum (assembly GCF_020911945.1). NCBI lineage: Bacteria > Pseudomonadati > Bacteroidota > Flavobacteriia > Flavobacteriales > Flavobacteriaceae > Flavobacterium > Flavobacterium galactosidilyticum. The sequence goes on from NZ_CP087135.1 coordinate 1,407,831, forward strand.
TTAATTTATGGCGAAATTTTGACGATTATTTATTTGAAAATGCTAAAGTATAAACGGAATAGTAATTTTGTTTTAAAATCATTAAATTTAGAGTCAAATATAATTTAATTCTAAATATTGCATTTTAATCTAATCTCAAAATCAATAAAACTATGATCACAATAAAAGACACATTAATAGCAATGATCGTATTGTTTTCAATATCCAATGCGAACGCAACAATCAAAAATCATCAATCAGCCAAATTTGAAATTGATAAACAAAACAGTTTGTCAAAACTTACGATAGACATTAATAAAACAGATAGTAAGTTAAATGTTGTTTTTGAAAATTATTTTTTATTAAAAGATGAATTAGTGAAAACAGATGGCGTAACGGCTGCTGCCAAAGCCAAAGCTTTATCTACTTCTTTGAATCAAGTAAAAATGAACGAACTCTCAAAGGATGTTCATAAAGTGTGGATGAAAGTAATGAAAGTCTTAATGGCTGATGCCAAAGGGATTGCAGTAACAGAAGACGTTAAAAAGCAAAGAGTACTTTTTGTGTCTTTATCCAAAAAGATGTATGATTTGGTAAAAGTAGCTAAGTTTGAAACTCCTGTTTATTATCAGTTTTGCCCAATGGCAAATGACGGTAAAGGGGCCAATTGGTTAAGTAAAGAAAATGCAATTAAAAATCCATATTACGGTTCTAAAATGCTAAAATGTGGTGAAGTTGTGGGAACAATAAAATAAAAATGCAGTTACATATAAAAAACATGGTTTGCAGCAGATGTATTATGGCGGTGGAGTCTGAACTGGAAAAGTTTGGACTTCATCCTATTTCTGTTGAACTGGGAATTGTAGAAATTTCTCAAAATTTAGACAAAGAGCAAGAACAGAAACTCAATTCAAAATTAGTTAATTTAGGTTTTGAAATTATCGATGATAGAAAAAGTAGAGTAGTAGAAAAAGTCAAAAACCTAATTACAGATTTAGTTTATTTTAAAGACAACAACTTCAAAACTAATTTGTCTGATTATATAGTAGCGGCCATAAGTCAAGATTATAGCTACATCAGTAATCTATTTTCGCAGCAAGAAAACGCCACTATTGAACACTATTATATTCTTCAAAAAATAGAAAGAGTCAAGGAATTACTAGTTTATGATGAATTGAGCTTGAATGAAATTGCTTTTCAGCTCCATTACAGCAGTCCATCGCATTTGAGTAAACAATTCAAAAAAGTTACCGGTTTTACTCCAACTGCCTTTAAAAATTCGAAAGAACAAAAACGACAACTTATAGAAAATCTATAAATGATGCACAACAGCACCATAATTGTATAAGTATATTTGTCATCGTTAATTGTAATTTTGTACCTCAATACAACTCCACATTATAATGACATATAAATATACAATTACAGGAATGTTTTGCGATGGTTGCCGAACCAAAGTAGAAAAAGCATTAAATGCTATGGAAGGGATAGAAGCGACGGTTACTCTAGAACCGGCTATTGCTACTATAACTATGCAAAAACCAATTCAGACCACTCAGTTTCAGGAAATACTTAGTGAAGCGGGAAAATATTCAATAAAGGTTTTTAATCCAAATGATTTAAAATTACCAGCAGAAGAAGTAGTCATTGAACACCCCAAAAATACAGCTGGAAAATATTACTGTCCTATGTTTTGTGAGGGCGATAAAGTCTATGACGATGCAGGCGATTGTCCTGTGTGTGGGATGGATTTAGTAAAATCACCTGATTTAACGACAGTAAAAATGCAATATACTTGCCCGATGCATCCAGAAATAGTACAGGATGGACCGGGTTCTTGCTCAATTTGCGGTATGGATTTGGTTCCAATGGAGCCCACAGATAGCGAGGAAAATAAAGCCTACAATGACTTGATGAAAAAAATGAAAATCGCACTACTTTTTACCGTGCCTATTTTCATAATTGCTATGTCAGATATGATTCCGAATAATCCTTTGATGCAAATCATGGATATGGAATACTGGAATTGGGTGCAACTAGCATTATCCTTACCAGTTGTTTTTTATGCAGCGTGGATGTTTTTTATTCGCGCTTGGAAATCAGTAGTAACTTGGAATCTCAATATGTTTACCTTAATCGGAATTGGTTCTGGTGTTGCTTTCTTATTTAGTGTTTTCGCTCTTTTTTTTCCAGATGTTTTTCCAGCAGAATTCAAATCCGAAGAAGGAAGTGTTCATTTGTATTTTGAAGCAACCACAGTGATATTAACACTAGTTTTATTAGGTCAATTATTAGAAGCTAGAGCGCACAGCCAAACCAGTGGTGCGATAAAAGAATTATTAAAATTAGCGCCTACAGAAGCTACTTTGGTGGCTGGTGGTGAAGACAAAGTAATAGCGATTCACGATATTAAAAAAGGAGATTTATTGCGTGTAAAACCAGGAGAGAAAATTCCAGTTGATGGTAAAATTACCGATGGAGAAAGTACCATTGACGAATCGATGATTTCGGGCGAACCTATTCCAGTGGATAAAAAAGTGGATGATGCCGTTGTTGCAGGCACCATAAATGGGAATAAATCATTTGTGATGGTGGCCGAAAAAATTGGTTCAGAAACCTTGCTTTCGCAAATTGTTCAAATGGTTAATAATGCGAGTCGATCGAGAGCGCCAATCCAAAAATTAGCTGATAGAATTTCGAAGTATTTTGTGCCAATTGTAGTTGTTGTTTCAATAATTACTTTTTTTGTTTGGGCAAAATTCGGACCGGAACCTAACGCTTTAATCTACGGGTTTATCAATGCCGTTGCGGTTTTGATAATCGCTTGTCCTTGTGCGTTAGGATTAGCAACTCCTATGTCTGTAATGGTGGGCGTAGGGAAAGGCGCACAGTCCGGAGTTTTGATAAAAAATGCCGAAGCGCTAGAAAATATGAATAAGGTAAATGTTTTAATTACTGATAAAACAGGAACTATTACTGAGGGGAAACCATCCGTGGAAAAGGTTTTTTCTACTACGAATCAAGAAAATGATTTGCTGCAAAATATCGCTTCACTGAATCAATACAGTGAACACCCTTTGGCGCAAGCCGTAGTTAATTTTGCGAAAGCGAAGGAAGTTTCATTAATTGAAGTCAAAGATTTTGAATCCATTTCTGGAAAAGGAGTAATAGGAACGGTAGCAAATAAAAAAGTAGCATTAGGGAATAAGAGTTTAATGGAACAAGTTGGAGCAACTATTTCTTCTGAAATTGAAAGTAGAATTATTGTAGAACAGAAGCTAGGTAAAACGGTCTCCTACATTTCTGTTGACAAACTAGTTTTGGGTTATGTAAGCATCACAGATGCCATAAAAACGACTAGTGTAGCTGCTGTAAAAGAATTGATGCGTCAAGGTGTTGAGGTAATTATGCTGACGGGTGATAACAAAAATACAGCAAAATCGGTAGCCGATGAATTGCAGTTGACTTCATTTATTGCGGGTTGTTTGCCAGAGGATAAACTCAATGAAATCAAGCGTTTGCAAGCCGAGGGTAAAATTGTGGCTATGGCTGGTGACGGTATTAATGATGCACCTGCTTTAGCGCAAGCGGATATTGGAATTGCCATGGGAACTGGAACAGATGTGGCGATTGAAAGTGCCAAAATTACTTTGGTAAAAGGTGATTTGCTAGGAATTGTTAAAGCTAAAAAGCTGAGTCATGCCGTCATGAAAAATATCAATCAGAACTTATTCTTTGCCTTCTTCTATAATGCGCTGGGAATACCTATTGCTGCGGGAGTTTTATATCCGGTTTTTGGAGTTTTACTTTCTCCGATGATTGCGGCTTTGGCAATGAGTTTTAGCTCTGTTTCCGTTATTGGGAATGCCTTGAGATTGCGAGGATTAAAATTGTAATAAAATAAAAATTAGTAATAGAGTATAAACCTAAACCTAAAAGCTATGAATAATAATGGAAATGAAGCAATGCACATGGAATCCTATATGTTTATGGGAATGCACATTTTTTGCTGGGTCTCTATTTTGGTTTTTGCGCTAATAGTATTGGCAGTGGCTCACCGCTATAGAAAAAGGAAATAATTTATTCAGAAATTTAGTGTTTGGATAAAAAGCTATTCCATTAAAAAAAAAAAGAATTGTGTCTATATTATAATAATAAGTGCAATTCTTTTTTACGCTAATTACCTATTATGAATTGATTGCATGTTTAATATGATAAAAAGAAAGTTTTTTATCTTTAGTTTTTGGATTTGACTTTGTGCATAGCAAAAATAGTTTTACTTTTGCAGTCGAAATGAAAAATAAGGCCCGTTCGTCTATCGGTTAGGACGCATGGTTTTCATCCATGTAAGAGCGGTTCGATTCCGCTACGGGCTACAATTTATAATTGGTGATTTGATTTTTATTCGAAAATAAAATTCACTAATTGAAGGTATAAATGAATTATCAATTTGACTTTTAAAAAAATAAAAAAAGCCTCGAAAAGTAAAATTTTCGAGGCTTTTTTTATTGATGGCTACTCCTTTTTTTTTGTATTTGAATAATGAAACACTTTAACTTTTTAGAAGTCTGGATTAATCTTTTAAATCATTGTATGTGATCCACGACTGCATTCTGCCAACATACATTTTTAAGTAATTTTCAGTCAAAAATATATTCGACCAGTCAAATCGTTGGGATTGTACACCAAGGTAGAAAATCCAAATTGCCGCAGCGGCTTCTGGAATTAATTTGATTTCCTCACCAGCAAGCGTTCGAATGCTTTGATAGCCCTTTAAAAACTGATCCTTTTTAAGTTCATATGCGACTTTATCACTTTCTATATGGAATAATTGTTTGCAAAAATACGCTACATCCAAAATCAACATGCCGCTACCACAAAAGTCAAAATCGAAAAGGGTGATTCCGTTTTGTTCTGTAACACTCATGTTGTCATACCAAATATCCAAATGGATAATCCCTTTTTGAACTTTTGTAAAGTCGATTTTTTCAAAAGTCTGACTTATTTTTTTGCTTTGTTTTTTTACAAACTGCATTTCTAAATTCGATTCTGGAAAATGATTTATAGCATATTTATAAGGCAATTCAAGTAAAGTTTCTGAGTTGTAAACTATACGTTTAGTGTTTTTGTTAGCGGTTACTGTATGGATTTTGGCCATTAGCGCACCAATCGAAAAACAAGTTTCTGGATCCATGAATCTTATTTTTCCACCTTCGGCAAAAGAGAAAAGTACCGCGTGACGCAATCCTTCGGGTGCATTTATGTCTTGTATGAATTCGCCTTTTTTGTCGGGAATAGGAAAAGAAATGCTAAGTTGGTTCTCCTTTAAGAGTTGCAACAATTTGATTTCTTCTTCAATTTCAGATTTCGATCGCCAGTTATAACAATACACGCGTAACACATATTTTGCCTCGTTGTCCATTATGAAATAAGTGTGATTCATTCCTGTTCTGTACAATTGGCAAGTGCAAGTTGGGCTCAAACCATATTTTTCTATGACCAATTTTCCTAAGGCTGTTGCGGACAAGATGGAGCGTGTAACTGGAAAATGTGTCATTTTTTTAATTTTTAACTGGATTGCAAAGCCACAGTATCAGATGTGATTTTGGGTAAGTGTTGGAACTAAATCAATCTTTTTTATCCTGTTGCTCTGTTTGAGTTCGTTTATTATGAGGCATGGTGTCTCCTATATTCATTCCAGTTGCCATTCCAATCATGAAGGCAGTTAGGATTAAAATTATTTTTCTTTTAGCCCAAAGAATAGGGCGCTTGGATTTCTCCAAACGGATTTTGTTGTTTTGTTTATACAAGCTGTTTAAGAGATAATCAAATAATTGGCAGTAATGGCTGTTACTTATTAATGTAATATTCCACTTTTACCAGTTTCACGGATTTTGTAAAACCTACATTTAAATTTAAAGCAAATTCCTTATCATAACTTATAATACAGCTTGACTTGGCTTCTAATTGTTCACAACCATTAGAGCGATAGCCACCTGTAACAACGACTCCATCAGCATCGGTTGTTAGGATTGGAAATCCTTTTACAATTTGATTACTCAAGTTGTTGATTTTAATTTTGTATTCTAGTCTTGAAGTGTTTTTTCCTGTGTCAGGTGTAAATGTAAACTGTTGGACTTCATAGCTAAAATCTTTAAGCCTTGCTTGTTCTTCAATTGGAGTTAGTACGTAATCGCAAGGCACTACTTGCTGGTATGCTGGTCGATACGAACTTCCTGTAGGTGTTTGTATTGTTAAGGCTGGAATTGTGATTTCCTTTGTGCAATTGTCATTATTGGTGCAACTTAAAACACTAAGGACTGAAAGGGTAATTAATGCTGATTTGGTGATTTGATTCATTTTTGATTAGTAGTTGATTTTTTAAAGATTTTATGTGTTAAGGAGCGGGACGCTTGTGCTTACAAATTAAATCATTATTTCTATTATAAAATATATAATTTCTAGCTAAATTTTAGGTCCATGCAAAGGAACTATTTTTATTATAAAACATTTAGAATAAGCATTTACCTTACTTTTAGTTTTATCGATCCGAAAATGCGTACAATATTTCAAGGGTTTTTTAAATTGTAATTATCTGGTATGATAAAACAATTCTTGTATGCTTTAAAAAATGTATTTCTAGATAGTCATTTTTAGTTAAATTAGTGCAATCGTCTTTGTTAAACAAAAACTTCTTATTTAGTTTTTTAGGTCTTTCAGTAATTATCATTTCAAACTGGTTATTTCCTCTCCAAGCTTTCTCTGTAATTTTAGTGCTGTAAACGTATTTGTAACCCTCTTCGATGTCTTTGTTTAGGCAAATAATTCCTTTATAATATAATGCATAGATTATAAGTCCCATGAAAAGAGCTGCGAAAATTACAGCACTTTCATAATCAATATGTCTTATAGGCATGTGTCTACGTAAAAGATCATATCTATTCCCCATAAATGGCGTTATTGGAATTATTAAAAAGATTATTAAACAGCCAATATAGGTTGCCTTTTTCTCTTTAGGTGCTATTTCATAAGTCAACAAATTGATATCTTCTTTAGAAAATATTTTTTTATCGATATTTATTTTTTGTTCCATTTTTTTGCGAAATTTTGTTTTTTGTAATGGATCAAACTTTATTTTAATTGATTCATTGTTAATAGAGTATATGTAGAGTTTAGCGGTTTGTCCCTTTATTTGATTCGCATTTATAATTAGAGAATATTAAAATTGCTATAAAATAGTTGATGGTTTTTTAATTTAGGTAGTATTTCTTTCGTAACGGAAATCAAAATCTAATGCTCCTTGTTTTTTATAAAAGTTAATTTAACTAAATTCTGCAATATCAACAAAGTTATTTTGAATTAAACTTTCAGCAGAACTAATGTCGATTTTTTATTATCCTGTGTAGATAACTAAAATCCATTTTTATGAATATAGAAAAAGTATTCTGATGTTTTAAGAGAAAAAAAACTCTCAAACAAGAGAAATGATAAGTTCCGGATTTGAGGAACTTTTATGCCTGCGGATTAAACGGGATGACAGAAAATATTTAAAAACGAAGCAGAAACTATAGAAAAAAAGGACAATAGATTCTCCTTTTGATCGCTATCAGGACTGTCAAAATTTTACCATAAATGCGGGTATTCCAGTTCCTTTCCTTACAGCTTTCATTTTTCTTGTGCAACTAGGGCTTAGGTGTTCTTCGGAGTTTTTCCTTTTGGTCGTCCAATATATTTGTTCATTTGTCAGCAAGTTTTATTCTATCGTTTTCCCTTTTAACCTTACCTTGGTTTACCGCTGTATCAATAACATTACGCAATAGCATATCAATCTGTTTCCCTACTTTGGCAAAACCAAAAGTCCGAGCTAAGTAACGAAACAGTTCATTTTCCTCAATACTCAAATTATTTCCTACAACCTCCTGTAATGCAACTAAAACTTCTTCAGGTGCAATGTCCTCCATGTTACGTTTTTCTAAGTCGTTACTACGGTAATATTTTAAAGAGGTGTTGTTGTTCCAATAAAATGGCTGATGATGTATTGTCTGTACTATATTCATCTCTTTGATAATTCCTTCCAAGTGCTTTTCCAATCTTACCCCTGCACGGCTGGTATTCCAACCTTGCAATACTTTTTTATACAATAAAATTTTGCTTATTGGAGCTTCAGTTTCCACTAATGTTTGTATCTGTTGTTTGATAGTGTTTCTGTTTTGAAACTCATATATCGTTTCACTATTGGCATTAGATACAGAAATTAAAACAGAAGAAACATAAGGAATTTGTTTACTTGTAATACTAATTTGTACAACATCTTCCTGCATTCCTTTAATTGGTTCAAATGCAGGTTCGACTATTGGTTCAGCAATACTTTCTATTGTAACTTCGGGATGCGTTTGCAGCTGCTTTACTTTGTCAATTATTACATCAATAATGTTATCTGAGTTTTCATGCCAATCAATTGTCCAAATGCGATGAATGTTCCAGCCTAACGCCTTAAGCACAGAAGGCATTACCATTTCTCTGTCATTGGTTGTGCGAGCATTATAGTAGTAATGACCGTCAACCACAATTCCCAAAATATATTGTTGCGGTTTATTTGGGTCAACAATTCCAATGTCTACTTTAAAACCCGAAGTACCAATATTACACTTTACCTCTAATCCTTTTTCCTGTAATTTTTTGCTAATAGATGCTGATAAGTGCTGCTTGTTAAAGGTTTCTTGAACATCTTCTGGACGAACGCTTAAATGCCCTTTATCTGCAAATTGCAAAAATGCTTTCAGACCCGCCACACCTTCGGCTGATGTTCGACTTAAATCTATTTGGTCTGCTTGCAATGTGGCGAATATATGCATTTCATATCGAGCACGAGTTACAGCTACATTTAATCTTCGCCAACCGCCATCACGATTTAATGGGCCAAAATTCATACTCATTTTACCTTCTTCATCAGGAGCGTAGCATACTGAAAACAGAATGATATCACGTTCATCACCCTGAACATTTTCTAAGTTTTTTACAAACAATGGTTCATTACTTTCATTGGCAAATTCTTCTAATTTCGGGTCAGACATAAAGAGCTTTTGTAACTTGTCTTCTATTAGATTCTGCTGTGTTTGACTGAATGTAACTACGCCCAAACTCAACTTCCGTTTTTGCGAATTGAGGTAATGCAATTTAATGTATTGCACAATCTCATCGGCTTCAAATTTATTGGTGCGCGTTTTTCCTTTGTCATAAAATCCCATGACATTATGATATTTCACTTTGCGGTTTAAATCATCATATGAAGGAAATGTTAGTAATTTATTTTCGTAATAATTCACATTACTAAAAGCAATTAAACTTTCATGTTTGCTGCGATAATGGCGTAATAAATATTTAGAAGGAACAGATAATGATAAGCAATCATCTAAAATGCTTTCTAAATCTTCCACATCCATATTTTCTTCATCCAATTTTACAGTGCTGAAAAATGAGGTAGGCGGCATTTGTTTCGGATCACCTACAATAACACATTGGTTTGCTCTTGCCAAGGCACTTACTGCTTCGCAGGTTGGTAATTGCGATGCTTCGTCAAAAATAACAATGTCAAAGTGTTTCGTGTTTACATCAAAATACTGTGCTACCGAAATTGGACTCATCAGCATACAAGGTGCAATACGCGGCAATAACACAGGAATTTGGTCAAACAGTTTTCTAATACTCAATCCTCTACCTCTATTTTTAATGGCGCGTTGTAAAATACCAATTTCGGAACTTTGCATTGCTTCTGCTGTAGTGTTGGGTAATTCTGCCGCTAACTTTACTCGCAATTCCTGTATTGTGAGATTTTGAAAGTCTTTGGCAATTTTTTTATACTGTTCAATTTTACTTTCAAACAAGCCTACATTGAACAAACTTAATGACTCATGTTGCGAAATAATGCGTTGTATCACGGAAGCGTGAACGGTGTAATTAAAGTAATCATTAATATTTTCAGAACCACACAATTTATTTTCATAAGCACTTATCAGCCATTGCAAACTCAAGCTCTCGCCTTGATTACGAAGTTGAACATAGTTTATCCAATTTCTTAATTGAGGGAGATGTACCTGTATATTTTGTAATTGAGCTACCCTTTCATTTAGCCAGTTTTCTTTTTGTTGGAAATTAATTCCTGTAAGCGTTTCGTAAATTTTATTTTGCTCGTTGAACGTTGTTGTTAGTTGTATAAACTCTGTAATTGCAGCAAAGTTACTTTGCTTGATTTCATCAGAATACTGCAGTTTTTTTTCTTGCCAAATTTGAACCAATTTACCAAGTCCATTACGCTCCCAGTTGTTTGTTATACTGCTCAGATGCTGAACCAATGTAGCTTTATTATTAATGTCGGATAAATCTGTTTGTTCTTCTTTAAACAAATTTTTCAAAGCCAATTGGACAACACTAAAACGGCTTTGTTGTAAAAGACTTTTCACTTCTTGCAATTGATTGTTAAAAGAAAAAAGTTCTTCTAATTCACCGTCATCATTAAAAGGCGTATTTCTAAAAACGACTAACTGCTTTTTGATTTTTCTTTTCTGTAACCATTTCGGCAAGAACCAACTTTGTTGTGCCTGTTTCCATTCTATTTCTATTGCTAAAATATTTGCAGATAAAACATTACGATTGTAATTTTTTAAAACATTTTTTAAAACAGTCAGATAGTGATCATAGGCCTTACTCCATTCTTCATACACATTATAGTTTTCTTTATCTGACAAATAAACTATCAGTTCCAAAGAAATATCAGGCAAATTTTGCAACGCATTTATTAACTTAATAAATTGTTGCCATTCTCTTTTAGATTGTATCGAAAAAGGTAAATGTATTGCCTTAGCTAATGATTGCGATTTACTTTGTAAATCAGGTAAAAATTGCAATAACTTTTGTGTTTGTAATAAAATCTCATCATTTACCGAAGGCGAATACTGTGGTAGATTCAAAGCCGTCAATGCATTTTCAGATGGATGTATGAGAAGCTTTGTAATGGATTGAAATTGTGGAAACCAATCCGTCCATTGTTGCCAAAGTGTTGAATTTAATTGTTGAAGAACAGTTTCAGAAATGAAATTTTTAGAAAAATTCTTGTCGCTGTAATTTTCTAAGGCAGTAATACTGTCATATAAACTCCAACCAAATTCTTGCTTTTGGTGTAATATATTTACATAATCACTAATCGCTTTTTTAGCAGCATCTAATCGTTGTGCTTCTTGTTGAAAATCGGCTGTTTCTGCAAGTTTAGCCGTTTCAATAGATTTTGACATTTGCACCAGCACATCCGACTTTTTAGATTTATTGGAATGTAATTCTAACGTAAATGGTGCGAGCCCAATTTGTTCCAATCGCCTATGCACAACATCCAATGCGGCTTTTTTTGCTGCTACAAATAATACTCTTTTTCCACGATACAAGGCATCCGCAATAATGTTGGTAATGGTTTGAGATTTTCCTGTTCCCGGAGGTCCATGCAAAACAAAACTACGTCCTTGCTGTGCGGCAAGCACCGCCTCCATTTGTGATACATCGGTTGGTATTGGCAATACTACAGACTGTGAGAGAACAGTATCAAAATCGTTTGCAGTATTTGCTTCGTTATTTTCATTGAATACTAATTTGCCCTCTACCAAACTACGCACCATATCGCTTTTTAACAACTCTTCCTGATGCATTACAATGTCTTTCCAGAGAATTAATTTGCTGAATGAAAAATTGCCTAAGACTAATTGTTCTTCAACGTCCCAACCTTTCAACTGCATAACTGCTCTGCGAAGTATCCCCATTACTTTTGCTACATCAACTCCTTTTTCATCAGTAGGAAGTTGTTCCAATGCTCCCAAATTTAGTTCATACTCTTGCCTAAGAAATTCTACCAAAGTAATGTTGATCATGGTCTCTTCTTCGCGACTTTTCAATACAAACTTACTGTTTACAGACCTACGACTAATTTCTACAGGCACTAGTAACACAGGTGCGTACCGTGCTTGCTCTGGAGTTTTTCTGTCATACCATTTGAGAAGCCCTACGGCAAGATATAGAGTACTTGAACCGTTTTCTTCTATTGCTTGCTTTGCATTTTTATGAATGTAAGTGAGAATACTATCTAAATCCTGTTGATGATAATGTGTTAGTAAACGATTGTACTTCAATTCATCATTTGCCAATTGGTATAATGGCGATGAGTGATGAAGTGGCTGATTAAACAAATTATACTTTCGCAAAACCTCTGCATTCGAGTTGGGCATAATAGAGAAACTTTTCCCATCGGATAATGTGTCCTCTAAATTACTTATGTCGATATCTACCAACTGTAGCATATTGCGGGTTACATGTAGATTCAGTAAGTTGTTACGAAGTGATAAATCTAAAAGCTTGCGTTCCCATATTTTTTGCTTGGTTTTTGGTTGTTTTCCTTGTAATAATTCGTCTTGATAAATGGTGCCAAGCTCAAAACGGTTTTCCATGGTAGCCGTTTCTGTTTGCTTTATTGCTTCTTCATCTAATTGCGTTCCTGTAGCATTTGTTAGCAAAGGTAACGGGCGAATACGGAGAGTTCTTGCACGTTTTATATCTACTGATAATAAAAAATCTTCTTTTTGTACTAACTGTGCTTCGCCCGTATTCAGTGCATCGCTAAACTTGATATTGTTTGCTTTACAAACACTTGTTGCTTCAACAGCTGCTATTTCACGAATGCCTTTAGAAAGACGTTTAGTTATAGCAGTTTTATCATCATTGATGGTTTCCGAAAATTTATCGTCTTGCAACCAACAGCCAACAAAAGCATGACCACGTACAATAATCAGAATTGGATTTAAGTCAACCGCTTCTAAACAAGCAGCAAACAATAAACTAATATCAATACAGTTTCCAAATTTTTCCAGCTGAATGGTATTCAATAAACGTAACCTTTGTCCTGTTTCTTCATAGCCTGGCGGCAAAGAACTGTATACAATTTCCTCGTTTTGAATAGCCGAATAAAATGCTGAGATGATTTGCAACACACGTTCAGGATCATTGCTCTGATAACCTTCAAATGCTGCTTTTAATCCTTGCTTTTCTAATATTTCAATTGCCTTTCTTTTAATGTGATAAATATAAGGATGATTGGGAGTAATATAAGCTGCGATCAGTTCAGGCAACATTTGAAATCCTCCAAAATGTTCTAGTGGATGAACATTTATAGAAATAGTTTCACTAATTAGTACTACCTCTTTTTCAATAACTTCTATAGTGATGTTTGCTTTTTCGGTTTCGGAAAGCTTGTTAAGAAAATCGCGGTTTACTTTTAAATTTTCTAAAGGAATTTTTACTTCTTTGTTAGCGGGAACGAGTGGAACACTGTAAAGAAATGGCTCAATGCACTTCAGATCAGCTGTTATCTTTATTTCAAGTTGAACAATATCTATTTCAGAAGTGTTTTCAATGGTCACCGACTGAATGGGCTTAATATCGTTCAGATACGAAGAAATATTTAAAAATGGTAATGTCTGTTTATGTAGTATAAGAGTAGATTGTTCTTGCATGATTTATTTAAGCTATTAAAGTTCGTCAAATTTTGCTTTCATCGTCGGGTTGCTGTGCGTTAGTTTTTTAATGGTTAAATCTTCCGTTTTTTCATTTGCAAGTTGAAGATTATTTTCAGACGACAACAAAGCAGCTTTGGTTTTTTCTAGTTCTTTTATGGTTTTATCTATTCCATCAATTGCATCTTTAAATTTACGACTTGCTAAATCATAATTTCGTGCAAACCCATCTTTAAACTTGTTTATTTTTTCTTCAAAATTGGTGATGTCAATATTTTGACTTCTTACCAACGCAAGTTCTGCTTTATACTGAATGGAGTTCATAGCCGCATTGCGGAGCAATGTTATAATCGGTATAAAAAATTGAGGACGCACCACATACATTTTACTGTATCTATGAGACACATCTACAATTCCCGAATTATAATATTCGCTTTCTGACTCTAAAAGAGATACTAGAACAGCGTATTCACATTTCTTCTCGTTACGGTCTTTGTCTAGTTCTTTTAGAAAATCCTCATTCTTTTTTTTGGTAGCAGTTTGATCTCCCTCATTTTTCATTTCAAACATTATCGAAATAATTTCGTTTCCCGCTTCATCAGTCTCTCTGTAAATAAAATCACCTTTACTCCCAGATTTTGAATCATTGTCTTTTTCAAAATAAGCTCTTTGAAAAGCTGTTGCTCTAAGTTTGTTAAACTCGGTCTCACAATGTTGCTCAAGTGTTTCGCCTATCATTTTTGTAGATAGTTTCAACTTCATATCTTTTCTAAGTGTAATTTCTTCATCCTTTAGCTTAATGATGTCGTCTTTTGTTTTTAGTTCAGACGAAAATTTTTCGTTTAATGATTTTTCAAGAAGTTGTTTTTCGGTGTCTTTTATTTTTAAATCGTTAGCCAAATTATCACGTTCTTTTTCAGCTTTTTGGGTGGCTTCGTTGACAGCAAGTTTTTTCTCAACTTCTGCATTTTCTATTTTGGATTTGAGTTGTAATAGCTCAGTTTCTTTTTGGGCTAATTTTTGAAACAATTCAATGTCCTTTTGAGCGTTGAGTTCAGTCAATTCCTTGTCTTTCTTTGCGAGTTGTTCTTGCGCAGAATACCTAACATTTGCCTCGGCTAATTTTACTGCACTTTCTTTCTCCTTTTCGGCAAGATTTAGTCGTGTTTGTATTTCTTCTTCAAATTGATGGTCACGAACCTGTTTAAGTATGTCAGCAAAACCAGCTTCGTCAACTTTAAAAGCTTTTTTACAATGTGGGCAAATTATTTCATTCATGTTGTTAAATGTTTTATTGTAGTGTCCTGTCAGTTTAATGATTGCACGGTCGCCAATAAATGACTGATAACTTCAGTATGCAACGCATCAATGGAATTTCGCGTAACCAAATGAGAATTTTTTCTTTAGAATCTATCATTACTCCCGTTAATCCCATCCGATTCAGCTATACTTATTCATTTTTTGAATTACCCGTTTTTTGCTGGATTTCTATCTTGATTTTTTCAGTTGTAATATTAGCAGCTGAATATTTGTATCTAAAAGGAAATAGTATCAATACGAATAGAATAGCGTTTGTTTTTAGTAGCCATTATGAGATTTAAATAGGAAAATAACTGTCTTAATGGTTATGTAAAATTTTATTGTTGACTTTTTTGTGTTTTTTAAAACTAAACTTCCTCTTTTGAATTATTTTTTAATGTAAATTTTAAGAAAAGGAATCCTAATAGTCCTGCGGTTATAGAAGCCAGTATTATCGCGATTTTAGAACTATTTATTAGTGCAACATCATCATAAGCAAGAATAGTAATGAAAATGGACATCGTAAATCCTATTCCTCCTAAAAATCCAACCCCTATAATATTTTTCCATTGCAATCCTTTTGGGAGTTTACACAATCCGAGTAAGGCTCCAGTAAAAGCAAAAGCTACAATGCCTAAAGGTTTACCTAAGATAAGACCTGTCAGAATTCCAATACTGTTTGCTTCGCCAAGTCCATTTTGCCAGTCTGTACCTATGGTAATGCTTGTGTTGGCAATAGCAAAAAGTGGTAGAATTATAAATGCGACGGGTTTGTGTAAGAAGTGTTGTAATACATAAGAAGTAGATTTTTCATCACCGTTGCCAAACGGAATTGCAAAAGCCAGTAGGACTCCTGTTATTGTAGCATGGACTCCTGAATTATACATAAAAAACCACATTGCAGCGCCACCTAAAAGGTAAGGAATTAGGTTTTTAACTTTGAGGCGGTTAAGTATTAGTAGTACTACAAAAACTGATAGAGCAAGTAATAAGTTAGTCCAGATGATAGTTTTTGTGTAAAATATTGCGATAACTATAATGGCAATTAAATCATCAATTACAGCTAGAGCAGTTAGGAATATTTTTAGTGATGTGGGAACTCTATTTCCTAATAAGGATAAAATACCAATTGCAAAGGCAATATCTGTTGCCATCGGGATTCCTGCTCCTGATTGAGTGGCAGTTCCAAAGTTAAATAATAGAAAAATACAAGCGGGAATGATAAAACCGCCCATTGCGCCAATAATAGGGAAAGAAGCATTTTTTATGTTAGAGAGCTCGCCTTTGTAGATTTCACGTTCTAACTCTAATCCTATTAGTAAAAAGAAAACTGCCATTAAAGCATCATTTATCCAATGGGTAATGCTATGACCACCCATATCGAACTGCCAAAAAGCAGTGTAACTAGAGTGTATAGGAGAGTTGGCTAAGGCCAATGAAATAATAGTGACAAAAAGCAGAATTAGACCTCCTGCCTTTTCACTTTCGTAAAACTCCTTGAATAATATAGATAACTTCATTTAGTATTGACTTTTTTTTGGTAAAGCAATAACTAAAAAAAAAGGGACAATTCCTATTCAAACCTAATATGATTAGAGTTTTATGATATTTGTGAATAGGTTTAAATAAAAGTTAAAGCGGTCATTTCGCATAAATTAGTACGTTCTAGTTGTTGTATTTTACTTTTTTTCTAAAATGATTAAAATCAATTACCTAGAAGATTAGTTTGGCAACAGTCACACATTTTTATAAATATATAATAATTATCTTATAAATTGTAAGCGGGCATTTATCGTTGTCACTTTCGCGTGAAGGATGGCAGTGGAGCTCTGTTTTGTTTTGTCCCGCAGGGCAAAACAATACAAGCGGGAACGAACAGCCTGAACCGAAGTTTTTACGAAGGGGCACGCCCAAAACAGTTGGCTTTTTAAACTGCGAATATTGACTAATAATAACCTAAAAGTCAATCCTGAAGGTTCGGGGATAAAAACTTGGTTGGCTTGTAAAAATTTTATAATTTTGCAGTCCGAATTTATAATGTAAATTAAAGAAGAAGATGGATATCAAAAGAGTAGCAATAGACGCTGTAAACGAGACAATTGTAATGACTGTAGTTCACATGGATTACAAAGGTCAAGTAGCAAAAAGAATAAACGAAAAAATGCCTTTGGCAACCGTTAAAGGATTTAGAAAAGGCGCTGTGCCTAAAGATCTTGTTGAAAAACAATACGGAAAAGCTATCAAACAAGAAGAAGTTCAGAAAGTGGTTGACTTAGCTCTTGAGCGTTTTGTGCAATCAGAAAGATTAAACCTTCTTGGAACTCCGCTTCCTAAAGTAAACGAGAATTTTTCTTGGGATGCTGAAGAATTGGTTTTTGAATATGAAATTGGACTAGTTCCTGACTTTACTTTAGATTTAGAAGGTAAAAACGACGTAGTAAAATATGTGGTTACTGCTGATGATAAATTAATCGATGGTCAAGTAGCACGTATCCAAAAACAATTTGGAACTGCAATTCCTCAAGAAGTTGTTGTTGCAGATTCAGATATTACTGGAACTTTCGCAAACGAAGAAGCTGGAATCAATAACGCAACTACTATTGCTTTGGATATGTTCAAAGACAAAGCGACTGCTGATAAATTCATCGGTAAAAAAGTAGGTGACGTTGTGACTGTAAATACTAAAGATTTATTTGAAGACGCGCATCAATTGATGGACGTAATGAAAATAGGCCATGATGATGTGCACACAATTGCTGTTGATGTAGATTTTACAATTGAAGCAATCAACGGAGCTGAACTTGCTGAATTAAACCAAGAATTGTTTGATAAATTGTTTGGTGAAGGTAAAGTAGCTACGTTAGACGAATTGAAAGCAAAAATCAAAGAAGATGCTGAGGCTCAATTCGCGCAACAAGCAGATCAAAAATTATTAGCTGATGTTCAAGATTTCTTGATCGAAAGCACAAAATTTGATTTGCCAGCTGAATTTTTGAAAAAATGGTTACAAACAGTAGGTGAGAAAAAATTGTCTCCTGAGGAAGCTGAAGTAGAATATGCAAGATCAGAAAGAGGATTGCGTTTTCAGTTGATCGAAGGTAGAGCAATGGCTACAAACGAAATCAAAGTTACTTTTGAAGACTTGAAAGCGTTCACTACAAAAAATATTCGTCAACAAATGGCACAATTTGGTCAAACAAATCCAACGGACGAAGAAGTTCAAGGAATTGTGGCTAGAGTTTTGTCTAACCAAGACGAGGTAAAAAGACTTTCTGAGCAAGTGGTAGGGGAGAAAATGCTTGAATTGTTTAAAGAAAAAGCAAATCCAACAACTAAAGAAGTTACTTACGAAGAATTTATTGCCGCTTCATACGGAGAATAATTTCTAAAAAAAATAAGTATATTTGAGCGTCAAAAGAAATATTTTTTGGCGCTCTTTTTATTTAAAATAATGTCAGGAGCCAATCCAGCTATCCGTTGCAAGTTTTTTCATTGTGTTTGCTTTTTTCTAAGCAAGAAAAGGAGCTTCTTCCAGTCGCTCTTTTCGGGCAAAAAAAAATGCAACACGATTTCAAAAAGCTTTTCACTGCTATCTGGGCTAAAAACGAGACATATTGACATTAACTATAAAGAGGTACGACCTTTGCAATAGTAAGGGAACTAGAGATAACGTAAAACTTAGAACAAATAAATATGAACTACGGTAAAGAATTTAAAAAGTTTGCTACAAAGCACCAAGGAGTTAATTCAATGTATTACGATAAAATCGTAGGTGCAATGACTCCTAAAAACATGACTCCTTATATTATTGAAGAACGTCAGTTGAATATTTCGCAATTAGACGTTTTCTCAAGATTGATGATGGATCGTATTATTTTCCTAGGAACAGGAATCGACGATCAAATTGCAAACATCGTTCAAGCACAATTATTATTCCTTGAAAGTGCTGATGCATCTAAGGATATTCAAATCTATTTGAATTCTCCTGGTGGAAGTGTTTACGCAGGATTAGGAATCTATGACACGATGCAATACATCAAACCTGATGTAGCAACTATTTGTACAGGAATGGCAGCATCAATGGGTGCAGTGCTTTTGTGTGCAGGAGCAGCAGGAAAACGTTCGGCATTACCACATTCGAGAGTAATGATTCATCAACCGTCAGGAGGAGCGCAAGGAGTTGCTACTGATATGGAAATCAACTTACGTGAAATGTTGAAATTAAAAGATGAATTATACCACATTATTTCACAACACTCAGGACAAACATTTGATAAAGTGCATGCTGATAGTGAGCGTGATTATTGGATGATTGCTGAAGAAGCAAAAGCATACGGAATGATTGATGAGGTTTTAATAAGAAAGTAAAATAGTTACAAGTTTAAGGTTTTAAGGTTGCTACGGGAATTTTAAATTTTAAACTTTAAACAAAAAAAGATGGCAAAAGTAGTATTAGAATGTTCGTTTTGTGGAAGAAAGAAACCAGAAACCAATTTATTGATTGCTGGAATCAATGCACATATATGTGATAAATGTATCGAACAGGCACACGGAATTGTTTTGGAAGAATTAAAAGCTGGCGGAAGTTCAAAACTCGTTGGTGATTTGATTTTGAAAAAACCAAAAGAAATCAGAGCGTTCTTAGATCAATATGTAATTGGACAAGATCAAACTAAAAAAGTAATGTCGGTTGCGGTTTACAATCACTACAAACGTTTGATGCAACAGCAATTAGACGATGAGGTAGAGATTGAAAAAAGTAACATCATTATGGTGGGACAAACAGGAACAGGAAAAACTTTGGTGGCAAAAACCATCGCTAAAATGTTAGATGTTCCTTTGGCTATCGTTGATGCAACGGTACTTACAGAAGCTGGTTATGTGGGAGAAGATGTCGAAAGTATATTGACTCGTTTGTTACAAGCTGCTGATTATGATGTTGCAAAAGCAGAACGCGGAATTGTATTTATTGACGAAATAGATAAAATTGCTCGTAAAAGCGATAATCCATCTATTACACGTGATGTTTCGGGTGAAGGAGTGCAACAAGCTTTATTGAAACTATTAGAAGGAACAGTTGTAAACGTGCCACCAAAAGGAGGACGCAAACACCCAGACCAAAAATTTGTTGAGGTAAACACACAAAATATATTGTTTATCGCTGGTGGTGCTTTTGATGGTGTAGAGCGAATTATCTCTAAACGATTAAATCGTCAGGCAGTTGGTTATTCTACATCTAAAAATGTAGATAATATTGATAAAGACAATTTGTTGCAATACATTATTCCAAAAGATATCAAAGATTTCGGATTGATTCCAGAGATTATTGGGCGTTTGCCGGTTTTGACACACATGGATCCTTTAGACAGAGAAACTTTGCGTGCGATTTTGACACAACCTAAAAATGCATTAATCAAACAATACGAGAAGTTGTTTTTGATGGATGAAGTAACTTTTACCATTACAGATGAAGCATTGGATTTTATTGTGGATAAAGCTTTAGAGTATAAATTAGGTGCTCGTGGATTGCGTTCTTTATGTGAAGCTATCTTAACGGATGCGATGTATGAACTGCCAAGTTCTGATGATAAAACATTAGAAATTGACGTTGAATACGCTAAAGAAACGTTGAATAAAAATTTATTGAAACGTTTGGAGATTGCATCTTAAAAATTGCATTTTTCTCAAAAACACAAACCCGTTCATTCAATTGAACGGGTTTTTTTATGCCGTTTTTACACTATTTGTTATTGTTTGAAAAAAGGAGCATTATTTTTTTTTATCAACGTCAGATTGTCGATTTTTGTCTATTCTAAAATAAATAAGTAGGGCATGCAGGTAGAAGATAAAGAGATAATTTTATTAAAAGTTTCAGGTCAAGACAAACTTGGTGTAACCGCGGGTTTAACCGCAGTTTTGGCAAACTATGATGCTATTATTTTAGACATAGGGCAAGCTGATATTCATGAAACCTTATCGCTAGGAATTTTATTCGAAATTGCAGCAGGTGCTTGTTCTGGTCCCGTTTTAAAAGATTTATTGTTCAAAGGTTATGAATTAGGGATAAAAGTAAAGTTTGTTCCCATTTCTATAGAAGATTATGAAAGTTGGGTCAAAACACAATCTAAGCAACGCTATATTATAAATATTCTAGGCGAAACATTAGCAGCAAAACAAATAGCGGCTGTGACCAGAATAATGTCAGATCAAAGCTTAAATATTGATTCTATCAAAAGATTAACGGGCAGAGTTTCTGTAGTTGATCATGACGAATATCCACGTTCTTGTGTGCAGTTATCGGTGTCTGGTATTTTGGCAGATAAGAAAGAGATGACTGCTAAATTTATGGATATTTCTAGATCTTTAGATGTAGATATTTCTTTTCAGGAAGATAATATGTACAGAAGAAACAGACGACTAGTTTGTTTTGATATGGACTCTACATTAATACAAACGGAAGTAATTGATGAGCTGGCAGAATTAGCAGGCGTAGGAATGCAAGTACGCACTATCACAGAATCAGCTATGAATGGCGAAATTGATTTTAAAGAAAGTTTCAAAAAACGTATGGCATTGCTGGAAGGTTTAAGTGAAGATGTTTTGCAAAATGTAGCGATCAATTTACCAATAACAAAAGGAGCGCATCGATTGATGAGAGCTTTAAAATACTACGGATATAAAACTGCGATTCTGTCAGGAGGTTTTACCTACTTTGGTAATTATCTACAAAAAGAATTAGGCTTTGATTATGTTCACGCCAACGAGTTAGAAATTATTGACGGTAAATTGACTGGAAATTATATTGGAGAAATAATTGATGGTGATAAAAAAGCGGAGCTTCTAAGAACTATCGCTGAAAAAGAGGGAATTCACATCAATCAAACTATAGCAGTAGGAGATGGTGCAAATGATTTACCTATGCTAAACTTGGCTGGATTAGGAATTGCTTTTCATGCAAAACCTACGGTGAAAGAAAACGCTGAAAGTTCAATTTCTAGTTTAGGTCTGGATGGTGTTTTATACTTATTGGGTTATCACGACAGACATATCGATATGATGTAGTTTTACTATTGAATGTCTACTACTAAAAATCGCTATATATCTGTAGCGATTTTTTTATTATTTCTAGAGAATACGCTACGAATTATCTTTAGTTTTTAAGAAACTAGTTAGTTATATAATTATACTAACCTGCATATTCTTCAACTGCTCTAAATAGTCTCTTTGATTGGATAATCTCGGGATTTTATGTTGTCCTCCTAATTTATTGCGATCTTTCAGCCAGTCGTAAAATAGATTTTTTCGGGCAATATTTACAGTCAAAGGATTTAAAGTCATATTGTTACAACGCTTAGCTTCGTAATCAGAATTTAATGATTGTATGGCTTCGTCTAATGTTTTTTCGAAATAGCTTATATCAACTGGATTTTCTTTAAATTCAATCATCCACTCGTGAGCACCTTTTTCCTTACCTTCCATGAAAACTGGTGCAACGGTATAATCTACTACTTGTGTGTTAGTTAATATGCACGCTTTAGCAATGGCCTGATCCGTATTTTCGACCATTAATTCTTCGCCAAAAACATTGATATGATGTTTGGTTCGCCCAGTAACCCGAATTCTGTAAGGATCCAATGATGTAAAACGAACTGTATCTCCTATTAAATAACGCCACAAACCAGAATTAGTGGTAATTACTAAAGCATAATTTTTGAACAATTCTACATCGGCTAATCGAATTACTTTTTGATTAGGTGTTCCAAAAGTATCCACTGGAATAAATTCATAAAATATTCCGTAATCTAACATTAACAATAAATCACTGGAATTATTCAAATCCTGAATGGCAAAAAATCCTTCGGAGGCATTGTATATTTCGTAATACTTGAAATCTTTTTTCGGCAGTATTTTTTTGTATTGTTCGCGATAGGGTTCAAAATTTACACCACCGTGAAAATACACTTCTAGGTTGGGCCAGATTTCAAGTAAGTTTCCTTTTCCAGTTTCTTCTAGCATTTTGTTCATCAAAACTAACATCCACGAAGGAACTCCTGCAAAACTCGTTACATTTTCATTTTTAGTTTCATTAATAATGGCAGCAATTTTACCTTCCCATTCACTCATTAACGAGATTTTGTTGCTTGGCGTGCTACTAAATTCAGCCCAAATAGGCATATTTTCGATTAGAATAGCAGATAAATCTCCAAAGAAAGTATCGTTGTCTTCATATATCTGTGAGCTTCCGCCCAATCGAAGGCTTTTACCAAGAAATAGTTGGGAATCTTCATTGTTATTTAAATATAAACACAACAAATCTTTACTTCCTTTATAATGACAATCTTCCAGCGCTTCGTTACTTACCGGAATAAATTTACTTTTAGCATTGG
The DNA here is from genome assembly GCF_020911945.1 of Flavobacterium galactosidilyticum. Lineage (NCBI taxonomy): Bacteria > Pseudomonadati > Bacteroidota > Flavobacteriia > Flavobacteriales > Flavobacteriaceae > Flavobacterium > Flavobacterium galactosidilyticum. Next base: position 1,431,043 of record NZ_CP087135.1, read on the forward strand.
TCGTTCCACTGGATTTGGCAAACCATTTTATGGGTTCTTCCCAAAAAACATTTTGTTCTCCTTGACGCGTTCTTTCGATTAAGGGTTGCAGTTCTTCGTAAGTAGCGATCGGAATTCGCTCTGCAAAAGTAGCGTAGGAATTTATGGATGAGAATTCGTATTTCTTGCCTAAAACAGTGTTTTTTGAGCGCTGAATTAAATTCATAAGCAATTCTTCCTGAACTTCATTTGGATATTTCAAGAATAGTTCGATTTGATGGATTCGTTGTTTTAGAACCCATGAAGCAAACGAATTGATTATAGTTAGTGGCATGAACGGTTGTTGATTTTAGATTGTGGTTTGCTGATTTAGATTTGAATATTGACTGACAAATACTAACTTTACAACTTTACCAAAAATAACATTTTTTTTTAGATTTTAAAATCTAATATTAAATATCCCAACTTTACTATATGACTTACGAAGGTGTACTGACCAAAATGCAAACTGAATTTGGAAATCCAATTCAATATTATCTGGTTTTTGAAAATAGTTTTTTGAATGTGAACCAATTACTAGATAAAAATATTGAAATTAACTTTGTTGGTTACCAATGTTTAAATTGCGGGAAAAAGAAAAAAATATTCCGCCAAGGATTCTGTTATGATTGTTTTTATTCGAGTGCAGCAGTTGGAGATTGGATTATGAAACCGGAATTAAGTACTGCGCATCTTGGCATTGCCGACAGAGATTTAGTTTATGAAGAGAAAGTACAATTGCAGCCACATATTGTTTATTTAGCGTTGTCTAGCGAGGTAAAAGTTGGTGTAACCAGAAAAACTCAAATGCCAACACGATGGATTGATCAAGGTGCTAACGAAGCAATTTCGATTGTAGAAGTTCCTAATCGATACTTGGCTGGAATTACCGAAGTAGCTTTAAAAAATCATTATGCCGATAAAACCAATTGGCGGAAAATGCTAATTAATTCTGTGGAACACGTTGATTTGATTGCTGAAAGATTGAAACTTGAAAATTTAATTCCAACGGAAGTTCAAAAATATTTCTATTCTCAAAAAAATGATTTGTATGAAATGCATTATCCAGTTTTAGAATATCCTAAGAAAGTAAGCAGTTTAAGTTTAGATAAAACGCCACAATTTGAAGGAAAGCTCAAAGGCATAAAAGGGCAGTATCTTATTTTTGAAGATGGAACCGTTTTTAATGTCCGCAGTTCTGAAGGATATATTGTCAACATAAAAGTATAAAAAAAGGGCGAAAAAGTAATTTACTTTTTCGCCCTTTTTTTGTAGTAACAAAATAGTTAATTCACTTTTGTAGTGTCAGCTACTTTTTTCTTTTTGTTGAATAGTCCATTCAGCAAGTCAGTTGCCTTTGTTTTTACCTCTTCTTTAACTTTCGTTTTTACTTCCTCTTGCGTTTTAGGAAGTACTGTTTTAGTGGTGTCTCCCGGCTTTTTGTTTTTATTAATTAAGTCTGTCAATGCTGAGGTTCCTTGTTTTACTAATCTTTCTTTTTGCTGTTGTATCAGTTGATTAGTCAAGTTAGTAACTGCCGTTTTTATATCAGTTGAAATTTTCGGATTTGAAAAATTACCTGCTAAAATAGCACTTACAGGAATACTTTCTAATTTAACAGCGTCAGCAGGAGATAATTTTGCGATTAACTCATTGGCCTCCGAGCCTAAATATTTAGCGGGAACATCAAATTTTAAACTGTAATTCATACTTTGATCAAAACCATGTGTTCCACTTATCGTTGCTTTAATATCTTTATACTTGATGTCAAAAGGTTTAACATTGACTTTGCCATCCTTGAAAGTAATAGCCGCTTTTATATCATTCAAATTGATTTTGCTTACATCAATAAATTTTATGTTTGAAGCCACCGCAGTTAATAAAGTTGAATTAGCCGAATTTACTGTAGTTGAAAGGAGTTGACCCAATAAATCACCAGTCAAAGTTTTTAAATCAGGACTCATTGATTCCGTAAGATTTCCGTTTAATTTAATGGTGGAGTTTAATTTCCCATTTACGATTCCCGCAATAGGCGCAATTTTTTTCAACATGTCTAGTTGTGTGAAAGATTGTGCAATGTCGACTTGATTTAATTTTAAATCCATATCAAAAACAGGAACTTTACCTTTAGTAGAAACAGCTCCATTCACACCAATCGTTCCACCAAAAATAGAGGTTTTTACATTTTCTAAAGTAACTTTTTCGTCTTTAACAATAAGTTTTCCTGAAACATCTCTCAAGGTTAAATTATCATATAGTACAGTGTTGGCTTTTGCGGTAAGTGAACAATTCAGGAATGCTGGAATTTTCATTGCATCTGGTTTTTTACCATCGGCTTTACTATCATCTCCTGCAGTCATAAAATCAGCTACAGCTAACTGTTTAGAGTTCATGAAGAAGTTTCCTTTTAATTCTTGATTTCTAAAAATGAAGCCATAAAAATTCTCTAAAACACCCGTTATGCTAATGTCACTTTTACCGGTCGTTGCATCAAATTGTTTTAGATTGACTTTACTTGGATTAAACTGAACTAATGCAGTGCTTATGTTCATCGTTTTACCATTTTCGTCGGCATAATTAAAACCTGACAAACTCATTGTTCCGGCATTATTAATTTTTTGATACTCACTTTTCTCTACTGACGCCATATCAAATTTAGTAGTTACATCCGCTTTTAGAATTCCAGATAATGGTTTTGCTAATTTAATTGGATAAGCCTTGGTCAAGTTAGCTAAATTGATTGTCCCTTTTAAAGCGGCATCAACTATAGCATTTTCAGTAACATTAGTAATCTTTGCTTTAGCGTTGAAAACATCTTGATCGATTTGAAAAGAAAGTTGATCTAGATTAACGTAAGTATCGTTGAGAATTCCTGTTTCATTTATTATTTTAGTGTCTATAGTAATATTCTGAACAGTTTTTGGCAAATCAGGATATTTGAATGACGCATTTTTTGATGTGATATCAATATTAAATTTTGGAACCGTTGTTTCAGAATACAAACCTTTAGCAAAACCAATAATGGTAAAATCTCCCGTTGTTTTTACATTATCTAAACTAGCAGCATACGCAGAAGGAATTACGCCTAAGAAGTTTTTGAAAGAAGAAGTTGGTGTTTTAAATTTCAAATCATATTCCTGTCCTGCATCAACAAGCTGAATAAATCCGTCAAATTCTAAAGGCAATTGATTGATAAGTGCTTTATTTTCTTTAAAAGTATATTTGCTTTTTTCTAAATCGATTCCTAAAACAGCATCTAATGTCAAAGCTACATTTTTCATATAGTTGACTTTGTCCATGTCTAAAGACACCTTTGCAGTTGATTTTGTTACTAAATCTAATTTTGATGCAGCAAAATCTCCTGTTCCTTCATGGTTCAAGCTATCGATTACCATTTTTATTTTTGACGCTTCGTCGAAATACTTAAATTTGAAATTTTCAATTTTATAATTTTGAATATTTAAATTAAGCGGCTTGCTTTTTTTGTTGTCTTTACTTGTATTGTCTTTTAATGCAATGTCATAATTACCTACACCATCTTTATTGAAAATAATATTGATTAATCCATTTTTAGAACTAATTCCGTCAATTTTTATTCCTTCATTTTCGCCTTTAAACAGTTCTTTTATTGACATTTTTAAATTCAACTCGCCAAGAGAAACTAAAGTGTCGCCTGCAAAAGGGGCTTTATTGATAATGACCAGACTGTCAAGTGAAACGGTAGCGTTAGGGAAATTCTTGATTAAACTCAAATCAGCATCAGAAAAAGCAACTTTAGCATCTACTTTTTCATTTATAGCTTGGGCAATTTTAACTTTTATTTGATCCTTAAAAAAGTAAGGAATAGTAAATAAGGCGATTAAAAATATAATTATTAGGGCTCCAATAATCTTTAAAATTGTTTTTAGCATAATTTGATTGTCTTTAGATTTATAAATTTAGCAAAAATAGTGCCTAGTTTCTGCAAAAATAAGGATTATAGTTTAAGTAGTTTAAAATGCTTTTACTGCAAAATAAACTTTAGATCTTATTATTTTTTAAATGTAAAAATCCGCTTAAACTCGCGCTTAAACGGATTTTTATCTATATTTTAACCTTAGTTAATGTTTATTTCATAAGGCATTATGGCTTGTATTCCAGTTCGTGTTTGCAGTTTTTTAATTTCTTGCATGATACGGTAATTCTCTTCGCCAATTTCTTCTTTTATAAAACTTGATTTTGATTTTGCGAAAGGTAGATTAGCAAATAAATCATCAAAGTTTTTCTCGTATTCAGGATAGTTTTGAGTGCTGTATTTTTTTATTTTTGCTAACGAAGCTGCTTTTGCAATAGCGTCCTTCAATCCGCCAATTTCATCAACTAAACCAATTTTTAAAGCTTCAGAGCCAGTCCAAACTCGACCTTGAGCAATGGAGTCCACTTGCGCGAAAGTCATTTTTCTGCCTTCGGCAACGTGCGTTACAAAGGTTTTATAAATATGTTCTACTCCTTCTAATGTAACCGCTTTGAAGTTTTCATCAATTGGTACAAATGGGCTGTAATTAGCTGCATTTTCATGTGTTTTTACTTGCTCCGTACGTATCCCTATTTTAGTTGCTAATGGGGTGAAGTTTGGTAAAATTCCAAAGACTCCTATAGAACCTGTAATGGTGTTCGCTTCTGCAAAAATGGTATTTGCATTACAGGCGATGTAATAACCACCAGAGGCTGCATAGTTCCCCATAGAAACTACAATAGGTTTTACTTTTTTAGTTAATTCAACTTCTCTCCAAATCAAATCAGAGGTTAAAGCACTTCCACCGGGACTATCAATTCGAAGTACAATTGCTTTTACGTTTTTATTTTTTCGAGCTTGTTGTAAAGAACGACGCATTGAGCCTTCGCCAATAATATTGACATCACCTTCTCCACTCATGATTTCACCTTGAGCATAAATAATAGCGATTTGATCGTTGCTACTAGAGGATTGCGAAGTAGTGATGAATTTTTGTGTATAATCAGTAATGGATACTTTGTTGTAATCGTCATTATCAGCAACTTTCAGCGATTTTCTAATAGCGTTGTGATAGATGTCCTCGTAGGCTACAATGTCTACTAGTTTGTTTGCTTTAGCCATTTCAGGGGTTCTAGCTAAAAGTCCGTTGGCGATTTCGTTCAATTTTTCTACCGAAATATTCCTGCTTTTAGATATATCTGTCACAATAGAATTCCAAACTGAATTTAATAATGCTGTAGTTTGTTCTCTATTAGCGTCACTCATTTCATTTTCAAGAAAAGGTTCTACTGCACTTTTGTATTTTCCATGGCGAATCACTTCCATTTTTAAACCTGATTTTTCTTGAAAATCCTTGAAAAACATGATCTCAGCAGAAAGCCCTTTAAAGTCCATATCGCCCACAGGATTTATGTAAATTGTATTAGCTACAGAATTCAAGTAATATTCTTTTTGAGAATAGGAATTGGAGTAAGCCATAACGAACTTACCTGATTTTTTGAAATCTTCCAGTGCATTTCTCAACGCTTTACTTTGTGCCATTCCTAAAGAAGAGTTGCCATTTAAAATAGATATTCCCTTTATATCGCCATCAGTTTTTGCATTTTCGATAGCGTTTATAATGTCAGTTAATCCTATTTTTTTTCCTTCTGAAAAAATATTCACCCAAGGGTCCTTATATTTTCCAGCATAATCAGCACTTATTTTATCTAAATTCAATTCGATTACCGAATTACTTTTCACGGTAACAGTTTCTGAGTCACCACCAAAAATAGCCCCTATCATTAGTATTCCAAAAAAGAACAGCATAAAGAAAACGAATATCCCTATGATGGTAGCCATCACATTTCCTAAAAATCTCATATTTATATTTTTTTAATAAGTCTCAAACGACCTCACGATGTTACAAATTTAAGGGATATAATTCTAAAATTAGTTATTAACAGTCTCAATAAAGATACTCCTATTTTAAAATTGTTTTAGTTAATTTGCGTTTAATATGAAATCACAACATCAGGTCATTTTATCGCTGGGTACTAATGAAGGCAATCGATTAGAAAATATCGAAAATTGTATAGCATTAATTCACCAGGAAATAGGAACGGTCATTAAAGTTTCTAAATTGTATGAAAGTCCTTCTTGGGGTTTTGATAGTGATGCTTTTTACAATTGTGCTGTGCTTATTCACACAACAAGCTCCGCCCAAAAAATTTTGTCGCAGGTTTTAAAAGTAGAAAAAAAGTTAGGAAGAGTTCGCACGAATAAATTAGGATACCAATCCCGACTAATAGATATTGATTTAATTGCTTTTGATGAAGAAATTATCGAATCAGAAAAACTCAATATTCCGCATTCATTAATGCAGAACAGAAATTTTGTTTTGTTGCCACTTCAAGATTTGAATTTAGATTGGAAACATCCTGTTTTGAAAAAAACAATTTCAGAACTATTAAATGATTCTGAGGACGAAAGTGTTTGTAAAGTGGTTCAGCAATTAAAAAGTCCTTTGCAATCTATTGTTTTGGAGCAATTTAATTATGTTGCTTTTGAAGGCAATATTGGAGCAGGAAAAACAACTTTAGCTACTAAAATCGCAGAGGATTTTAATGCTAAAACTGTTTTAGAACGATTTGCTGATAATCCTTTTTTACCTAAATTTTATAAAGATCAAAACCGATATGCGTTTCCTCTCGAAATGTCATTTCTTGCAGATAGATACCAACAATTATCAGATGACTTAGCACAATTTGATTTATTTAAAGATTTTATTGTAGCTGATTATCACATTTTTAAATCATTGATTTTTGCTAAAATTACATTGGCAGAAGATGAATATCGTTTATATCGAAATCTTTTTGATATTATTTACAAAGAAATGCCAAAGCCTGATTTGTATATTTATCTGTATCAAAATTCAGACCGACTGCTGCAAAACATTAAGAAACGAGGAAGAAGTTATGAGCAAGAAATTCCTGCTGATTACTTAGAAAAAATCAATAGCGGTTATCTAGATTACATTAAATCCCAAACGGAACTTAATGTTTTAATCATTGATGTTTCTGATCGTGATTTCGTCAAGAATCAAGAAGATTATCTTTTTGTTTTAGAGGAAATTCAGAAAAAAATAGATAATTAGAAAATGTAAAGAGTTTGTTGTGTTGTTTATGGATGTTATAATCAATATAGTTTCTAATTTACTATTTGGTTAATTTTAGAAAATAAATCCCAAACAACAATTCCTGCACTTACTGAGATATTCAAAGAATGTTTAGTTCCTAGCTGTGGAATTTCAATACAACCATCGCAAATAGCAACTGCTTCTTGCGAAACGCCATAAACTTCATTCCCGAAAACTAAAGCATATTTTTTGTCTTTTTTGACTTCAAAATCTTGAAGAAAAATAGCACTTTCTACTTGTTCAATAGCAAGAGTCGTTACATTTTCTTTTTTTAAAGTCTCAATAACTTCAATAACACTATTCTTATGTTCCCAGGTTACTGTTTCGGTGGCGCCAAGAGCTGTTTTGTGAATTTCTTTGTTGGGTGGAGTGGCGGTGATGCCACATAAGTATATTTTTTCGATCAAAAAAGCATCAGCAGTTCTAAAAACAGAACCAATATTATGCAAACTACGGATGTCATCTAATACGAGAATAATAGGCGTTTTTTTAGATTCTTTAAAAGCTTCAATAGATTTTCGATCTAATTCACTGTTTTCAAGTTTTCTCATTTTATGGAGGTTATTCAAAAAAAAAGCTTCCTAAGTTACAGGAAGCTTTCATTTTATGTTTATTCAAATTTAGCTTTTTGGAGCATCCATGGCTAAAACATTTCCTTTTATTGTAAGCACTTTGGTTGGTTGTACAGCGTTAGTTGTCAAAGTGATGGTTTTTGTAAAAGCTTGACCGGCTCTTGAAGTGTCATAATTTACTCCAATAACTCCTTTTGCTCCTGGCGCAATTGGTTCTCTTGGGTATGAAGGCACTGTGCAACCACAAGAACCTTGAGCGTTAGTTATAATTAATGGCTTGTTACCATTGTTTGTAAATGTAAATTCACGTTTTCCATTAGAGTTGTAAGCAACTGTTCCATAATCGATAGTTTCACTTGCAAAAACCATTCCTGCTCCATTAATTTTTTGAGTAGGAGCTGCAGTAGTTTTTGCTTTTATCTTCTTAACAGCTTTTGATGTTTCTTGTGCATTAGAAGCGGTAACTCCTAAAACTAGTAGTAATCCTAGTGTAAGTATTTTTTTCATATTCTTTGTTTTTTGATTTGTATGGCAAATTTAAAGAAAAAATCATGCCAATACCTTAAATTCAACTTAAAACTAATTAATTTTTTTGAAACTCCGTTAATTGCCGATAAATCTATAAATTCGCTGATAGATTTTTTATTCATTTTTTAAAAGACAATTAAGTTGGCATCAAAAGAGAAACAGGTTAAGGAAACGCCGTTAATGAAGCAATATAACGAAATCAAAAGGAAGTATCCTGATGCTTGCTTGCTGTTTCGTGTAGGAGATTTTTATGAAACTTTTGGTGATGATGCAGTCCGTGCTTCTAAGATTTTAGGAATTACTTTGACTAAAAGAGGCGCTGGATCTGAAACAGAAACTGCTCTAGCAGGTTTTCCGCATCATTCTATAAACACCTATTTGCCTAAGTTGGTCAAAGCGGGACTTCGCGTAGCTATTTGTGATCAGTTAGAGGATCCTAAAATGACTAAAACTATTGTAAAACGAGGAGTTACAGAGCTTGTGACTCCAGGGGTTTCTATGAATGATGAGGTTTTACAATCAAAAACAAATAATTTTTTAGCAGCCATATATTTTGCTGGTAAATCGATAGGGATTTCCTTTTTAGATGTATCTACGGGTGAGTTTCTTACAGCACAAGGAAATGCAGAGTATATTGATAAGCTCTTGCAGAATTTTAATCCAAGTGAGGTATTAATTCCAAAAAATAATAAAAATGATTTCCGAGAAACATTCGGTGAAGATTTCCATAATTTTTATCTGGAAGATTGGATTTATAAAGAAGATTATGCTTTTGAAACCTTAACTAAGCATTTTCAAACTGTTTCGCTAAAAGGTTTTGGAGTAGAAGAGCTCAAAGAGGGAATTATCGCCTCGGGAGCAATTTTATATTATCTCTCAGAAACACAGCATAACCGAGTGCAACATATTACTAGTATTCAGCGCATAGCCGAGGATGCCTATGTTTGGATGGATCGTTTTACCATACGAAACTTAGAGTTGTATCACAGTTATAATCCTAATGCAGTTACATTATTGGATGTGATTGATAAAACGCTTTCGCCAATGGGTGGTCGTTTGCTGAAAAGATGGTTGGCTTTGCCATTGAAAGATAGTAATAAAATAAAAAGTCGTCATGAAGTGGTTTCTTACTTGAAAGACAATAAGGACGTTCTGAAAAATATTCAAAATCAGATCAAGCAAATATCAGATTTAGAGCGTTTGATTTCTAAAATTGCTGCTGGAAAAGTATCTCCACGCGAAGTAGTTTATTTGAGAGAGTCGCTGGATGCGATCATTCCCATTAAGAATTTAGCATTACAAAGTCCGCAAGAAGCGGTAAAAATTATTGGGGACAGTTTGCATAGTTGCGAATTGTTGCGTGAAAAGATCAAAACAGTATTGAACCAAGATGCTCCTGTGGCTATAGCAAAAGGAAATGCTATAGCTAAAGGGGTGCATGCGGAATTAGATGATTTGCGTGCCATATCGACATCGGGTAAGGAGTTTTTAGATGGTATTGAAAAACGAGAATCGTTAGCAACAGGAATTTCTTCTTTAAAAATTTCTTTTAATAACGTTTTTGGATATTATATCGAAGTTCGAAACATGCATAAAGACAAAGTACCTGCGGAATGGATTCGTAAGCAAACTTTAGTCAACGCCGAGCGCTATATTACGGAGGAGTTAAAAGAATACGAAACAAAAATTCTTGGTGCAGAGGAGAAAATTCACAAAATCGAAGCGGAGTTGTTTGAGCAACTAGTGAGTTGGATTACTACTTATATCAAGCCAGTCCAGATGAATGCTAATTTAGTGGCACAGTTGGATTGCTTGTGCTCTTTTACGCAACTCGCCATCGAGAATAAATACGTATGTCCTGAGTTAGACGAAACATTCGAATTAGAAATTAAAAACGGAAGGCATCCTGTTATTGAGAAACAATTGCCTGTGGGAACGCCGTATATTGCCAATGATGTTTTCTTGGATAGAGAAACGCAACAGCTTATTATGATTACCGGGCCTAACATGTCTGGTAAGTCGGCTATTTTACGCCAAACAGCGCTTATTGTGCTCTTGTGTCAAATGGGGGGTTTTGTGCCTGCAGAGAGCGTAAGAATGGGTGTTGTCGATAAAATATTCACTAGAGTAGGAGCGTCAGATAATATTTCGATGGGAGAATCGACTTTTATGGTTGAAATGAATGAAACAGCGTCTATTTTGAATAATATTTCAGACCGAAGTTTAGTACTACTGGATGAAATTGGACGAGGAACGAGTACTTATGATGGAATTTCAATTGCGTGGGCAATTGCAGAGTTTTTACATGAGCATCCTTCCAAGCCAAAAACGTTGTTTGCTACGCATTACCATGAGTTAAATGAAATGAGTGAGTCTTTACCTCGCATTCAAAATTATAATGTAGCTGTAAAAGAATTAAAAGACACTGTTCTTTTTATTCGAAAATTGGTAAAAGGGGGTAGTGCACATAGTTTTGGAATTCATGTGGCAAAAATGGCAGGAATGCCTCAGATCGTTATCTTGAAAGCGCAGAAGTTATTAAAGAAGTTAGAAAAGAATCACTCGAGCGACGCTTTGAATGGAATAAAAGATTCAAAAGAGGAATTGCAAATGAGTTTCTTCAATTTAGACGATCCTTTATTGGAAGAAATCAAAGATGAGATTTTAAATTTAGACATAAATACCATTACTCCAATGGAAGCGCTGATGAAACTGAACGAAATTAAAAGAATGTTGACTAAAAAATAATTATTTTTAATTTTAAATAAAAGGTTATCAGGAGGTTAGTTTTTTTATTAAAAGTTTTTATAAAAAAGGCTTGTTTAACTCAATAAAAGTCCTAAATTTGCATCCGCAATACAGAACAAGTATCGCGGTTCGTTCTAAGAATTGAAAATGCGAAAATAGCTCAGTTGGTAGAGCGCGACCTTGCCAAGGTCGAGGTCGCGGGTTCGAGCCCCGTTTTTCGCTCGAGACCACATAATGCTCGGATGATTGGTTTGATTTATTTTTATAAAAAATTAACCAACAACATAGCAGAATATCATGCTCGGATGGTGAAATTGGTAGACACGCTGGACTTAAAATCCAGTGAACAGCAATGTTCGTGCGGGTTCAAGTCCCGCTCTGAGTACTAAAGCCTCTTCTTTTGAAGAGGTTTTTTTTGTTTATAACATTCTGGAAGTTGTATGTTGAAAGCGCGGAAGAGTTTGTCTGTTTGGTTTTGTTATAATGTCTGAATTCTTCTCAAGAGTTAGTTTGCGTTACTAAAAGATAAACTAATTCAAGAATCTAAAATCTAAAATTTCATGGGTGCTTTTGTGATTAGTAAAAGATTTAATGATGAATATAAATTTGTTTTTACTTCAAGGAAAGGTAAGGTTGTTTTTACTAGTTTAAGTTATGAATTAAAGTTCGAATGCGAGGAAGATATTGAGAAGTTTAAGCGTGAGATAGATTCAGCGGATTTCTTAAAATTTAAGTCTTCCAGTGGGAAATTCTATTTTAAGTTGTTGTTAGGTGGCAATCATTTTGCAACTAGCAGAAAATACACTACGTCATTGCGTTTGCAAAAAGGAATTGATGAGATTTTAAGGTTTGGATCAACTTCGGAGATTTTAGATTTCTCCGTAGGCGATGTCGTCTTTTTGGATTAGTTGTATAAAATGAAAAAAGGAAGAGCGTTTTGAATATTCAAAACGCTCTTCCTTTTTTTAGAATATCTGCTATTTAGCGAGAATTAAATAATAGGTAATAAAAAAGCCATCTCGCTTGACGGGATGGCTTTAAAATTTTTAGAATTTAAGTTCTAATTATTTTTTTACTTCAGCAGCAGCTTCAGTAGCAGTAGCAGCAGCATCAGTTGCAACAGCAGCAGCAGAATCAACTACAGTAGCAGCAGAATCAACAACAGCAGCAGCAGAATCAACAACAGCAGCAGCAGAATCAACAACAGCGTTAGCGTCTTCAGCGTTAGCGTCAGCTTTTTTACATGATACAACAGTTAATACAGCAACAGCAGCTAAACTTAAAAATACTTTTTTCATCTTAATTTAATATAAAGGTTAATTATTAATTCGTGGCAAAGATATAAATTTTTTAATATGTAATTTATTTTTTTGATTTATTTTTTAAAAAATAATATCTTTTATCCACAACCGAACAAAATGCAATAATTATGCCATATTGTTCTATCGGTTGATCTCTTCTTATTTACGGCGTTTTACCACTATTTTTTACTTAAACTTTTCTTTTTCAGTGGTTTAGTTTTTTTAGGGTGAACTAGTTTTAATTCGCTAATTAAGTTTTTAGCACCAGCATATTTATCCATAATAAATAGAACATAACGGATATCAACCATTATATTTCTACAAATACTAGGGTCGTAATAGATGTCGCTCATTGTTCCTTCCCAAACCCTGTCAAAATTAAGTCCTATTAAGTTACCATAGGCGTCAATTGCTGGGCTTCCGGAATTACCTCCAGTAGTATGATTTGTTCCAATAAAGTTGACAGGCATTTTGCCATTATCTCCATATGGGCCATAATCTTTGGATTTATATAGCTCAATTAATTTTGCTGGAACATCAAATTCGTAATCTCCAGGTATGTATTTTTCCATTACGCCCTCTAAGTGTGTTATTGGAGTGTAAATGGTAGCGTCTTTTGGTTCATATCCTTTTACTTTTCCGTAAGTAACTCTTAAAGTACTGTTAGCATCGGGGAAAATTCGGCTATCCGTATTCAATTCTAGTTGAGCTTTCATATAAGTACGTTGCAATGCCGTAATCTCTAAGTTGATCTCATCGTATTTTGGTGCAATTTCTTTATTGTACTTATCTGATAATTCTTTTACTAAAATGAAAGCTGGATCAGCATTTAAGTTTGCTACAACAGTTTTTGCATCGCCTGAAAGTAGTTTTTTCAAGCTATCATAATCTTTAAGTTTGGATTTAATATAAATTTCTGAAGCTAAATTTTTAGCATTGATATTGGTCAAGCCCTTTGGTAAAAACTGTTTTGAAGGTTGATTTGCGTACAATTCAATTAATTGTTCAAAAACTTTTTCATCAACAGATGCGTTAAAGTTTTTGTAGAAATCAGCTAAAGTATTAATTAAATTAGTTTTTCTATCATTGAAAGCCTGTTCTCCTCTGGCGTTATATACTTGTTCTAATTGATATAATTTAAAACCAGTAGTTAGCAATTCAGTATTGCGTTGTACTGTTTCCATGAAGTATTCTCTTGCCAATGCATAAGGAGCAATCGCTGTGTAGTTTTTTTCGAAATCAGCTAATAGTGTTCCGTATTCTTTTTCTTTACCTGCTTTTGTTATTTTTTGCTGAAAAGCTTGTTCAGATTCTCTTTTTACAGCTACGGCATTTGATTTTTTTAATCCTTGCGTTTCTCCAATCCATTTCTTCCAATAATTAGCAATTCCAGCATATTTTGAAGCATATTGAATTTTGATAGCTTTGTCTTTTCGCATAAAACCATCAGCCACTTTCAAAGCTTTATCTCTAATCTCAATTTTTGCAGGATTTAGTTCGTTTACAATTTGTTCAATTGCAACAGCAGGTAAATACTCATTTGTTTTCCCTGGATAACCAAATACCAAAGTGAAATCATCCTCAGCTACACCGTCAAGTGAAATAGGTAAAAAGTGTTTTGGAGTGTAAGGAACATTGTCTTTCGAATATTTTGCTGGACGATTGTCTTTGTCAGCATAAATTCTAAATAAAGAAAAATCTCCTGTGTGACGTGGCCAAACCCAGTTGTCAGTATCAGAACCGAATTTCCCTATTGATGTAGGTGGAGCGCCCACCAAACGAACATCAGTAAACGTTTCCGTTACAAAAAGCATGTATTGATTTCCTTCGTAAAACGTACGAATTTTATTTTCTTGCCAACTTTCCTTTGGTAAAGAATTGCTTAAAGCTGAAATATTCTCTTGAATTTTTTTCTGTTTTTCTGCTTCGTTTGTAAGTGTAGCAGTTCCGTTCAATACAGCTGTTGTTACATCTTCAATTTTTACAATAAATGTTACAGTCAGATTTTCATTTGGTAATTCATCTTCCATTTTGTAGGCCCAAAAACCATCCGTAAGATAATCGTGATCTACAGTAGAGTGCGATTGAATTTGAGAATAACCGCAATGATGATTGGTTAAAATTAACCCTTTTGGAGAGATTACTTCTGAAGTACAGCCACCGTTAAAATGGGGAACGGCATCTTTGATGCTTGAGTTATTTACATCGTAAATCTCTTTCACAGACATTTTCATGCCTAGATTTTTCATTTCGGTTTCGTTCATTCCTTTTAGAAGCGAAGGAATCCACATCCCGCCTTGCTGGGCTTGTGTCTGAATGACAAATAATAATAGGAATAGTTTTAAAAATTTCATGATTATATATTTATTTTACAATTTTATCTAGTTTTGTATGCCATTAATTTTCGATTATGTAATTCAAAACCGCTGGCAATATACAATTTTTGTGCGTTTTGATTGTGGTTTTCTATTTCTAAGTAGATTAATTTTAGCGATAATTTTTTACTTTCTTCTATGATGAAGGCTACGGCTTGACTTCCAATTCCTTTACCACGCGCTTTTTCGGTCAGATATAATTCGTCTAAAAAAGCAATTTTGCCTTGATATTCAAAACTGAAAATAAAAGTTAGAATCACGTAACCTACAATTTCATCTTCATTTAAAATAAGCCATGACTTTCCTAAATTTTTATCTGCAATAAATTCATGAAATAAAGATTTGGAAATTTCGATATCAATAGGATAGTTGTCGATGGCGTAGAATTCCTGCATCATTTTTACAATGATATCTATGTCGGATATAACTAGTGGTTTAAATTGTATCATTCAAAATATATTTTAAAATTATAGCAGTAGCGCCTTTATTCATTTGGACAAAAGAGCTGCAAATATGCCCTTTTTCATTCCTGATATCATCATTTCTGATCAGGCTTGTAAAGGCTTCGTTTAATTCGTTCTCGTTTTTTATCACGCTGCATCCTTCCATATTAACTAAAGCAGTTGCTTCGGCAAAATGCGAATAGTTGGGACCAATAACAATTGGAACTCCAAAAGTGGCTGGCTCTAATATATTGTGAACTCCTGGATTCCCAAAACCACCACCTACATACGCAATGTCAGCATAGCTGTAAATCTTTGTCAGAATACCAATGGTATCAATAATAAAAACATCAAAATCAGCTAAATTTTTCCCTTCTTTTTCAGTAAATAAAACTGTTTTTTTAGTGATTCTGTCTCTTAATTGTTGAATTTGTTCTGTCTTGATATTATGTGGCGCAATTATAAATTTGATAGTAAAGGCATTCGAGTTGATGAAATCGATGAGGAGATTCTCGTCTTTTGGCCACGAACTTCCTGCAACTATTGTTTTTGTGTTGTCTTTGAATTGGGAAATAAAATCTAATGAATTGTCTTTTTCTAATATAGTAGCTACTCTATCAAAACGGGTGTCACCAGAAACTGATACATTGTTTTTGCCTAATTGTTGTAAAAGTTTTTTAGAACCTTCATTTTGTACAAAAAAGTAGGTAAAAGTATTTAAGGCTTTTCTGTAAAAGCCACCATACCATTTGAAAAACAGTTGGTTTTTTCTAAGAATTCCAGAAATTAAATAGGTTTTAATGTTTTGTTTTTTGAGTTCGGCTAAGTAATTAGGCCAATATTCATATTTAATAAAAAAGACTAAATCAGGATGAACTTTTTTTAAAAACTCTTGAGCGTTTTTCTTGGTGTCCAAAGGTAAGTAAACCGTAACATCAGCTACTGTATTGTTTTTTCGTACTTCATAACCTGATGGGGAGAAAAATGTAACAACAATTTTGTGAAGAGGAAATTGTTTTTTTATTTTTTCAATAACGGGTAAGCCTTGCTCGTATTCGCCTAAGGAAGCAGCATGAAACCAGATTGTTTTGTCAGAAGGTTTTATTTTTTGTTCCAATGTTGGAAAAACAACTGTGCGGCCTTCTACAAAAAGTTTCATTTTTGGGTTGAAAAGCGCTATGATTTTTAATAAAAAACCAGCAAATAGGACTACTAAATTATAGAGAAAAAGCATCATTTAAATTTTGGGGCTAAAATACGTTTTCTTTATTTTAATTTCTTCCAAAGAAAAATTTAAATTTGGCTTGTCAGTAGGTTATTTTTCGGTTTTATTGCAATAATAACTTTATTTTAATGAGGCTTTCATTGGTTGGAACTCATTAAATAACTATTTTTGTTATTCGTTTTAAGGAATAGTTTTTCGTGTTTAGAAACTACAGCCTTTCGAAATTTAAACAAAAAAATCAATGAAGAAAATTCAAATGGTTGACTTGAAAAGTCAATATGATAGAATAAAAGATACCGTTAATGCTTCTATTCAGGAAGTTTTAGATACCAATACCTACATCAATGGACCTCAAGTTCAGCAGTTCCAAAAATCTTTAGAAGATTATTTAGACGTAAAACATGTAATTCCTTGTGCTAATGGAACGGATGCGTTGCAAATTGCAATGATGGGTTTAGATTTAAAGCCAGGAGATGAGGTAATTACTGCTGATTTTACTTTTGCAGCAACTGTTGAAGTTATTGCTTTGTTGCAATTGACACCGGTTTTAGTTGATGTTGATATGTACAATATGAATATCTCTATCGAAGGAATTAAAAAAGCGATTACTCCAAAAACGAAAGCGATTGTACCAGTTCATTTATTTGGACGTGCGGCTAATATGGAGGCAATTATGGCTATTGCCAAAGAGCATAATCTTTATGTGATTGAAGATAATGCACAAGCGATTGGAGCTAATTGTAAATTTTCTGATGGAACGAAGAAGAAAGCTGGAACTATTGGACATGTAGGAGCAACTTCTTTTTTTCCTTCTAAAAATCTAGGATGTTATGGCGATGGAGGTGCAATCTTTACAAATGACGATACTTTAGCGCATAAACTTCGCGGAATTGTAAATCACGGAATGTACGAACGTTACCACCATGATGTGGTAGGTGTGAATTCTCGTTTAGATAGTATCCAAGCCGCCGTTTTGAATGCTAAATTACCTTTGTTAGATCAATATAACAAGGCAAGACAAGACGCAGCTAGAAAATACTCAAAAGTTTTTGAAGGTCATAAAAATATCATTTGTCCAGCGATTTGTGATATTTGTGATTGTCACGTTTTTCATCAATATACATTGCGTATTATTGCAGCAGATAGAAATGGGTTGATGCAACATCTATTAGATAAAGGGATTCCATGTGCAATTTATTATCCAATTCCATTGCATTCACAAAAAGCCTATTTGGACGCTAGGTATAAAGAGGAAGATTTTCCTGTAACGAATCAGTTAGTGCAGGAGGTTCTTTCTTTACCGATGCATACGGAGCTGGATGACGAGCAAATTAAATTTATTACTGATAGTATATTAGAATTTTTAAAATAATTAACTCTCTAAAAAAACAACAAATATAAAGGATGAAAGTACTAGTAACAGGTGGTTTGGGTTTTATTGGATCTCATACTGTGGTAGAGTTGCAAAACGAAGGTTTTGAAGTGATAGTTGTGGATAATTTATCAAACACTTCGTTGAACGTTTTAGACGGAATTAAGAATATCACTGGGCAAGTTCCAGCGTATGAAAATATTGATTTACGTGAAAAAGAGAAAGTACAGGATTTTTTCAAAAGACATCAGGATATTTCTGGTGTAATACACTTCGCAGCTTCAAAAGCAGTGGGAGAAAGCGTTGAAAATCCATTGTTATATTATGAAAACAATATTAACGCACTAGTTTATGTTTTGCAAGAATTGCAACAAAAACCAGAGGCTAGTTTTATTTTTAGTTCTTCTTGTACTGTTTATGGTCAAGCCAAAAAAATGCCAATTACTGAAGATGCTGAATTACAACAAGCCGTTTCACCTTATGGAAATACAAAAGCAGTAGGAGAGGAAATCATATCTGATACTGCGAAAGTGACAAATATAAATGCTATTTTGTTGCGTTACTTTAATCCTATTGGTTCTCATCCTTCAGCTGAAATAGGCGAATTACCTATTGGTGTTCCTCAAAACTTGGTTCCGTTTATCACTCAAACTGGTTTTGGGTTAAGAAAGGAATTAGCAGTTTACGGAGACGATTATCCAACTCCTGATGGAACAGCCGTACGCGATTATATTCACGTAGTAGATTTGGCGAAAGCCCACGTAATTGCTTTACAGCGATTATTAAATAAAAAAAATACTGCGAAAGTTGAGACTTTTAACTTAGGAACAGGAACAGGAAGTTCTGTTTTAGAGGTTATAAATACTTTTGAAAAAGTAAGTGGTAAGAAATTGCCATACAAAATTGTAGGACGTAGAGAGGGAGATATTACTTCAGCATACGCCAATACCGATAAAGCGAATAATGTTCTAGGATGGAAAGCACAATCTACCCTTGAAGAAGCGATGGCAAGTGCCTGGAAATGGGAACAGAAAATAAGAAGTTAAGCTAAGAAATTAGTTTTTAGCAGAAATTCAAAACCCCAAAGTATCTTAGATAATTTGGGGTTTTTTGGATTTACTTTTTAATGTCTTTCTTTAATTTTTCGGTAGCTTTATCTATTTTTTGGTTCTACTTCGGTACTGATTTCCTCCGAAGTATCTTCCATTTTTTCTTTTGTGTTGTCCTGATACGAAATCATTAAAATAGCAACAAATGCTAGTGTGAAAATTATTTTTTTTATTTTTTGGGTTTTAATGTTAATGGTTAGAATGATTTATTATGGTGTAATCCAAATATAATAAAAAAATCCTCACAAACTTAAGTCTGTGAGGATGTACTATATTTTGAAAAACTATTTTAATTAAGCATTTGCAGTCGCAGCTTCTTTGTCAATTTTTCCAATTAAACCAGCTAATACTTTTCCAGGTCCAACTTCAGTAAATAAAGTTGCACCGTCAGCAATCATTTGTTGTACCGATTGTGTCCATTTTACTGGAGCAGTCAATTGGATAATCAAGTTTTTCTTAATTTCCTCTGGTGATGAAACTGCGTTAGCAGTTACATTTTGGTAAACAGGACAAATAGGAGTAGAAAAAGTAGTTGCTTCAATAGCTGCCGCTAATTCTTCTCTTGCAGGCTCCATCATAGGCGAGTGAAATGCGCCACCTACTGGTAATAATAACGCTCTTTTTGCTCCAGCTGCTTTCATAGCTTCGCAAGCTTTTTCTACTGCTGTAGTTTCTCCCGAAATTACTAATTGCCCCGGGCAGTTATAGTTTGCTGCTACTACAATTCCGTCAATTGAAGCGCAAACTTCTTCAACAATGTTATCCGCTAAACCTAGAACTGCTGCCATAGTTGAAGGTTTTATTTCGCACGCTTTTTGCATTGCCAAAGCTCTTTGTGAAACTAATTTTAGACCATCTTCAAATGATAAAGTCCCATTAGCCACTAATGCCGAAAACTCTCCTAAAGAATGACCTGCTACCATTTCTGGATGAAAATCCTCTAATGTTTTTGCTAAAATTACCGAGTGCAAGAATACTGCTGGTTGCGTAACTTTAGTTTCTTTTAATTCTTCTGCAGTTCCCTCAAACATGATGTCTGTGATGCGGAAGCCTAATATTTCGTTGGCACTTTCAAACAATTCTTTTGCTAATGGAGAATTTTCATATAAGTCTTTGCCCATTCCTGTGAATTGCGCACCTTGACCTGGAAATACGTATGCTTTCATATTTACTTTTTTATTGTTTACTGATTCATTTTACTAAAAAAATGAATCGGCTGCAAAAATACTATTTTTTACGGTATTTGAAACAATGTGTTGGCTTTCCATTTCGCTAAAATTTTTTGAATGTAAAATTTTAAATCTCCAGCGTTATTCTAATTAAGTTTGCTTTGTTTGTAACAGATTTCGTATTTTTATACTAATGAGACATAAGAAGAAAGTTATGAAGAAAATTTTATCCCTTTTATCCCTTGCAGTTTTAGCCTTTGTATTGTTTTATATCAATTTACCAGTAATTAACTACGGTTTTACGGGCTTTGCTTTTATTTTATTAGTGTTAGTTATTGTTGCAATCGTATTTTCAACTGGGGTTACTGTTTCGCAAAAAACTAAACAAGTACAGCTTGCTGCTATGCCGAGTAAGTTTTTATATGTTTTGGCAGCAATACTTTTAGCTTATTGTATCGTACTTCCTATTGCTACTAGTTTGAAAATGTTTAGAACTGATTCCTATCAAAAGCTAATAGGTGATGTTAAAAATGGTGAAAAAATCACCAATCATATTGCGCCAATTTCTATTGATAAGATAAGAGTAGTGGATGAAAATCTAGCTTATCTTTTGGGAGAAAAAATATTAGGTTCACAACCTGCTTTGGGAAGTCAGGTAGAGTTAGGGAATTTTTGCATCCAAAAAGTGAATGATGACTTGTACTGGGTTGCTCCGTTACTGCATTCGGGATTTTTGAAATGGTTTAATAATCAAGAGGGAACTGCTGGATATGTTATGGTTTCTGCAACGAATGAACGTGATGTGAAATTAGTACAGCATGTAGGAGGGAAAGCCATTAAGATTAAATACCAGCCAGGTGCTTATTTTAGTAGTGAATTACATCGTCATACTTATTTTAATGGATATGCCAATGATGGCTTGACCGATTTTAGTTTCGAAATTGATGATGCTGGAAATCCATTTTGGGTGATTACTAAATATGCTAAAAAAATTGGTTTTTCAGGAAAAGACGCTACTGGAATTATTGTGGTTGATGCGCAATCTGGAGTGATAACTGAATATTCAATTGCCGAAACGCCAAAATGGGTCGACAGAATTCAGCCTTTGGATTTTATCGAACATCAATTGAATGATTGGGGAGAATATGTTCATGGATATTGGAATTTCTCTAATGCGGATAAACTTCGCACAACGGAAGGTTTGACTTTGGTTTACGGAAAAGATAACAAATCCTATTGGTACACTGGGTTGACTTCTGTAGGAAAGGATGAGTCTGCGGTAGGTTTTGTCTTAGTCGATACCAGAACAAAAGAAGCAACATTTTATAAGCAAAGTGGAGCGACAGAATATGCTGCTCAGAGCTCAGCCGAAGGGAAAGTTCAGGAAAAAGGGTATAAAGCTTCATTGCCTATCCCATATAATATCAATAATATTCCGGCTTATGTTATGACGCTTAAAGACGATGGTGGTTTAGTCAAAATGTTCGCTATGGTTGATATTTCAGATTATACCATTGTAGGCGTAGGTAACACCATGCGAGAAACATTGACGGCTTTTAAAAATGTCTATAATATGGCAGATAATAAAATAAATCCAAATAGTGTTTCCAATAAAAAAACAGTAAAATCAATTGTAACCCGAATTCAAAATGATGTTAAAAACGGAAACAGTTTTTATTATTTTAAGGTGAAAGATTATCCAAATATATTTGTGGGTTCTTCCCAAATATCGAATCAGTTACCCGTAACGATTATTGGAGATAGTATCGCCGTTTCTTTTGATTTAGATTTAGAAGAAGTCATCGATATTTCCACTTTTGAAAATATCAATTTGAAAGGGAGTATGAAATCAAAATAAAAAAAATGGCTTGCAAAAATTATTGCAAGCCATTTTTTTTATTTTTCGGTACTAGTTTAAACGAAGTAACTTTAAATCTATTGGCAACTATTTCTCCAACGACTTCGGCTTTTCTTATTTTAGCACAAAAGCCATCGTCCGCATGTGCATCTCCGTGAGAGTCGATTGTGGTTCCATCTACAAAATAGGTTTTTCCATCGATACGAACGGCTAAATCACAACCATATCCTTTCATCTCGAATTGGCATTGTCCGCAAGCGGCTTCTACAATTTGTGGTTTTATTTCTTCTTTTTTGTCCTGAGCATTTGTTAATAGGATTGAGAACAAGAATAGTGAAGTAATAATTTTTTTCATCTTTTTTTAATTTATTACGGCTAATATACTTATTTTTTATGTTCTCCTTGTCATCGTTTTAACGGGAATAGTTTTTGAATATATAAATCCATATTAATCTCGAGAGACGAATATTGAGCGAGGCTAATGCAAGAATAACAATGCCAATAATAGCAATAATTCTTAAATCGAAGGTTTTGTCAAAGAAAAACTGTGCTATGACATAAGTAGCAATACTCTGTGCCACAGTTAATCCATAACTAATATACATAGCGCCAAAAAAGAATCCAGGTTCCTTTTCGAATTTAAATTTACAATGGGAGCAAGATTTATTCATTGTTGGGAATCCAAACATAAAAAAAATGTTTTTTTCATTGAAAACCTTTCCTTCATGGCAATTTGGACAATGATTATTCAGAATATGGGTAATAATATGTGACATCTTTTTTTCTTTCAAAGGTATTTATTCTCTATATCTAAGATGTTTTCTATATTCGCTTATTATAGCACAATAAAGACATTGAGTTACATTATGAAAAAATATCCTATTTATCCTATTCAGCGCTTTAATTGTAATTCAGTTAACAGTGATTTGTATATTAGTAGTTTTAGGAACCACTTAATTAAGCATAGCTTTGTAGAAGAACCACATAGACATAATTCGTATGTATTGGTTTTTTTTACCAATGGATCAGGTACGCATGAAATTGATTTTAATAAATTTACGATTCAATCGGGAAGCATTTTTTTTATACAGCCCGGGCAAATACATCATTGGGAGTTATCTGATGATATAGAAGGATTTGTAATTTTCTATTCACAGGAAATGTATAATCTCTATTTTCGACAAAAAACTATTGAGGATTATCCCTTTTATTCTTCGGTATACAATACACCCGAAATGGTTTTTGATGAATCTAAGTTGAAGGCAATTTTACCCTATTTTGAAAGTTTGATTCTCGAAGCTCAAATGAATAAGATGCTTGGCAAAGATTTAATTATGAATTTATTAGATACTATTCACATTCATATTGCCAGAAAATATAGCGAAACGCATTTCGGTAACACGCATTCATATAATGTAAAAATTAAAAATTTTAAAATGCTTTTACAGCAAAATTATAAAACAGAAAAAGCACCTTTTTTTTATGCAACAAAACTTTCGATTACGTTAAAACACTTGAATAGAATTTGTAATGAAATCCTGCAAAAAACAACTACTGAGGTAATTACAGAAAGAGTTATTCTCGAGGCCAAAAGGATGCTGATTGATAACAAGTTTGTTATAAATGAAATTGCAACGGAGTTAGGTTATGATAATTATTCGTATTTTACAAGATTATTTAAAAGACATACTGGTATGACTCCAACAGATTTTCGTATTTCTAAAATGTAATTGCTTAATGGTTTTTTAGGAGTAATAAATGATTTAGTAAAATGGATTCATAAAAAAAACCGATACTCAGTAAGCATCGGTTTTGGTTTTTAATGGAAGTGATCTTCTTCAATTTCGAATTCAGCATCTTTTTCCCAAATTTCCATTTCGCAAGGTTTACAATTGAATTTCAATTTGTATTCCAGTTCGCCTTGTTTTAGTACTAAAGGTTCTTTTAACTTCTCGCCCATAATATCTTTTTGATGTATTGGACATTTTTTTAATTCGTATTTGATGCAATATTTAGTAGTCATTACACGTGATTTTCCTGGATCCCATTGTAATTCAAATGCTTTTTCAATTTCGGTAACGCCATGACGTTCGTAAAATTTGCGTGCAAATTTGTTAGATACATTGTACATGAAATCTAACTTAGTTTCTGGATATGGATGAGAAGTTTTAACCATTTGGTGTTCCTCAACTTTGTAACCAGCCAGACGAATTTCTGATAATTGTTCGAAAACAGTTCGTCTCATTTCATTGATTTTTGAAATAGGAAGGAACCAGTTTTGTGAAAACATCACATTTATTTCGTCAGCTACATAAGGAGTAAATCCTGTTTTAGCTAGTTGTGTTTTTATATTTTCGGCACTAGATTCGTTATTTTTAGTTTGCTCTTTGGCATGAACTAAATTTACAGTGCTCACGAAACCATCTTCATCAGTAGCGATTAATTCGAAACCATTTTCATTTTCAGTAAGCAATAAAGTAGTGCTTATTTTTCGAACAGCACTGTCTTCGCGCTCCACAATTTTGATAAAGGCAGCGTCGTTGTTGCGATAAATAAAAGTACCTTCTTTTAATTCCTTTAAAACATTTGGATAGGCTAAGCCATTTTCGACTTTGTTTACATAAATCCCATCTGCTTCGTTGTTTTCATTGATGTAGCATAGACCATCTCCATTGTTAAGTAATTCGCCGTTTTCAATTTGGTATGCATTACCAATTGTTTTGATCAATTTACCAATGTATTGTCCTTTTGATTTTGGACTTTCCCAAGAACCTATAGATTGGTCTCTTCCGTTTACAAAATAATCAGTGTACCCGCGATTGAAACTTTTGTTTAAAGCAGAATCGAAAGTAAAGGTGCATTTTCCCGAAGAAGCTTTAGCATAGCTGTCATTTCCTTCGAGAAAAGCATCCAGTTTTTGTCTCAGGTACGAAACATTGTTTTTTACATATACAATATCTTTCAATCGACCTTCGATTTTAAAAGAGCAAACTCCCGCTTCGATTAGATTTGGAATTTGGTCAGAAACATCAAAATCTTTGATAGAAAGTAAGTGACTATTTTTGATTAAAGTCTCACCGTGTCCGTCAATTAAGTTGTAAGGCAAACGGCAGTTTTGAGCACAAGAACCACGGTTTGCACTACGTTCTCCATTAGCAACACTCATGTAGCAGTTTCCACTAAAAGAAACACATAGTGCACCTGTTACAAAAAACTCCAATTCAACATCCGAAGCAGAGCTGATATCTTTGATTTGGTGAAGGTTTAATTCACGAGCCAAAACGACACGTTTCATTCCTGCATCTTTCAAAAATTTAATTTTATCAGCGTCTCGATTGTTCGCTTGTGTACTGGCATGCAGGACGATTGGCGGTAAGTCCATCTCCATAATTGCCATATCTTGAACTATAAGTGCGTCTACTTTAATATCATACAATTTCCAGATCATTTGACGGCAAGTTTCAAGCTCGTTATCGTATAAAATGGTGTTGATCACAACAAAAACTTGTGCATGGAATAAATGGGCGTATTTTACTAATGCAGCTACATCTTCGATAGAGTTAGTCGCATTAGAACGGGCTCCAAATTGTGGTGCGCCAATATACACTGCATCGGCTCCACTGTTAATGGCCGCCATTCCGTGAATTAAATCTTTTGCAGGAGCTAGTATTTCTATTTTCTTTTTCATCTAGTTGATGATAAATTGTTAATTTTTAAAACTTTAGTTTTTTTGAGCGTTCCCTCAAAAAAGTCTGCAAAGGTCTAATTAATTATTCAAGATTTCTAATGATTAGTATATTATTTGGGAATAATTAGTTTAAAAAAATCTTATTTTGGAGGTTTGAGTTTGAGTTGGTTTTTGATTTGTATACTGTTAAGCTAGATTAGGTATTTCTTAAGGGATTGAAATAGTGAAATATTGATGTCAACTCATCATGCTAAGAAATAAAAAAAGCCCCAAGAAAATCTTGAGGCCTTACTTGTATAGTTTGAATCTTGAATTATGCTACTGCTTCTTTTATTCTGCGTAAAGCTTCTTTTAAAATATCTTCGCTAGTTGCGTAAGAGAAACGGATACAGTTTGCGTTGCCAAATGCTTCACCAGTAACTGTTGCTACGTTAGCTTCGCCTAAAAGGTACATAGAGAAATCATTTGCATCTTTGATTAAAGTTCCTTTTAATGTTTTCCCGAAGAACGCAGAAACATCTGGGAATACATAGAAAGCACCTTCTGGAACGTTAATTTTCATTCCTGGGATTTCTTTGATTAATCCTACTACTAAATCTCTGCGGCTGTGGAACGCTTGAACCATTTCGTTTAATACTGAAGGATCAGCGTCAACAGCAGTTATTGTAGCACGTTGAGCGATACTGTTAGCCCCACTCGTTACTTGACCTTGAATTTTTGTACATGCTTTTGCAATAAATTCTGGTGCTCCAATGTAACCAATTCTCCATCCTGTCATAGCGAAAGCTTTTGCAACTCCGTTTACAGTAATTGTTCTTTCTAACATTCCTGGAATAGAGGCGATGCTACAAAAAGTTCCAGAGAAGTTGATGTGTTCGTAGATTTCATCTGCAACTACGTATACATGCGGGTGTTTTTCTAAAACTTTAGCTAATGCTGTTAGTTCTTCTCTATTGTAAACAGATCCACTTGGATTACAAGGAGAACTGAACCACATCATTTTTGTTTTTGGTGTGATAGCTGCTTCTAATTGTTCTGGTGTGATTTTGAAATCAGCTTCTACAGATGTAGGAACTTCTACAGGAACTCCACCTGATAATTTTACGATTTCGAAATAAGAAACCCAGTAAGGTGCAGGCAGAATTACTTCGTCACCATCGTTTAGCATTACTTGCGCAATGTTGTATAAGGATTGTTTTGCTCCAGTTGAAACAACAATTTGAGATGGTTTGTAATCTAAATTGTTATCTCTTTTGAATTTTCTGCATATTGCTTCTTTCAATTCAACATATCCTTCTACTGGAGAATAAGTGCTATAATTTTCGTCAATCGCTTTTTTAGCAGCTTCTTTGATAAAGTCAGGTGTGTTGAAATCGGGTTCGCCTAAACTTAAACTGATGATGTCTTTTCCTTGAGCTTTTAATTCTCTGGCTAAAGCAGCCATTGCTAATGTTTGTGAAGTAGCCAGGTTGTTAATTCTGTCTGAAAGTGGATTGTTCATTAAAAATTGTGTTGAATGCCCTGAATTTCTGTAAAAATAAGGGAGGTTAATACTAGTTATATGATTTTGATAAAAGACATTTTAGTGTGTTTATATCATTTTTTGTTGTTTATAATGCCGGTTTCATTCCCAATTCTTTCAAATGCTTAAAGTGTGCGATTACTGCACTTCGCATTGTTTCGTACTCGTAGTACGGCAAGTTGCACTCTTGAGCCGTTTCCTTTACAATTTTTGCAATTTTACCATAATGTACGTGACTAATATTTGGAAAAATATGGTGTTCAATTTGGTGATTTAAACCTCCAGTATACCAGTTTACGATTTTGTTTTTTGGAGCGAAATTAGTTGTGGTAAACAGTTGATGAATAGCCCAAGTATTATCCATTTCGCCTAATTCATTAGGAGAAGGATTCGTAGTTTCTTCAACAACATGAGCTAACTGAAATACAACACTAAGAATTAATCCAGCAGTATAATGCATAACAAAAAAACCAATAAGTACTTTCCACCATGTAATTCCTATAACGATAGGAAGAACAATCCAAATAGAAACGTAAATTATTTTTGTAATGATTAGCGTAGTCCATAGTACTTTTGGGCTTTTTGGCTCTCCATATGATAATTTTCTTTTAAGATAATTACGCATTTGTTTAAAGTCAGTCGTTATCGCCCAGTTAAATGTAAGTAATCCATAAAGAAATACAGAATAGTATTGTTGAAAACGGTGAAAGTTATACCATTTAGCATCTTTAGTAAAACGAATTACACGGCCTGCATCAAGATCTTCATCATGTCCAGGAATGTTAGTATATGTATGGTGTAAAACATTGTGTTGTACTTGCCAGTTGTGTACATTTCCAGCCAGAACATAAATAGTTCCTCCCATGAACTTATTTACCCAACTTTTGTTAGAATAAGAACCATGATTCCCGTCATGCATTACATTCATTCCAACTCCAGCCATCCCAATTCCCATAACGATGGTTAATAATAGATGTGCCCAAAAAGGCATACCAAGCGTTAGGATTAAAAAATAAGGAGCTAGGAAAACGGTAAAAAGAATTATTGTTTTTAAATACAATTTCCAATTTCCTGTTTTTTGGATCTTGTTTTCTTTGAAGTAGTTGTTAACCCGTGAGTTAAGTGTTCTGAAAAATTTCAGATTATCTTGCTTTGCAAATGTTGGTGCGTTATTAATCATAAGTGTGAAATAAGTTTCAAAGGTAATTATTATAAATTTTTGGATATGCAAAATTGAGATAAATATTTTAACTCTAAAGTGTTACTTTTGTTAAAAAAAATTAAAGATGGACGAGATTCTTAAGTATTTTCCTAATTTGACAGCTCTTCAGAGAGAACAGTTCGAAAAACTAGATTTTTTATACCACGATTGGAATGAAAAAATAAATGTTATTTCTAGAAAAGATATAGATGCTTTGTATACCAAACATGTTTTGCATTCTTTGGGAATTGCCAAAATAATGAAATTTGAACCTGGAACTTATGTATTGGATGTGGGGACTGGCGGTGGATTTCCTGGAATTCCATTGGCGATTCTATTTCCAGAAACTCGTTTTCATTTGATTGACATCATTGCTAAGAAGATAAAAGTAGTTCAAGGTGTTGTAGATGCTTTAGAATTGAAAAATGTTAAAGCAGAACAACTACGCGCTGAGAATGTCAAAGGGGATTTCGATTTTATAGTGAGCCGCGCTGTGACAAATATGCCTGATTTCGTTTCTTGGGTGAAAACCAAAATCAAGAAAAATAATAAGCATGAGCTTAAAAACGGAATACTTTATCTGAAAGGTGGAGATTTAACCGAAGAATTAAAAGATTTTCCAAAGGCCACAGAATATAATTTAGCTGATTTTTTTGAAGACGAGTTTTTTGAAACTAAAAAAGTAGTGCATTTGCCATTGAAGTTTGTGGTATAGTAAAAAGTCTTAAAGTCGAAAGAAAGGCAGAGTGAAAAAACGAAATGTAAAAAGCCGAATCTAAAAATTTAGATTCGGCTTTTTTATGATTGTAAAGTTCTTTAAGACTTTCGACTTTCAAACTTTAAGATTTATTTACTCTCCTAAAAAAGGGTATCTGTAATCTACTGGAGTTACAAAAGTTTCTTTTATAGTTCTTGCAGAAGTCCAACGCAATAAGTTTTGCATAGAACCAGCTTTATCATTTGTTCCTGATCCTCTTGCCCCACCAAATGGTTGCATTCCTACAACTGCTCCAGTTGGTTTATCATTGATGTAGAAGTTCCCTGCAGCATTTTGCAATTTTACTGTAGCTTCTTCAATTGCGTAACGATCTTGACTGAAAACAGCGCCGGTTAAAGCGTACTCAGAAGTAGTATCTACTAGTTCTAAAGTCTCTGCCCATTTAGCATCTTCATATACATAAATGGTTACTACAGGTCCGAATAATTCCGTTTCCATTGTAGTGTATTTAGGGTTTGTTGTCAAAATAACGGTTGGTTCAATGAAATATCCTTTAGATTTATCATAGTTTCCACCAATGATTACTTCAGCATCAGTATCTTTTTTAGCTTGGTCAATAAATTTTGCTAATTTGTCGAATGAAGCTTCAGAAATAACAGCAGTAATAAAGTTACTCATGTCTTCTGGAGAACCCATTTTCATCGATTTTAAATCGGTTTCTAATTGCACTTTCACAGCTGGCCACAAGCTTTGCGGAATATATACACGAGAAGCAGCACTACATTTTTGACCTTGGTACTCAAAAGCACCGCGAGAAATTCCTGTAGTTACCTGTTTTGGGTTAGCTGATGGATGTGCGATAATAAAATCTTTTCCACCTGTTTCTCCTACAATTCTTGGATATGTTTTGTATTTGCTGATGTTTGTACCAATTTTTGCCCAAATATCATTGAATACTCCTGTTGAACCCGTAAAGTGAACTCCTGCGAAATCTGGACTTGCTAATAACGTTTCCGTTACCATTCCTGAATCTCCCATTACCATATTGATTACACCATCAGGTAATCCTGCTTCTTTAAAGATTTGCATCAATAAGTTAGCTGAATATACTTGAGTTGCTGCCGGTTTCCAAACTACTACATTCCCCATTAATGCTGCACTTGCAGGTAAATTCCCAGCAATAGCAGTAAAGTTAAATGGAGTAATAGCATATACAAAACCTTCTAATGCTCTGTATTCAACACGATTCCACATGTCTGAATTAGATTTTGGTTGCTCGCTATAAATTTGGGTCATGTACTCTACGTTGAAACGTAAAAAGTCAATTAATTCACAAGAAGCATCAATTTCTGCCTGATAAATAGACTTAGATTGTGCAATCATTGTTGCGGCATTTATTTTAGCTCTATAAGGCCCAGCAATTAATTCAGCTGCTTTTAAGAAAATTCCAGCACGTTGTTCCCATGCCATTTTTGTCCAAGCTGTTCTAGTTTTTAGCGCTGTAGCAATAGCTCCTTCGATATGTGATTTTTCAGCTAGATGATAGGTTCCTACGATGTGTTGGTGATCGTGAGGCGCTGACATTGTTTTAGTGTTTCCAGTTCTAATTTCTTCGCTTCCAATGTAAAGAGGTACATCTATAGTAGCGTTCCACATTTCTTTGTAAGCTGCAAGTACAGCTGCTCTTTCTGGTGAGTTAGGTGCGTAGCTTTTTACAGGCTCGTTTACCGCTTTAGGTACATGAAAAAATCCTTTTAACATAGTTGTAAAATTATAAAATTAGAATATTGCGTTGTGTGTTTACTTATAAAACACAAAAGTACAAAGGATTCTTTAAAATAATGATGTTTTCAGTGCTAAAGTAAATACAATATTTAATGGTACTTGTGTTTTAGCCCTGATAGAAATGGAAAGCTTTTAATGGTGTCGTTATATTTTTTCTTGTAAAATAAGAGCGACTTTAGAAGCTCCTTATTTTACTTAGAAAAAAATAGACGAGAATATAAAAACTTGAAATGGAGAGCAGGACTAGCTCCTGAATTAAATTCTAAAATCTAGTTTAAGGCAAACGGAGCGCACAATCTAAAAGAGGGCACTATTACTTTAAAGTTTCTAGTGGAGGTGAAATTAATCATGTTAAAATGGCCTTTCATAGCACCATAAGGCGATGCTAGCAAGCAACCAGAGATGTAGGTATGTAGTTCTCCAGGTTTTAATACTGGTTTTTTTCCTATAACTCCTTCTCCGTCAATGGTTTCTATGTCGTTAAGAGAGTCAAAAATTTCCCAATGGCGAGAAATAAGTTGCACGGAATCTTTACTGTGGTTTTCAATAGTTATTTGATAACTAAAGGCAAAGTGAATCTTGTAGTTTTTGAAGTAGGTTCCTTCAAAACTAGTCAGTACTGATATTTTTATGCCTCGTGTTATTTGAGAAACCATAATTATTGATTGAATTCGTTTTTTGCTTGTGTCAAAATTACAAAAAATTGATGTTGCTTTGCCAAATTGCAAGAAAGATTTTTTTAGTTGATTATATTCAATGAATTGGCAGTTCCTTTACCAATAACTCTGTCATAACGGTCTATGCCGGCTCTGTAATACACTAAGATCGAATAATCATTTTCGGTTTGATAAAAATTACCGTCAATAGCATTTTCATAATCTATAACTCCTTTCTTATCAGCGATTGTGTATTGAAAGTTTGTAAATCCTTGTTTTATCAGAATAGCCTTTTCATAAAGTGCTTTTATGGGATTGTACTCCATTTTGTATTCAGAGGTAAAGCTGTAATTGTTGAACATACCGGTTACATAAATGTCTTTGTTACTTCTAAAAGTAGGTGCCGAAAGACTAAAATAAACCCATGCATAGTCCGCTTCTATTTCGCTATTTGCAGCATTAATGTTTTTAACTACAAAATTCCCATTGACGTCTTGGTTGTTAGTATATTGGAAATTAGCTCTAGCTGCACTTGTAAATAAACGAGATCCGTAAATTGCTTTATTGGCATCTATTTTCGCAATATTATTTGCAGCTGCTTTTATGTCTTTATTTTCAAAATACAAAAATTCGTTACCCGCCCAAAATTGGGTCTCAGTATCGTATTTATAGATTAAATCATTGCCAATAGTATATTGAGGAACTATATTTTGAATTACATTGTTAAGGTTGCCATTTTGCATCAAAACCACTTTTACATTTTTCATTGGGTTTTGAAAAGTAATGCTATTGGATCTCACTGTGAAATCTAGATTTTGCTTTGTTTCTATCGTGCTTACTACTCTTGCGCGTTTTACTTGGATGGGAACAGTAGCTTGATCTTCGTACAAAATTAGTTTTCGGGAGAATACGACATCTTTATTTTCGTCTAGAATTTTGATCATATAGTTTCCGCTTATTTTTAAACGCAGCGTAAACTGATTTGGAATAGATAATTTATAGTGCGAGTAGATTTGTAAGGTGTTGAAAGAGTTGGTATAATCTTGAATTCTTTGGTTGTCAAAACCTTCTACGTATTCGGCTTTAGGCAGTCCTGATGGATTCCAATTGTAGTCACAATGGACAATTTCGTAATAGTAATTTGCTTCATTGCCAAAGAGATCATCAAATTGTAGTTGAAAGCCCTCACCTAAATTCAAAATTGGAATTATATTTTGTTCGTTTTGTACAAATGAAATTGTTTTGATATTATACGGTGGTGCTACTTCTTTCTCTGCTTGCGCAAATAAGGCGTTGGCAGTGAGAACAAGAATTATAACTACTTTTAATAATAATTTAAACATTTTGTAGTGCTTTAGATTTTGTAAATATAAGGAATAGTCCTCTTTTTTGTGATTAATTTATTTTCAAATAAATAATTACGGGTGTGTTTTTCTTAATTTAAGCGTACTATTGTTACCAATTAGCGATAAGCTCATTTTTCTGACCTCACGTATATTATTTATGAAGAAAATCTATACTTTAATAATTGGCCTTTTGTTATTTCCAATATTTAGTTGTGCACAACAATTGGATTATTCAAAACCAATTCCTTTTGATTCGACCGTAAAAACTGGAAAGCTAGAAAATGGATTAACTTACTACATCAAGAAAAATGCCAAACCACAAAATAAAGTAGATCTCCGATTAGTGGTTAATGCAGGTTCGATTTTAGAAGGTGAGGATCAACAAGGATTGGCGCATTTTATAGAACATATGTGTTTTAATGGAACTAAGCGTTTTCCTAAAAATGAATTGGTTGATTATCTCCAAAGTATTGGTGTTAAGTTTGGGCAACATTTAAATGCATACACCAGTTTTGATGAAACCGTTTATTTTCTGCCGCTTCCATCTGATGATCCAGAAAAATTAGAAAAAGGATTTCAAATTATCGAGGATTGGGCCTTTAATACCGTGCTCACATCAGAGGAAATAGATAAAGAAAGGGGAGTTGTTCTTGAAGAATATCGATTAGGATTAGGTGCTCAAAAAAGAATGGAAGCACGTTACCTTTCTAAAATGATGTACGGCTCTCATTATGCGGAACGTTTGCCAATAGGCAAAAAGGAAATTTTAGAAAACTTCAAATATCAGTCATTAGTCAATTTCTATAAAGATTGGTATCGTCCAAATTTAATGAGCGTAATTGTTGTGGGTGATATAGATATAGCGGAAATGGAGAAGAAAATTACTTCCCATTTTTCAGGATATAAAAACCCTATTAATGAAAAACCACGAAAGATATATGAAGTACCCAATCATAAAGAAACTTTTGTAGCGGTCGAAAATGATAAAGAAGCGCCAGCTTCGCAGGTTTTATTACTTTATAAAGATTACGGCGCTCCCAAACCAGTTGTAAATATAGGAGATTATAAACATACTATTGTTGAAGGACTTTTTGCATCTCTTTTGAACAAACGATTGGAGGAACTTACTAATTCTGCAACGCCTCCATTTACGTATGGATATTCATTTTATGGAGGAACTTTTGCCAGAAACAAAAAGGGATATCAATCTATGGCAATGACTCAAGAGGATAAACAGTTAAGCGCCTTGAAAGTATTAGTTACTGAGAGCGAAAGAGTGAAGAAATTTGGTTTTACACAAGGAGAATTAGATCGATCAAAAGCCCAATTTCTTGCTTCTGTTGAAAAAGCTTACAAGGATAAAAATAAAATAAATTCAGTGAGTTATGTGGGAGTATATCAATCCAATTTCTTGGAAAACGAACCCGCTCCTGGAATAGAATGGACGTATCAAACCATGAAAAAATTGATACCCTTGATTGAGTTAAAGGATGTAAATAGTTTGATTACAGATTATTTAAAAGAAGATAATCGAGTTGTTATTCTTACTGGTCCTGAAAAAGAAGGTTTAAAAAAGGTTACAGAACATCAAGTTCGTGATGTATTAAAAATGGATACAAATGCCATTAGTCCTTATAAAGAGGAAGACGCTGCGGTTAGTTTAATTAGAAATGATGTTAAAGCGGGAACAATAGTGAAGCATGAAACTAATAGTAAAATTGGTACGAAAACATTGATTTTGTCTAACGGTGTGAAAGTTACTTATAAAAATACTGATTTCAAAAATGACGAAATCCTTTTTGAAGCCATCAGTTTTGGCGGAAGCAATATGTATTCTGATGCTGATATGAAAAAAGTTCAATTTGCTAATGGAGCATTGACCGAAGCGGGTTTCTCAGGATTGCAATTGAATAGTATCAATAAATTTATGACCGGAAAAATAGCGCGAGTAAAACCTTACATTGGTATAACAGCAGAAGGATTGAAAGGGAATGCAACGCCAAAAGATTTAGAATCCTTGTTCCAAATGACGTATGCTTATTTTACAAATTTGAATTTTGACCAAAGTGCTTTTGAAGGTTACAAGCAAAAACAAGAAGCTTTTTTTAGCAATATGCTATCGCAACCTAATTTTTATTTTCAGCAAGAGTTTTATACGTATTTGAATACAAACAATCCAAGATTTAATGGTTTGATACCTACTGCAAAAACTTGGCAAGAAACAGATTATAGCTTAGCATACAAAAAATACAAAGAACGATTTGCTAACGCAGCTGATTTTGAGTTTTACTTTGTTGGGAATATCGATGATAACACCATAGAATCGTATGCAACTAAATACTTAGCATCATTGCCTGCCTCTGAAAATCGAGAGAAAGCACTTGATTTAGGATATCGCATGTTAGCTGGAGATTTGAAAAAAGTAGTGAATAAAGGAATTGATCCTAAAAGTAATGTTTTAATTATGTATTATGGTGATGCTCAATATTCAGATAAAGATGCACTGACTATGCAAGCGCTTGGAGAAATAGTAACAATAAAACTAACAGAACAACTACGGGAAATTGAAAGTGGTGTTTATGCCGTTTCAGCAAAAGGCGCTCTAAATAAAGTTCCAAATAGCTCTTACAGTTTTACAATTGGTTTTCCTTGCGGACCAGATAATGCTGAAAAATTAACAGCCTCTGCTTTAGAAGAGCTTCAAAAAATTATTGATAATGGGCCAGACGAAAAAGATTTAGCTAAATTTAAAGAAGGAGAATTATCAGATTTTAAAAATAGTATCAAAGAAAATAGTTATTGGTTATCTAACTTTACAAGGTCGTACATTAATGGAAGTAGTCCTGAAGATGTTTTGGATTATGAAACTTTTGTAAATGCTATTGCAGCGAAAGATATTCAGAATATTGCTAAAAAATACCTAACTAAAGACAAAGCAATTGGTATTCTAATGCCAGAAAAAAAATAAATTCAAATGAATATGAGCTAAAAAAAAGCTGCTAGAACTATTAGTTTTAGCAGCTTTTTTTATGCATTAGCTTATTTAAAGCAAACAGGAATAATTTCTCCTTTTGCCAAACAATATTTCTCTACTAATTCAGGTGCAATTTTATTTGTATAATCTTCTTCAATTACTTTGAAACCAATACTTCTTAATTTATCGAAATAATCTCTTCCGTAAATACGAACATGATCATATTGTCCAAATATTTTAGCACGCTCTTTTTGATCAGTGATGGTGTCATCAGCAAAAGTAGTTGCTCGTGATAAGTCTTGAGGAATTTGCAAAATTGCCAATCCGCCAGGTTTCAAAACGCG
Source organism: Flavobacterium galactosidilyticum (assembly GCF_020911945.1). Taxonomy (NCBI): domain Bacteria; kingdom Pseudomonadati; phylum Bacteroidota; class Flavobacteriia; order Flavobacteriales; family Flavobacteriaceae; genus Flavobacterium; species Flavobacterium galactosidilyticum. The sequence goes on from NZ_CP087135.1 coordinate 1,467,167, forward strand.
ATATAATTCTTGCATGGCTTTAGTGTCATCTGGAATGTGCTCTAAAACGTGATTACAAAGTATAACATCATACTGATTGTCCTCGAAAGGCAAATTACAAATATCTGCTTTTACATCCGCAAGCGGCGAAAATAAATCAGTTGTAGTATAATCTAGATTTTTCTGATTTCTAAATAACTTATAAAAAGCTTGTTCTGGTGCAAAATGTAACACTTTCTTTTTCTCTTTAGAAGTGAAAAAGTCGGTTTCTTCATTTAGATACAACCACAATAAACGGTGTCTTTCTAATGAAAGTGTACTTGGTGAAAGCACATTATTGCGTTGCGTTTCGTATCCATAAGGCAACATCGATTTAAAACTTTTTCCATCAATAGGATCGGTGTATTTGTCTCCTTTTAATGAAAAAGCAATTATTGGGCGTGCAACATAACTTAAACGAATAAGTAATGGGCGAGGAATGCTATTGAGAATAAGTTTAAAAAGTTTCTTCATTACAGAACTAAAGGAGTTTTTCTAAATTCATCTTCTTCATTACTTACAATTCCTAATGCTTTATAGATGTAAGCAAAAGTAGAAAGAATCTCTGGTTTGCCATCAATTATAGCTACATCATGCTCAAAATGGGCACTTGGTTTTCCGTCAGCAGTCGTAATTGTCCAACCGTCTTTATGTTGTTTGATGTTTCTGGTTCCAAGGTTGATCATCGGTTCGATTGCTACAACCATTCCTTCAACAAAAAGTTTTCCTCTACCTTTTTTTCCATAATTAGGCATTTCAGGATCTTCGTGCATTTTTTGCCCAACACCATGACCTACTAATTCGCGAACCACACCGTAGCCATGAGCTTCAGTGTATTTTTGAATAGCATTACCAACATCCTCTACGCGATTTCCAAGTTTGAATTCTCGGATTCCTACATATAAAGATTCTTTTGTAATCTGTAATAATTTTTTAGTCTCTGGCGCTACTTCTCCAATTTCAAAAGAGTAGGCGTGATCACCATGATACCCATTTTTGTAAGCACCACAATCTACAGAGATAACATCGCCACTCTCCAATGGTTTGTTATTTGGAATTCCATGAACAACTTGAGAGTTTGGACTCATACATAGCGAGTTTGGAAAATCGTAAAGACCTAAAAAACTTGGAACAGCCCCGTGGTCACGAATAAATTCTTCTGCTAGTTTGTCTAAATATAAAGTGGTAACTCCTTCTTTTATTTCAGAAGCAACCATTCCTAATGTTTTTGATACGATCAACGCGCTTTCGCGCATTAATTCTATTTCCTCACGTGATTTTACAATAATCATAATTCTATTTTTCAGTTTGCAAAAGTACAATTTTATAATTATTTATTTCGGTTTGATAAAGCAATTGTCAGATGTTACTTTATTAATAAATTAGGGTTGGTATAAAGAGTTATAAAAAACAAATCGTTAAATTGGTCTATTATAAAAAGTATAAAGTAGCGTAATGGATAATACTGAAACTAAAAAAGCGAATTTAAAGAACATGAAAAATATTGCCCTATGTGTTTTAGGGATTGCTGTCATAGTCTTTTTTGTAGCGCATCACTATAAAATAGGTTGGCTAAAAGCGATTAGCGAGGCGGCGATGGTTGGTGGAATTGCAGACTGGTTTGCCGTGGTGGCGCTGTTCAGACATCCTCTTGGAATTCCTATTCCGCATACGGCATTAATTCCCAACAATAAAGATGCTATTGGTCAGAATTTAGGCAGTTTTGTGTCTGATGAGTTTTTAATTAAAGAAAAATTAGAAGTGAAATTAGATGAATTTGACTTTGCATCAAAAGCAACTAATTGGCTGAAAGAGGACAAAAATGCGAATACAATTGCATCTTTGGTGGTTGAAAATGTAATTCCAGGAGTACTAAAAACTATTGATGATGCTGATGTAAAAAACTTTATTCAGCAACAATTTGAAATCAAAATGCAGGAATTAAATTTTGGTGAATGGATTGCATCAGGACTAGAAACCTTATCTAAAAGTGACAAGCAAGCACAATTAATAACAAATGTTTTGACCGTTTTAGCAACTGAATTGGAAGCTAATAAGGCAGAGATAAATGAAAAAGTTAAGAAGTCTACACCTTGGTATACTTTAGGAGTTGCTGATAAAAAAATTGCGGAAGGTGTTTTTAATGGACTTTACGAGTTTTTAGATATGGCAAAAGAACCCGATAGTTCAATTCGTCAAAAGATTGATTCTTATGTGTTAAAATTTATCGAAGATTTAAAAAGTTCGCCAGAAATGCAACTAAAAATAAGTTTATTAATTATTGAATTTACTCAAAAAGAAGAAGTTCAAGATTATATTGGTTCGATTTGGCAGGAAGTAAAAAACGCTGTTCTAGCTGATTTAGAAAATGGAGAGCAGTCCAAAATTAAACTGAATTTGTCGCGTATGATTGGAAACTTTGGTACAACAATTCAAAATGATATAGTGATGACAACCAAGATTAATAATTTTATAAAAATCGATTTACTAGGTATTTTACTTCGAAATAAAAAAGCTATTGGAGATTTAATTGCAAACTCTGTACGAAGCTGGGATAAAAAAGAAATTGCTGAAAAATTAGAGTTGGAAGTAGGGAAGGATCTTCAATTTATAAGAATCAACGGAACGGTAGTAGGCGGTTTTGTTGGGCTTATCATTTATTTAGTAGAGCAATTTATATAACGTTTGAAATGGTCTACTACGTTATTTGTAGAGATTTTTTTATGAGTTTATCACTCTGGAAGTGTGTCATTAAATTTCCTCTCGAGAGTTGAGAAGCTTTCAGTTTGGCAAAAATAGTAGCTTGTATTAAAAAAAAAATGCTGTCTTTTGGGACAGCATTTTTGTATGTAAGCATTCCTATAATAAAGAATGACACGTCATGACTTCTGGTTTTTCTATTCCCATTAATTCTAAGATTGTTGGGGCAATATCTCCAAGAACACCATCGTGGATTTCTTTTAAATCTCTGTCAACCAAAATAATTGGCACTGGATTAGTAGTGTGTGCCGTATTTGGACTTCCATCAGGATTAATCATCGTTTCACAGTTACCGTGATCCGCAATTACAATAGTAGTGTAATTATTTGCTAGAGCAGCTGTAATAACTTTTTCGACGCATTTATCAACTGCTTCGCAGGCTTGTATTGCAGCACTCATTATCCCTGTATGTCCTACCATATCGCCATTAGCAAAGTTAAGACAAACGAAATCTACTTCTCCTTTGTTTAATTCTGGAACTAATGCATCTGTTAATTCAAAGGCACTCATTTCAGGCTGTAAGTCGTAAGTAGCTACTTTTGGGGAGTTTTTTAGGATACGGCTCTCTCCTTCAAAAGGTAATTCTCGCCCACCAGAAAAGAAGAATGTAACGTGAGGATATTTCTCTGTCTCAGCAATACGAATTTGCTTTTTGTGCGCTTTCTCGATAACTTCGCCTAGTGTTTCTGTAATGTTATCTTTATTGTAAACGACTTTTACGTTATTGTAAGTTTCGTCATAATTAGTGAGCGTGACATAGTACAAATTAAGTTTGTGCATGTTGTGTTCATGACAATCCATTTGTGATAAAACTTCGGTCAATTCACGTCCTCTATCCGTTCTAAAATTGAAGAAAATCACAACATCATCTGCCTCAATTGTAGCAAGTGGTTTGTCAAATTCATCCACCATAACCGTAGGATGTATAAATTCATCGGTTACGTCTACTTCGTAACTTTCCTCGATAGAAGCAACCGCATCAGTAGAATGTGTTCCAACTCCGTTTACTAATAAATCATAAGCTAACTTTACTCTCTCCCACCGTCTGTCGCGGTCCATAGCGTAATAACGACCAATTAATGAAGCCACTTTTACAGAAGTGTTAGCTATATAATCTTGTAGATCTTGGATATAATGCTTGCCTGATTTTGGATCAACATCACGACCATCGGTGAAGGCATGCACAAAAACTTTTTGCAAGCCGTATTCTTGAGTTGCATCAATCAAACCTCGTAAATGTGAAGTATGTGAGTGTACACCACCATCAGATACAAGGCCTAAAAAGTGAACTTTTTTGTTATTTACTTTGGCATAAGTAAAGGCGTCCACTAATACGGGTTCTTTAGCTAAAGTATCATTAGCAACAGCGAGATTAATTTTAGCTAAATCTTGATATATAATTCTACCAGCACCTAGATTCATGTGTCCCACTTCACTGTTTCCCATTTGTCCTTCGGGCAGACCTACATTTAAACCATCGGTTCGAAGTTGAGCACTTGGGTAATTTTTGTATAAACTATTTATAAAAGGGATATAGGCATTATCGATAGCAGAAACTTTTGGATCTGGAGATTTTCCCCAACCGTCCAAAATCATAAGAATTACTTTTTTATTCATCACAAATTTATTTTAAGCAAAGATAAAGCATTTCTAAAAATCTTCTAGCCAATCAAAATCACTATTGCATATTCAGAGGTTAACAATAACAAAAAATGATTATTTTGTTGCAGAAGGTTCTCTTTTTTTTTATTAATGCATTTAGAATTTATTCTTAACTTGATTGTAATCTATGAAATAGCGTACACTGATTGAAAAAACATGATTTAAAGCATCATTTGTCAATAAATTAGTAACATTATTTCTAAAGTCTTTATTGATGTTTCTTTCAAAAGCACCTGCGTTATTTCGGTATAAAATAGAGAGTTGACTTCCGGGTGCAAACCACCACGAATAGGACAAATCGGTATTCCATGAGTAAAAACTTGAGTTTTTATTAGTTGTATATCCCGTATAATCAGTCAAGGTTCCGTTTTGTTCTAATGATAATACATTGCTATTTTCGGCAAATGACCAATAATAACGTAATGATATGTTGAATGTCATTTGGCTGTTTAGAGAATACTTTCCAGAAAATGAATTTGAATAAGTAATTACGTTTCTATTGGCGAAAATGATAGAATTTGGTGTAGACTCATTCAAATCATCATCAATACTGTCTATAAAACCTTTATTGTTATTTTGTCTAAAAAAATTGAAGTTGTAATTCATTGATAATTTATCATTGAAACGGTATCGTGGACCAACAGAAAAGCCGTAGGAATTCCTACCAGTTTCATTATAAACAGCATAAGAAGGATTGAAATCAAAAGCGAAGCTTTTATTGTAATTGGACGATATGTATATAAATCCACTAATTTTTGCAGGTATAATTACATACCTATCGGCTGTCCTAGATTCATAGTAGTCATAGGTTTCAATTGGATTAGCATCTATGCCTATACCAAAGTAATTGTTTTTTTTGGTGTTTGAATTAATTTGGAAATTGATGTTTCCTGTCTGAATTTTACCAGTCTCTTTTTGGAATTGTGAGTACGCATTTAGTCGCGCGTTGAAGCTATTGAAATACTTGCTTGGATTCAAGATTCGGTAGCTAGTATTGCCATAAATGCTATAATAATTGGTTTCAAAATTAATTCCTAAATCATTATTATCAAAATCCTTAGTGGTGATATCAGCACCAATGCCATAGCGGAATTTTCCACTGGTTTCAGAAAAATTCAATTGGGAATTAATTCCTTTTTTGTCTTCTATTGCATTTATATAACTGTATTTAAAGTCACCAGAAAGACTGTAGGTATTTTTTTTAGTATTTAAGTCCCAAACTAAGGCGCTCACATTTCCATCGCGAAAATTCCCATTTCGAGTTACATTTGTGTTCACGAATGAAATGGAGGAGTTTTTGCGGAAGCGTTGGTCTAAAACTAAAACACTATAATTGACTAGGGGTTCTACTATTTCTTTTCGGACTTGCTGAGTATCATTATTTCTGATGATTGCTGCAGTTTTTTCGGTAACGGCATTTAAAATACCTACTCCCAATCCGTTTTTAGTTCTTCCTGATATTTTTAAAGCATTAATAAGGTTTATGTTTGCGGGATTGTCAATAATTTCTTCATTACTTTCAGTTTCCGGATATTTAGTTGGAATTCCTCCAATACGTCTCGAGTAAACCAAATTTCCTTTGCTGAACAAATCTGTTCCCTCTGTAAAAAAAGGCCTGTTCTCATTAAACTGTTGTTCAAATGGACCCAAATTTAGAATTTGATCATCATATTTTGTTTGTCCAAAATCAGGAACAAGAATCATATCTAATGTAAAAGCATCATTTATTCCGTACTTTATATCCAGCCCACCTTTCAGCGTTCCGTTTGTTTTTTGACGGTTATTTGCATTTACATAAAAGGACGAATACGGCAAAAGAAAAAGTCTAGTAGGAGGTTTAATGTTTTCGATTCCTTCGAGGATTCCAGTTTGTTGGGTAAAAGTTCCCAATTTAGAATCAATAAAATTCCAAGTATATTTTTGTCGGTCTCTTTTAATTTCTCTGAAAAAATTAAGACCCCATGTCTGTTTGTTTTCACCCGAAAAGCGCAAAGCAGCATAAGGAATTCTCATTTCCACGACCCAACCTTTGTCTGTTATAACGGCTTTGCTTTTCCAAACAGCGTCCCAAGAATAATCCTCTCCATTAGTATCAGTTGTGATGCAATCAGCCTGACCGTCTGCGGCGTTTACAAAAAATTGAAAATCTTGTTGCCCGTCATTAAATCCATTGATGAATACGCCAAATAAATCTGATGTTCCAAAACTGTCGCGTTGCGTAATTTCTTTTAGAATTTTTTCAGGATTTTCATCGTACATTACTGCACCTATATAAATAGCGTCATTATCGTATAAAACTCGAATTTCGGTTTTTTTGTTTTCTGGAATCTTTTTTCCATTGTCCGGATCAAACATGATAAAATCCGTAGCTATTGGTACTGATTGCCAAATGGCTTCGTCGAGCTTTCCGTCGACTTCTATTTTTTCAGAAGTGAATTTAGTTTGTAAGATTTTTTTTTGGCTATAGCCAAAGACCGACAGCAATAGCGAACAAAATAACAGTTGATTTTTCATGTAACGATTGATTGATGATGATTTAAAAAAAAACTAAATAGCGTAATGGCAATGAATCAACATCTTGCGTAATAGTTTGTTTTAATAGACTCGCTTTTCTAGTGATTGTTACACTATTTGATTTAAGCTTTCAAAAGATGTTTACTGTTCTAAATTGTTTTTATTTTATTTTAACAGTGAAAAATAGGTTTTCATGTAGTGGAATAGTAAGCAGGTGATTTATTAACCATTAAATTTTGTAATATTTATCCAATAAGTTATAATAATATTCGTTGTAATATCAATAAAATTTTGTTAAACGACTTTTCAATTCTATTTTTTTAAGTACGTTTGCAATCCCAAACAATTAGTAACTAAAAGAGATTCAATGATTTATACAATAATTCCTACTATTTTTTTTCTATTAGCATCTTACACTTCAAATCCAGTAACTCCTTCACCAAATAATACGGTAAAACCTAAAGTTTATGCTAGAACTGTTGAGGTTACTGTCGAATCGAAAATTGAATCGGCCTATAATAATTTACATTCCGATAAATTTGCATTACCAAAATTAGAAAGCTTTGCTGTAGCATTGAAAGGATATTATGCCTTAAAAGAAAAAGGATTAGTTAAGAAAGAGATTCTAACCATAATCGATTTTAGTATGTCCTCTAATTCTAAAAGACTTTGGGTAATTGATTTAATTACGGGTGATGTGCTTTTTAATTCCCTTGTTGCACATGGTAGAAATACTGGCGAGGAATTTGCTTCTAATTTTTCAAATGCTAACGAATCTTATAAAAGTAGTTTAGGATTTTATTCAACAGGCGAAATTTACAATGGAAAACATGGAATGTCTCTGCGCTTAGATGGCTTAGAAAAAGGAGTTAATGATAATGCAAGAGCAAGAGGTGTTGTAATGCACGCTGCGGATTATGTGTCTGATTCTTTTATTAAAAACAATCATAGATTAGGAAGAAGTCAAGGTTGCCCTGCAGTTCCAGTGGCTCTATCTAAAAAAATTATTAATGTGATAAAAGATAAATCTTGTTTCTTTATTTATCACCCTTCAAGAGATTCTAAATTTAGTGCAAAATCAATTTCATAAATTATAGGTATTTCTAACTTCAATACTATTTTCAATGCCGATTAAGAGATTTTAAATCTCTTAATCGGCATTGAAGTTTTAAGTAGATATTGGCTTTTTAATATTCAAAATTTCAAATCTCACAATGAAATCTGATAACATTTATACAAAAGCGGATAATTTGCTTTTTCAAATTAAATTCTAAAATGTAGTTCGCCATCAATAGACCTTACTGTTTTGACTGAGGCTTTATAATTTTTAGTTAAATATTTACACTGTAAATCTAATTTTAGATCAAAAAAAAACGCGTTCAGTAATTAGCAAACTCGAAAAGAATAATTGAAATCATCTTTCCTCCTTTACTTTAATCATCCATATGATGTTTTTCAGACTGTTTTTAGATTTCAAGAACAAAATGGGTTACTAAAAATCGCTCAAAAAGGCTACTTGTTTACATTTTTAAGGCCGGTTTTTAAATTATTTTTGTTTAATTCAAAAGCTATAATATTTTCATAATAAATTATTTACGTATTTTAACTGCAATGTTAAACGTAGTTGTAATAGTAAGTTTGTGACTTTTTAGAAAAAAAACTTGCATTCAAACAAACTTATTAATTATATTTGCACCGTTGTTAATGCGAAAGTAGCTCAGTTGGTAGAGCTCCAGCCTTCCAAGCTGGTTGTCGCGAGTTCGAGCCTCGTCTTTCGCTCTAAGTTTCAAGATTTAGTTTGAAATTTTAATTTACTGTTTATAATGCGAAAGTAGCTCAGTTGGTAGAGCTCCAGCCTTCCAAGCTGGTTGTCGCGAGTTCGAGCCTCGTCTTTCGCTCTTCAAAGCCGAAACTTAATTGTTTCGGCTTTTTTTATGGGCTATTTTAAAAAACTTAGGTCGGATCCGGTTTCTAATTCTTCAGGACTATTATTTTGTTTAAAAAGGCGGGCAGTCAAATTCCCTTTTAAAGTGATTTTGTCACCTTTTACATCTAGCCAGCTGCCTTCTCTTAATCCTAAAACAGGTAGCGAATTATAAGCATGGAACTCTTTTATTCTGGTTTCACGTGTTTCACCCATATGATTGGAGTTGGGATCTGGATCTAAATAATGAGGATTTAAGTTAAAAGGAATTACACCTAATGTTTGAAAACTAGATGGATATACAATAGGCATATCATTAGTAGTTTGCATGGTAAGTCCACATATGTTACTACCAGCACTTGTCCCTAAATAGGGTGTTCCGTTTTTTATGACGTCAGAAAGGATTCCCATGATGTTGTTTTTATGCAATTGCGATACGAGCACAAAAGTATTTCCTCCTCCTGTAAAAATACCTTCAGCATTCTTTATTGCCAGTGCTTCCTCTTCAAACTCATGAATTCCGATTACTTTTTTATTTATTTTGGTAAAAGCCAAGCCAACTTTGGCGGTATATTCTTCATGAGAAATTCCGCCAGGTCGTGCATAAGGAATAAAAAGGATGGTCGTGCAGTTCTGAAAATGCAATTTTAATTCAGGTAATAAATAATCAAGATAATCTTCATTGGCAAGTGTCGATGTACTTGCGATCAGTATGTTTTTCATTTTTTAAATGACTTAAGTTATGCTAAAGGTATTGATACCGTTTTTATATTTCAAGTTTTTAATTAACATTTTTTTATCAAGTCGTTAGTAGTTAATTTAGAATGCATTAAGATACTTTTACGGAGTATCAATAAGCACTTTCAAAAAATGATTAGAATTGTGTATTTATTTTTGGCTTTTGCGGCAATGCAAGTTATAGCTCAAGAAAACCCTCGAATACTTTTGAAAGGAAGACTGACTGCTGATTTTTCTGTTTTGGAAGGTGTTTATGTGATAAATAAAAAAACGGAAAAAGCATCGATTACGGATCAAGAAGGTCATTTTAAGGTACAGGCAGTTGTTGGTGATACTTTATTGTTTTCGGCAACTCAGTTTCGAGAATTGAAAATGGTTTTGACGGCAAAGGATTTTGAACAAGAAATGATTCTTGTAAAAATGAAGCCTGTTGTAAATCAATTGCATGAAGTTATTGTGAGAAACGGTATTAATGCAGTTTCAATGGGGATAATTCCAAAAGGGCAAAGAGTATATACACCAGCGGAACGACGATTAAACACTGCTAATAACCTTAATGCCTCTGCAAATATGGGAACGATGATGGGAGGTTCTGTTTCGGCGGATCCTTTATTGAATTGGATTTCTGGAAGAACTAAGATGCTTAAAAAAGAAGTTGCTGTTGAAAAGAAAGAATCCTATTTGAGGCAGTTAGAAAATATGTTTTCTGATGACTATTTTATAAGTAAATTGAAAATCCCGTCGGAATATGTAAAAGGATTCGAATATTACATTGTGGATAATGAGCAATTTGTGAGGAATCTAAAATCTAAAAATAATGCAATGATTGCTTTTTTGTTAACAGAATTAGCAGTCAAGTATAAAGAAATTATCGCTAGTGAAAATTAAAATTACGCTACAGTTAGTACTGTTCTTTTTGGTTCAAGTTACTTTTGGACAAACAGAAAAGATACAGGAAATTCGAGGAAAAATCAGTGCCGACTCTGTTGCAGTTGACCGCGTTAATGTATTAAATCTAACTTCAGAAAAAGCAACAGTTTCAGATGCCTCAGGTTTTTTTGTATTGCCAGTAAAAACAGGTGATATACTGGTTTTCTCTGCTGTTAATCTAGAAACGCTTCGAAAAAAAATTGGTCTACAAGATCTATCAAAAGAGATTATCATTATACAGATGATTCCGAAAAGTATTATTTTGAAAGAGGTAGTAGTTAATGAATCGGCTATTTCAGCAGAGAGTTTAGGAATTATTCCCTACGGTCAAAAGAAGTACACTCCCGCTGAAAGAAAATTATATACAGCAACTTCTGGAGGAGGAATTGATGGATTGCTTAATGCTATTTCTGGACGCAAAGCCATGTTGAAAAAAGAAATTGCAGTCGAGAAGAAAGAACAATTATTAGCGCGAATTGATGTCCTTTTTGAAGATAAATACTATACTGAAACTTTAAAAATTCCTTCAGAATATATTAAAGGATTTCAATACTATTGTGTTGATGATGTTCCTTTTGCTAATGCTTTAAGTACTAAAAACAAAACTTTAGTAATGTTTTTGATTGTTAAACTTGCTGAAACTTACAACGAAATAATTGCTGTTGAAAATAAATAGAATTATTTTAGTTTTTTTATTGTTAGTGTGCCAAATTACTTTTGGACAGACTATGCATGAAAAGCTACTTCATGGAAAAATTACGGCAGATTCTGTTAGTGTCAATGGAATAAAAGTCTTAAATTTAAGGAATGAAAAGACAGCTGTTACTAGCCATGAGGGTGAGTTTTATATTTTTGCTAAAGTTAATGATGTTTTAGTTTTTTCAGCTTTAAATTTAGAATCCTATAGATTAGAAATTGGTACAAGTCTAATAATGTCGGAGTTGTTGTCAATAAAGATGTTTCCTAAAGTAACAAAATTAAGGGAGGTGATAGTTAATAAAAATCAGTTTTCAGTACTTTCATTAGGAATTGTGACCAAAGCTCCTGTTAACTATTCTCCAGCAGAGCGCAAATTGCAAACGGCTGGAGATTTTAAGCCAATTATGTTATTAGGTATGTTAGGAGGAGCGATGCCGCTTGATCCTTTGATAAATAAGATCAATGGAAGGACAAAAAAGCTGAAAAAATTAGTGGTTTTGGAAAAAAAAGAAATGAACATAAAGTTGATTTCTGAATTGTACGATGATGAATATTTTACAAATCGATTAGGAATTGGTACTGAGTATGTTAATGGTTTTAAATATTACATCGTAGAAAATGACAGTTTTTTAAAAGTTCTAGAATCCAAGAATAAAGAAAAAGTTTCTTTTTATTTGGTTAGTTTAGCTCAGGACTACAAAGCTTTATTAAACGAGGAAAGTCGTACGGACCTTAACAAATAACTTAAAACACCCCAAATGAAAAATAGAATCGGAATAATTTGTTTGATTTTCTTTACTCAATTTATTTTTGCTCAAAATGAAAATAGGCAGTCTCTGCACGGTCAATTTATAAATGAATTTGCTTTGGTAGATAATGGTTACGTTTTTAATTTGAATTCAAAAACGCGTACTTTTATTAGCGATCAAGGCTTTTTTGATATTTTGGCCAAAGCCAAAGATACTTTGTTAGTTTCAAGCGCTTCTTTTAAATCTAAAAAAATTATACTTCAAGATAAAGACTTTGCTAAACCTCTATTTGTTGTCAATTTAGAATCACAAACGACGTTGTTAAACGAAGTTTTAGTGAAAGGTAAAACAGAAATCAAGCCTGCAATACCCAGTTCGCAAGGAATTGTAGATATGAAATTTACAGATGATGTGAAATCTTCTCCTAAGAATAGAAGCATGTTATCGGATGGATCCATTGAGAACGGAATGGATTTTGTCAGAATGTACAAGATGGTTTCTAAATTGTTTAAAAAAGAAGCTGAAAAAGCAGTAGCTAATTCTAACGTACGTTTTTCAGAGGCGGTTTCAAAAGGAATAGATTCTTATTTTTTTACCAATACATTGAAACTAAAGAGTAATGAAGTTGGACTTTTTCTAGATTATTGTGAAAATGACCCAAAATCCAAAACACTTTTGCAAGAGAAGGATGAATTTATGTTGATTGATTTTTTAATCACCAAGAATGAAGAGTTTAAAAGATTTACTACTTTTGAAAAATGAAAAAAAGAATTTTAATAGTTTTTTTTGGATTGCTATTTTTAACATTAACATCTTTTAGTGTGCACAAGTTTTATGTGGCATTATACCAGGTTAATTATGCTCCAGAAAAAAAAATGCTTCAGATAACAACTCGACTTTTTATAGACGATTTAAATAATGCATTAGAAAAAAAACACCAAAAGAAAATCAATTTAGGTTCAGAAAAAGAAACGGAAGAGGATTTGAATCTTTTTAAGAAATATTTTGCTGAAAAATTTACTATTAAAGTTAACGGTCAAATAAAACCACTACTGTTTTTAAGCAAAGAAATGGAAGGTGATGTGCTCATTTGTTATTTTAGTTGTAAAGATATTCATAAAATTAATACACTAGAAATCTACAATTCGATAATTACAGATAATAATTCTGAACAACAAAATATTATGCATTTTAATGTTTCAGGAGTTAAGAATACCTTACTTTTAACCGAATCTAACTCAAAGGGATTGTTAAAATATTAATAAATTTAGATAATTTTGTTTAAAATTATTATTTTCACCCACTGAAATAACGACAACCTAACCTATGAGAAAATTATCCATACTATTATTTATTCCTGCTTTGTTATTGGCACAGGAAAAAACACCTTCGACAGCAACTAAGCAAACAGGTAGGTATGATAATAATAAGTTTAGCCAAATGTACGATTTGTTGGCAACACCAAACATGTTTCGCACGGCATCTGGAGCGCCAGGACCAGCTTATTATCAACAACAGGCAGATTATAAAATAGACATAGAGTTAGACGATAAAAACTCTAGTATTAAAGGATCAGAAGTGGTGACATACCATAATAATTCTCCTGATATTTTAGAGTATTTTTGGGTGCAATTAGATCAAAATCAAGCAGCTAAAACATCAGAAACACCATTGGCGGAAAGCCAAAGAATGGAGCAAGTTTTTCCAGCAGTAAACTTTGCTAATAAATTTTTGAAACAGGATCTAGAGCGCGGTTTCAATATTGAATCGGTAAAAGATGCTGCCGGAAAGCCTTTGTCGTATACCATCAATAATACCATGATGCGTATCAATTTAGTTACACCAATGAAACCGGGAGAGAAGTTTTCTTTTGCAATAAAATGGAATTATAATATTAATAATTACAGAGTAGAAGGTGGGCGTTCTGGATATGAATTATTCGAAAAAGACGGAAATAAATTGTACGTAATTGCTCAATTCTATCCTAGAATGGCAGTATATAATGATGTCGAGGGATGGCAAAATATGCAGTTCTGGGGAACAGGGGAATTTACATTGCCTTTTGGGAATTTTGATGTGAATATAACAGTTCCTGCAGATCACGTTATGGAAGCTACAGGAGATCTTATGAACAGAAGTGAAGTTTTTACTCCTGAGCAAGTAAAAAGATATAATTTGGCTTTGAAAACTTACGATAAGCCTGTTGTTATTGTTACTCAAGCAGAAGCAGAAGCAGCTGAAAAAGGTTTTTCTAACAAGAAAAAGACATGGAAATTTAGCGCCAAGAATGTTAGAGATTTTGGAATTTCCACTTCAAGAAAATTTATCCTTGATGCGATGGCAGTTAAATTAGGTGAGAAATCAGTTATGGCAGTTTCAATATATCCTAAAGAGGCAAACCCTTTTTGGGGAGAAACAGCAACAAGAACTGTAGCGCATACTTTAAAAAGTTATTCATCACACACTTTTGATTATCCTTATCCTAAGGCAGTTTCGGTATCTGCAGAAGATCAAGGAATGGAATATCCTATGATTTGCTGGAATTATGGTCGTCCTGATGAAAATGGAGTCGTAAGTGAGCGAATTAAAAATGGAATGATTGGGGTGACAATACATGAAGTAGGGCACAACTTCTTTCCTATGATTGTAAATTCTGATGAGCGCCAGTGGTCATGGATGGATGAAGGATTAAATACATTCATGCAGTATATGGCGGAACAGGAATTAGGGACCAATTTTCCTTCAAGTCGAGGACCAGCTAGCAAGATCGTTCCTTATATGAGTGGAGATCAAAAATTCTTAGAGCCTATAATGTCTAATTCTGAAACAATTGCTCAGTTTGGTGCCAATGCTTACGGCAAACCCGCTACTGGGTTGAATATTTTGAGAGAAACTATTATGGGAAGAGAATTGTTTGATCATGCTTTCAAAATCTATGCAAACAGGTGGAAATTCAAGCATCCAACACCGGAAGACTTTTTTAGAACTATGGAAGATGCTTCTGCAGTCGATTTAGACTGGTTTTTTAGAGGTTGGTTTTATTCTACTGATTTTGTTGATATTGGTATAAATGAAGTAAAACAATACTATGTTTCTGAAACGGCAACAACAGAATTAAAAAATGCAATAGTTCGAAGAGGTCGTTTTGGTGAGGAAAAAGGACCATTCGTGTATTTAGTACCAAGTACAAGTGGTGAGTTAGCTGCAAAAAATAAAAAAGCACTAAAAATTGAAGATATCAGTTTACTTGCAGATTATGTAAATACAAAATTTACAGCTGAAGAAAGATCAAAATTAAAATCGCCTAAATATTTCTACGAAGTAGAGTTTAACAAACCTGGTGGAATGTTGATGCCTATAATTGTTGAGTTAACTTATGAAGACGATTCGAAAGAAGTATTTAAATATCCAGCTCAAATTTGGAGAAAAAACAATGATACTGCTAAGAAAGTATATGCTACTGAAAAGGCAATCAAGAAAATTCAAATAGATCCTAAATTAGAAACAGCGGATATTGACGTTAGTAATAACACTTGGCCTAAAGAACAAGTAAAATCTAAATTTGACTAAAGAAAGGTACAATCTAAAAAGACTCTGCGAAGAGTCTTTTTTTTATTTTATGAAATATTTAAAAGCCCAAGATTCAAAATTTGGTATATTTGTAGCAATAAAAAACAAAACATATGTTTGGTATAGGTGGCGGCGAATTAATTTTCATCATGTTTATAGTATTGATGCTTTTTGGATCTGATAAGGTTCCTGAAATTGCGCGTACAATGGGTAAAGCTATGGCGCAATTGAAAAATGCTACAAATGATATAAAAAGTGAAATCCAAAAAGGAGCGGAAGCCAATGGATTTGACCAACAATCTTTATTTGATTTACAAGGCAATATAACATCCGAAATAAATAAAGTGAAAGACAATTTACTAGGCGATACTTCTCAATTCACGGATATAACTGGCAATATTAGTTCAGAGATTAATAAAGCAAAAGATAGTATGTTAGGAGAAGTAAACACATCTCTAGAAGGTACTAAAGAGGTTATAGAAGATGTTTCTGGCCCAATAAAACGCCAGATGTAATGTTAGAAAAAATACTTTCTTTAGATACAGAACTTTTTGTTTTTTTAAATGGTTTAGGTTCTCCTACGTACGATGGACTTTGGTTATTCATAACAAAGCAAAGCAATTGGATTCCACTTTTCTTGCTATTACTTTATGTTATTTATAAAAAATTAGGGGGTAAGCAAACTCTATATCTACTTTTATTTGTTGCTCTTTTAGTGACTTTTACGGACCAAATGACGAATGTGGTTAAAAACAATGTTCAAAGGTTACGTCCCTGTAATAATGTTGAAATTGCTTCATACATACGAATTGTGAAAATGAGTAATGCCTTTAGTTTTTTCTCTGGACATGCTGCAAATTCAATGGCTGTTGCTGCTTTTATATATTTTACTTTGCGATCTTATTTTAAGCACTTTGAATTGATTTTTTTGTGGCCATTTATCTTCGCTTATAGCAGAATTTATCTAGGATTACATTATCCAGGTGATATTTTAACTGGCTATTTTTTCGGATTTATTTTTGGTTTCTTGATGTTTAAATCATATAAAATTTTACAAAAAAAATATTTTCCACAACCCAATTTGTGATTTTTTAGGAGCTATTTCCTGCTGTGCGCTGTATCTTTTTATGAGTTTTCGAGCTAAGATTTCAAAAAACTCAGCCCGAAAACTCATAAAAAGGATGACACTTCCATCAGGGCTAAGGATTTGTTTTCGACAGAACTTTTGATTAGAGAACGCGACTCACGGTCAAACCATCACGAATGGGCAATAATACCGTTTCTACTCTCGAATCAGTTGCTAGTAATTCATTGTATTTCATCAATACTTTTGTGCTTAAATCATTTGGGTGTACTGGCTCTAGGACTTTTCCGCTCCATAGTACATTGTCTGACAGTATAATTCCTCCTTTATTCATTTTTGGTAAAATCAATTCAAAATAGTTGAGGTAGTTTTCTTTGTCAGCGTCAATGAAAACTAAATCAAATTTGGATTCAAGACTTGGGATAATATCAACTGCTTCTCCTAAATATTGAAAAATTTGCTTTCCCCAAGGTGATTTGTCGAAATGCTTTCGCTGAAAATCAACTAACTCTTCTTTGATGTCAATGGTGTGAAGCGTTCCGTTTTCTTTCATACCTTCGCACAAGCACAAAGCAGAATATCCGGTATATGTACCAATTTCTAGAATATTTATAGGACGAATAAGTTTAGAAAGCATACTCAAAACACGACCTTGAAAATGCCCGCTTAACATTCTTGGCAGCAAAATTTTTTGGTAGGTTTCTTTGTTTAATGCTGCTAATAAAGCAGGCTCCTTTTCAGAATGTTGCTCAATATAGTCCTCTAGTTCTTGGGAAATGAAATGCATTTTTTTTTGATTTTCTTGATTTTCTGCAAAGTTATCAAATTATCAAATCAAGAAATCAACAAATTGTCATTAAATTTGCACCATGGAAATTGATAAAAAAGACATACGAGCCTTATCGAAAGAACAATTGCGAGATTTTTTTATTGCCAATGGCGATAAAGCATTTCGCGGCAATCAAGTTTACGAATGGTTGTGGAGTAAAGGTGCGCATAGTTTTGAGGATATGACTAATGTTTCTAAGGGAACACGTACGATGCTTGAAACAAATTTTGTCATCAATCATATCAAGGTAGATACGATGCAACGCAGTGAAGATGGAACTGTGAAAAATGCAGTTCGTTTGCATGATGGATTAGTCGTTGAGTCAGTTTTAATACCTACTAACACGAGAACAACAGCTTGTGTTTCTAGCCAAGTGGGTTGTAGTTTAGATTGTAATTTTTGTGCAACAGCGCGATTAAAAAGAATGCGTAATCTTGAACCTGCTGAAATTTATGATCAAGTGGTTGCTATTGACAAAGAAAGTAGGTTGTACTACAATCATCCTTTATCAAATATTGTTTTCATGGGAATGGGAGAACCGCTTATGAATTACAACAATGTGTTGAAAGCAATCGAAATGATTATTTCACCAGAAGGTTTAGGGATGTCTCCAAAACGAATTATGGTTTCTACTTCAGGAGTGCCTAAAATGATTAAGAAATTAGCGGATGACGATGTAAAGTTCAAATTGGCCGTTTCTTTACACTCTGCTATTGATGAAATCCGTTCTAGAATAATGCCTTTTAGTGCTAATTTTCCTTTGGCTGATTTGCGGGAATCATTAGAATATTGGTACCGAAAAACAAAAAGCAAAATTTCCTACGAATATGTCGTTTGGAAAGACATTAACGATAATAAAGCTTCAATAGATGCTTTGGTGAAGTTTTGCAAATACGTTCCTTGCAAAGTGAATCTTATTGAATACAACCCAATCGATGACGGGGAATTTCAACAAGCTTCCGAAGAATCTATAAATGCCTATATAAAAGCGCTAGAAGCAAGTGGAATCGTCGTAAAAGTACGACGAAGCCGCGGAAAAGATATTGACGCAGCTTGTGGACAACTGGCAAATAAGGAAGCTTAATTTTTTCTTTTCTAAAAACGCTCAAAACACACTAAGCACTTGTAGGATTGTAGGCTAAAATTGTATCTTTGGATTCTAATGAATATTACTTCACAAATAAAACAGCCCATATTTAGAGAAATGGAACTTTTTGAAAAAAAGTTCTATGAATCGATGACTTCGCAAGTGGCTTTGTTGAATAGAATCACTTACTACATTGTAAATAGAAAAGGGAAGCAAATGCGACCTATGTTTGTTTTTCTTACCGCAAAAATGGTTTCTGGCGGTGTGGTAAATGAACGAACCTATCGCGGAGCTTGCGTTATAGAGTTGATTCATACGGCAACATTAGTTCATGATGATGTTGTAGATGATAGTAATCGGAGAAGAGGTTTTTTCTCTATTAATGCGCTATGGAAAAATAAAATTGCCGTTTTAGTTGGCGATTATTTATTATCAAAAGGTTTACTACTGTCTATAGATAATGGCGATTTTGATTTGCTTCGAATTATTTCTGTTGCTGTACGTGAAATGAGTGAGGGCGAGCTACTTCAAATAGAAAAAGCCCGAAGATTAGACATTACAGAAGATGTTTACTATGACATCATTCGAAAAAAGACAGCAACACTTATTGCTGCCTGTTGTGCTCTTGGTGCAAAATCAGTTATTGAAGATGAGTTTCAGGTTGAGAATATGCGAAAATTTGGTGAGCTGATTGGAATGGCTTTCCAAATAAAAGATGATTTATTCGATTATACTGACGAAGCCATTGGAAAACCTACTGGAATTGATATCAAAGAGCAAAAAATGACTTTACCGCTGATTCATGTCCTGAATACCTGTACTTCAAAAGAAAAAAGCTGGTTAATCAATTCCATTAAAAATCATAACAAAGACAAAAAAAGAGTTAAAGAAGTTATTGCTTTTGTAAAAGATAATAATGGTTTGGCTTACGCTGAAAATAAAATGGTCGAATTCCAGCAAGAAGCACTTTTACTTTTAAATAATTTTCCTGATTCTGAGTTTAAAGACGCTTTAGTCTTGATGGTCAATTACGTAATTGAAAGAAAAAAATAATTTATTTTAAAATAATTTTCTTATAAGCATTTGATTGTTAGTTTTTTATAAACTCCTCAATTTATCTTTAGAAAAAATAGAACATATCATGCAACCTTTTTGTACTGATAAGCGTCTATGTTTATAGAAGTCTGATTCAATATCATTTTTGGACGATACTTTTAATAACTTTAGTTGGAGTGTTATTATAAATTAGTTTCTCTGAGAGGTGTGATCGAAATGCAACTTTTCCATTTAAAATTTTTATGAAAGTAATCTACTTACATCATCAGGAAAATGAATTAATTAAGTTAGCCACCGAAAATAATCGGCAGGCTCAACAGCAAATTTATACTCATTTTTCTCCAAAAATGTTAAGTGTATGCCGTCAATATGTAAAGGATATTCATCAGGCTGAAGATATTATGATTACCGCTTTTATGAAAGTTTTCGTTAACATTAAAAACTTCGAAAATAAAGGAAGTTTTGAAGGTTGGATTAGGAGAATAATGGTCAACGAATGTATTTCTTTTATTCGAGTGGAGAAGAAGATAAAGTATATTGAAGATGAAACTTATTTTGAAGAGAGTTTTAATAACATCGAAAGTCAATTTTCAACAGATGATATTCAGTCTTTGATTGATAGTTTGCCGGATGGTTATAAAATGGTTTTTAATTTATATGCTATTGAAGGTTTTAAGCACAAGGAAATTGCAAGTATGCTGGAGATAAATGAGGGGACATCGAAGTCGCAATTGTCGCATGCTAGGAAAACACTTCAAACGCAGATTAACAAGTTAAAAAATTACGAGTATGGAACCGAATAAACTAGATCTTGAAATAAAACAAAAGTTGGACGCTAGAACGATTCAGCCTTCTGCGCAAGCTTGGGATCGATTGAGTGCTAAGCTTGACATTGCCGAAAAAACTAAAAGTAAGCGAAATTATAAATGGATATATTTTGCTGCAAGTTTTGTTGGTTTTTTACTGATAGGAACTGTTTTTTTTACTGTTTTGGATGCTGAAATAATAGATAACAATTTACCAGCAGTTGTTTTAGAACAAAAAAAGGATGTAAATAATTCTGACGAGTCAAAAGCTAATAATCCGAATGTTTCACCTCGTTCGACACAAAATAAAGTACTTAATGAACCCCAGTTTATTGCTAATAATAGTATTAAAAAACAGTCAATTGAACTTTTAAATAAAGAAGATACCGTTTCAATTATCAATCAATCAAAAGAGAATAACGCAGTTGTGAATGTTGCTGAAAATAGCAATTATCAATCGGTTAGTAAAAACAGATATATTTCAGCAGAAAGACTATTGGCGGAAATTAGTAATAATAAGGTGGATAAGACCTCTTCTAAAGTATCGACGGAAAGGTATAAATCAGGAATTGCAGTAAATGCAAATAGTTTATTGATAAATGCTGAATCAGAATTAAATCAATCTTTTAGGGAAACTGCAATAGAAAAAATAAATAAAAATTATAACAGTATAAAAGCCGTTTTGGCAAATAGAAATTATCAAGAATAAAAATCAATCATCAATCAAAAAACGAAAATCATGCAAAAAATTATTTTATTTACGGCTATTATGTTGGTCGCTATGGTCACAAAATTAAATGCTCAAAATAACGGAAGCTATAAATATGTTTTAGACTGGTCGTATTGGGAACCTGAATCACCAAATTATAATATGAGTTTTGAAAAAGATTCAGAGTTACTCGATCAGAATATTTTCACTATAAAATCAATTAAAAGTAAAATTGATGGTTTTGGAACTCTTATGAAAACTGTTCAGTCAGATTCATTCAAAGGGAAAACAGTAAAAATGAGCGGTTTTGTGAAAACTGAAAAAGTAAAATCATGGGCTGGACTCTGGATGCGTGTTGATTTTTATAAAGCTCAAGTTCTTGCTTTCGACAATATGCAGAATAGAGGAATAAAAGGTACAAACGATTGGATGAAATATGAAATTGTACTGTTTGTTCCAGAAGAAGCGACATCAATCTCATATGGAACTTTGTTGGACGGAACAGGTCAGGTTTGGTTCAAAGATATAACCCTAGATGTAGTTGACAATTCATTAGAAGAAACGGGTTCTATAAAAGGCAGAAAAAACAAAACAATTTCTTTTGAAAAACGAGCAAAAGCAATTGCTGATGAAATTAAGTCAATAACTGATGGTGAAAAAAAGGCATTAAAGTCTGAAGTTGAAGCTGTCGATCAGGATTTGTCAAAGGGATTGATCTCAAAAGAAAAAGCTGAAGTATTGAAGTTAGAGAAAGCATCAGTTCGTGCTGCTACTATTGAGTCAAAAGTTGCTATTGAGGAAGCGAAGCTAAATCAATTAATTCAAGACAGAGTTGATGGTAAATTAGAAGATGAAACTAGTAAAAATGGTGGTAGAATGATTATGCTTGGTGGAAGTAATACAGAAATTGGAAAAAATCAAACAGAAATTAACATTGCATCCTTGAAAGTATATGATGGTAATGAAGATAAGAAAAATCGTCAATCTAAGCGTACAACGAGTCAAATGGTTTTTGCGGCAGGTTTAAATAATGTGGTGACAAACGATAAAGTTGACAAATCTGATTTCAGGTATTTAGGGTCTCATTTCTATGAATTGGGTGTTACTTACAATAGCAGGATTTTAGAAAATGATAATCTTTTGCATGCAAAATATGGTTTGTCAGTGATGTATAATAATCTTCGTCCTACTGATAATCGCAGTTTTGTGGTCAATGGAAACCAAACTGATCTTGTTTTGAATACTAAAGATTTAAGCGATTCTCGTTTTAGAAATGTTTATTTAGTAGCGCCAGTTCATTTAGAATTTGATTTTTCAGGTAATAAAGATTCTAATGGAAAACCATTTTTCAGAACACATAATAGTTTTCGTTTAGGTGTTGGTGGATATGCTGGAATCAATTTAAAGTCTAAGCAAATTCTTAAATATGATGATAATAATCTTAATACTACTGAAAGGCTAAAAGGAGATTTCAATACTACTGATTTTATTTATGGCTTGAGCAGCTATGTAGGTTATAAGTCTACCAGTTTGTATTTAAAATATGATTTGAATCCTCTGTTTAAAGATAATGCTGTTAAGCAAAATAATGTTTCTTTAGGATTGCGTTTCGATTTTAATTAATATTTTGATTTAGTTAGTTACTTTAAAAAGTGCTTCGAGAGAGGCGCTTTTTTTACTTTAGATTTGGAAATAAGAAGTTTGATTTGTGTATTTTTGCAGTCCTTAAACAATTAAATTTTTCCTCATATTTTGATTTCAAAAGCCACGATAGATATTGTTTTCGAAACTGCTCGAGTAGAGGAGGTTATAGGTGATTTTGTTAATTTAAAACGTGCAGGAAGTAATTTCAAGGGTTTAAGTCCTTTTTCTGAAGAGCGTTCTCCTTCTTTTATGGTTTCGCCAGCCAAGGGAATTTGGAAAGATTTTAGTTCTGGGAAGGGTGGGAATTCTGTTGCATTCTTGATGGAACATGAACAATTTACGTATCCGGAAGCCATTCGATATTTAGCTAAAAAATACAATATCGAAATTGAAGAAACGGAGCAGTCGGATGAAGAAAAAGCAAATACTGACATTCGAGAGAGTATGTATTTGGTTTCTGAGTTTGCAAAAACCTATTTTCACAATACACTTTTAAATTCAGAAGAAGGCAAGGCTATAGGTTATTCTTATTTTAAAGAACGTGGCTTTACTAATGAAACGATCAAGAAATTTGGATTGGGATATTCACCTGAAGCTTGGGATGCTTTTACTAAAGAAGCGTTGGGAAAAGGGTATAAATTAGAATTTCTTGAAAGTACTGGATTAACTATCCCTAAAGACGACAGGCCATTTGACCGTTTCAAAGGGCGAGTTATGTTTCCTATTCAAAGTATGTCTGGAAGAGTCCTAGGTTTTGGAGGGCGTATTTTGACTAACGATAAAAAAGCAGCAAAATATCTGAATTCTCCTGAAAGTGATATTTACCATAAAAGTAAAGTTCTTTACGGTATTTACCATGCTAAACAATCTATTGCTAAACTAGACAACTGCTATTTAGTTGAAGGATATACGGACGTAATTCAGTTCAACCAAGCAGGAATTGAGAATGTGGTTTCGTCATCTGGAACCGCACTTTCATCAGATCAAATCCGATTAATCAATAGATTGACAAAAAACATAACCATGCTTTTTGATGGTGATGCGGCAGGATTGCGTGCTTCCATTCGAGGAATCGATTTGATTCTCGAAGAAGGGATGAATGTCAAAGTATGTACATTTCCTGATGGAGAAGATCCTGATAGTTTTGCTAAAAAAACCTCGCATGATGACTTAGTTATGTATCTTGAGAATAATGCTAAAGACTTTATACAGTTTAAAGCGTCGCTTTTAATGAATGAAGCTAAGAACGATCCTATAAAAAAAGCCGATTTGATTCGGGATATGGTAGTGAGTATTTCTAAAATTCCAGACCGCATTCAGCGAGAAATTTACATACAGGAATGTTCACGAATTATGGATATTTCGGAGCAAGTTTTGCAAAGTACTTTGGCACAGTTAGCACAAAAAGAGGTTGTCGATGTTGGTAAAAAACAAAAACAAGCACAAGATTCTGGGCAAAAAGCTTTTGAAGTTGTTAAAAATGAAAATCCAATAGGAACTGAAAAAGTTGATATTCTTTATCGCTTGGAAAGGAAAATAATAGAAATTCTTTTATTGTATGGAAACAAGATGGAAGAATTTGAAGATACTTTTTTGAAAACTAGTGAAGATGGCGAAATAGCAACTTTTACAGAAAAAAAGGAGTACAAAGTATATCAAAGAATTTATCTTAGTTTGCAAGAAGATGAGG
The DNA here is from genome assembly GCF_020911945.1 of Flavobacterium galactosidilyticum. Classification (NCBI taxonomy): domain Bacteria; kingdom Pseudomonadati; phylum Bacteroidota; class Flavobacteriia; order Flavobacteriales; family Flavobacteriaceae; genus Flavobacterium; species Flavobacterium galactosidilyticum. Next base: position 1,491,636 of record NZ_CP087135.1, read on the forward strand.
TTGAACTTGCCAATCCTTTGTTTAGAGAAATATTCAATGACTTGATAAATTTTTATCATCAGCAGGAAAATTTTAGTTTAGAGCAATATTTAATGCGTCTCGAGCCTAATTTTGCTCAAGAGGTAACGGATATCTTAATGGAAGATGAGCGACTTGTTTTGCACGATTGGCAAGGGCAAAATATTTTTCCGAAATCAAAAAATGACACTATTGCACAGAATGTTTCCGAAACGATTCTAACTATGAGATGGTATTTGGTTGGGATGATTATCGAAGAATTAAAAAACTCTGTACTATCAGAATCAAATTCAGATAATACAGAGTCTATATCGATGATAATGGATTACAATGTTTTAATCCATTCTTTTTCTAAAAAACTAGGAAGAGTAATGTCTAGATACTAAACAATCTCTAATTTTTTAGCTTTGTCTACTAAATCTACAAGATTAGTAACGTTTAGTTTTGTAAGCAAACGCAGTTTGTAAGTACTGATAGTTTTTTCGTTGAGATTTAAAATTTCAGCAATTTCATGATTCTTTTTCCCCCCACTTAAATAACGTAATACTTCAACTTCACGATTAGATAGTTTGCGATACAAACGTTCACTCTTGCTTTGTTTAGCAATAAGCGCTAAGTTTTTCTTTACGGTTTCATTCATTATTATTTTGCCTTGTTGGACTTTAATAATGGAAATACCTAAAGTTTCTAGTTTTTCTGATTTATGCACAAAGCCAGAAACTCCAGCTTTTATGGCATTTGGCGCATAAATTTGTTCTGAAAGACCACTGTAGATAATAATCTTAGTTTTTGGAAAATTTTTCAAGATTGCTTTAACCTCAAAAATACTGGAAAGACCTTCCAGATCCAAATCCACGACTAATACATCAATGTCTTTTGTTTGTAATATATCTTGTACCATCGCGAAATTGCCGACATTGGCAACTATCGAAATGTCTGCATTGTCTTTGAAGTACGATTTTACCCCAAAATGCACGACAGGATAATTATCTGCAATACATACTTTGATCATAATTTTTTATTTTTAGAATTATTTGTAATTGGAACTGTAAATTTATAAATAAATTCTGTAAATAATTGCAAATCAATATAAAATATGAGTTGTTTAATATTTCTCGATATGACAAATTGGAATTGGAATCATTTTATGTTGATTATTTGTGTTTAATCTCTTATAAATTCCGAAAACAATTCTCTCTCTTCCAGAAAAATCATCACTATTTCTTTGAGCTTCATCTTGAAGCATTGCCCATTCTAATTCGTCGTAACTAGCTCCAAGTTGGTCCTCATCAGTTCTATCATCGCCAAATAATCCATCAGTAGGAGATGCTTCTAATATTGATTTTGGTATGTCTAAATAATTGCCTAATAAAAATACTTCTGATTTCATTAAGTCAGCAATTGGACTCAAATCTACTCCGCCATCGCCGTATTTTGTATAGAAACCAACTCCAAAATCTTCGACCTTGTTCCCCGTTCCTGCAACCAGTAAACCGTGAATTCCTGCGAAGTAATATAAGGTGGTCATTCGCAATCGCGCTCTGCTATTGGCAAGTGCTAAGTTTAATTTGGTAGTGTCTTCCTCTGTAGGAACTGCCATTTTAAATGTTTCAAAAGTACTAGTTAGGTCAGCTTCTACGCTACTCACATTTGGAAACCGTTGTTTTAATTGCTCAATATGTTCACGTCCTCTGGAAACATGACTTTCTGCTTGATGAATTGGCATTTCAACACATAAAACTTTTAAACCAGTTTGGGCACACAAGGTTGATGTAACTGCTGAATCAACTCCACCAGAAATACCTATCACGAATCCATTTACTTTTGAGTTTTCAGCATAGCTTTTTAGCCAGTTTACAATTTGAGTGTTTACTTTGTCAACTTGAATTGTACTTTTTTTAGTCATAATAATTTACGTTTTAAGAAGCAGGAATGTATATTTGCAAAATCAATTTGAAATGCGTTTGTTTCCAATGATTCTTTAGAAACAAATTTAATTAATATATATGAAAAAATATCTGTTTCTCGTAGCCTTTTGTCTCTTTGTTTTAGCTTGTAAAAAGGAAGATAAAGTAGAAAGTGCTGTGGCAGAAATTCCTCTGGAAATTAAAGTAGAACGTTTTGATAAAATATTTTTTGAAACGCCTCCAGAAGACTTAGAAAAAGTTAAAAAAGAATTTCCGTTTTTCTTTCCTGTTGGGAACGATAATAGCGTCTGGTTGGATAAAATGAGAAGTCCGCTTTGGAGAGAGGTTTACGATGAGGTTCAAAAGAAATACGGTGATTTTAAACCTGAAAAAGAAGTTTTAGAAACGCTTTTTAAACGTATCAAATATTACTTTCCAGAAACAAAAACACCTAAAGTGATAACAGTAATCTCAGAGATGGATTATAATAATAAGGTTATCTATGCAGACAGTCTGGTAATTGTTTCACTTGAATTGTACTTGGGGAAAAACCATAAATTTTATGAGTTTCCAAATTACTTAAAAGAAAATTTTGAGCAAAGACAAATCGCTCCGGATATCGTTACGAGTTTTTCTGCTAGTAAAATCCCAGGTAGCTCAGATAAGACTCTATTGGCTCAAATGATTTATTCTGGAAAGCAATTGTACTTGAAAGATTTACTCTTGCCTGATTATTTAGATGCTGAGAAAATAGGATATACAGCCGAACAAATAAAATGGTGTGAAGAAAATGAAAATTATATGTGGCGCTATATTATCGAAAGAGAAATGCTTTACAGTAACGATCAGAAATTAATACCAAGATTTATAAGTCAAGCACCATTTTCTAAATTCTATTTGGAGTTAGACAACGAGTCTCCCGGAAGAGTGGGAGCTTGGTTAGGCTGGCAAATTGTGCGAGCGTACGCAAAAAACAATGAAATCCCTATCGGAGATTTGTTGAAATTGAATGCAAAAGAGTTATTTGAAAAATCTAAATACAAACCCAAAAAATAATGTCGAATAAAAATACATCAGAAATTAAATTTCTAGTCGAATTAGATGATAATCGTGTTCCAGAAAAATTAATGTGGTCCGCTCAAGACGGCGGAGTTGAAGCTCAAGAGGCGAAAGCTATTATGTTATCCATTTGGGATAGCAAAGCTAAGGAAAGCATGCGAATTGATTTATGGACAAAAGATATGCCAGTTGATGAAATGAAAATTTTCTTTCATCAGACTTTAGTTGCTATGTCTGAAACATTCAAGCGTGCAACAGATGATGAAAAAATGTCGGACACTATGAAAGATTTCTGCGATTACTTTGCTGAGAAATTAGATCTAGTGAAATAAAAAGTAGTCAAAACAAAAAAATCCAAATTCCAATGTTAAATTAGAATTTGGATTTTTTTGTTTTAGAATTTCTAGCTTTAAAAACCGCTGTTGTTCTTAAAAACTTCTTGATTTACTTCGTCTATATAGCCTAATAATTCTTCTTTTCCTGTAGATTCAGTCGCTGACGTTACAAAATAAGGTGGCATTTCGGCCCAATTGTTAGCGTACATTTTCTTTTTGTAAGCGGCAACATGAGAGTCTATTTTTACTTTACTGATTTTATCAGCTTTTGTAAAGATGATGCAAAAAGGAATTTCGCTTTCGCCCATGTAAGACATGAACTCAATATCTATGGTTTGTGCTTCAAGACGAATATCTATCAAAACGAAGGCGCATACTAATTGTTCTCTTGTCTCGAAATAGTCAGTAATAAATTCTTGAAAAATAGACTTTGTCTTTTTTGAAACTTTGGCGTAACCATATCCAGGTAAATCGACAAGATACCAATTGCTGTTAATCAAGAAATGATTGATCAATTGCGTTTTTCCTGGTCTTCCAGATGTTTTTGCTAGTTTTTTATGATTTGTTAGCATATTTATCAAAGAGGATTTTCCCACATTTGATCTACCTATAAATGCGTATTCTGGCAAAAAGTCTTTTGGACATTTGCTTACTTCAGAGTTGCTAATAACAAATTCGGCGGTATTAATTTTCATTGCTTTGTGTTGTAAAATTCTCTCTTTATGCTTTTTGAACAGCTAAATGAGTGTTTGTTAACCAATCCTCTAATAAACGATTGAACTCTTCTGGATGTTCCATCATGGCTGCATGACCGCATTTGTCAATCCAGTACAAGCTAGAGTTTGGCAATAGATTATTAAATTCTTCTGCTACTTCAGGTGGTGTAACCTTATCATTTTTACCCCAAATGATGCAAGTTTGAACGTGCATTTTAGGTAAGTCTTTTGCCATGTTGTGACGAATGGCGCTTTTAGCGATCGTCAATGTTTTTATAAGTTTTATTCTGTCGTTTACAGACTCGTAAACTTCGTCAATCAATTCTTTAGTTGCTACTGCTGGATCGTAAAAAACATCTTCTGCTTTTTTCTTGATGTATTCGTAGTCACCTCTTTTTGGGTAGCTATCGCCCATAGCGCTTTCGTAAAGGCCAGAACTTCCAGTTATTATAAGTCCTGCTACTTTTTCAGGATACATTTTAGTATGGTATAATGCAATATGACCACCTAATGAATTTCCTAAAAGGATCACGCGATCTAATCCTTTGAATGTGATAAAATCCTTAACATATTTTGCAAAACTCTTTACATTAGTTTTTAAAATATTTTGGGTGTATATAGGTAAATCTGGAATGATTATTTTGTAACCTCTTGTAGAAAAGTGACTAGCAACAGCATCAAAATTACTAAGTCCTCCCATCAGACCATGTAAGATGACAATTGGTGTTCCTTCACCAGCTTCAAAATAGCTGTATCTACCTTCTTTTTTATAGTGTTTTTCCATGTTTTATGAAACCGAATTTTCAATTTTGACAAATATATGATTTAATAAATAAAAATTAATTCTTACAACAATTTTTAATTGGAAAAATAATGGAGTGTTAATGATGAATTCTCCTTTTTTGTCACAATAATTAGCTTTTTTTAACCTTTTTTGTTCTAATGATTGTGTTTGGCCACGCAAATATTTGTGTCTTCGTGAGTTATTTTTATTTTGTATTATTTTTCGTATAAAATAAATAAAAGAAGCCTAATACTCTGAGTGTTTAAAAATTAATCGTTTTTAGGTGTAAGTGGGTAAACTTATTAACAAAGTGGTATATAGTGGTAAATAGTGGTAATATTTTTTATATTTTTGCTCTATATCATCAAATACTTTTTTCTTGGATACAATTGTCGGGACATATGAATGTAAAGTCGATGCTAAAGGAAGGCTGCTTATACCAGCACCTTTAAAAAAGCAGTTGGCTACTTCACTTCAAAACGGATTCGTTTTGAAGCGTTCTGTTTTTCAACCGTGTCTAGAGTTGTATCCTATGAAAGAGTGGGATTTGATGATGCTTAAAATTAATAAGCTAAATCGCTTTGTAAAAAAGAACAATGACTTTATACGTCGCTTTACTGCTGGTGTAAAGGTGGTTGAAATAGATGCTTTAGGGCGGCTATTGATTCCTAAGGATTTAGTTTCTTTTGCTAGTATTAGTAAAGAGGTAGTTTTTTCTTCAGCAGTAAATATTGTGGAGATTTGGGATAAAGAGTTATACGAGAAATCAATAAGTGGTGATGATGTAGATTTTGCAGATTTAGCCGAAGATGTAATGGGTAATATAAATGACGACGACAATGGAATATCATAATCCTGTTTTGCTTCACGCATCAGTAGATGGTTTAAATATTAAGCCTGATGGCATTTATGTAGATGTTACTTTTGGTGGAGGAAGTCATTCAAAAGAAATTTTGAGTAGACTTGGTCCAAACGGAAAGTTATTTGCTTTTGATCAAGATGAGGATGCATTGGCAAACGCATTGGATGACGAAAGGTTTACGCTAATCAATGATAATTTTAGATTTATAAAAAGATTTTTACGCTTTTACGGAATAAAAAGTGTTGATGGAATTCTAGGTGATTTAGGTGTTTCATCGCATCAGTTTGATGTTCCTGAAAGAGGTTTTTCTACTCGTTTTGATGCAGGCTTGGACATGAGAATGAGTCAGAAAAATGATTTGAATGCTTATAAGGTTGTTAACGAATATGATGAAGACAATTTGAAAAGAGTGTTCTTAGATTATGGCGAATTAAAAAATGCACCAGTTTTAGCTCGAACTATATTAGAAGCAAGAGAGCTGAATCCTATCAAGACTACTGACAAACTAAAGGAGGTTTTGGCGAGACATTTGCCTGATCGAGTTAGAAATAAAATCTTGGCTCAGATTTATCAAGCCATCCGAATTGAGGTAAACCAAGAAATGGATGTTTTGAAAGAGTTCTTAGAACAATCGCTTGAAATTTTAAATCCAGAAGGAAGGTTAAGCGTAATCTCTTATCATTCATTAGAAGATAGATTAGTGAAAAGGTTTATGAAGAATGGAATGTTTGAAGGAGAACCTGAGCGTGATTTTTTTGGTAATTTCTCAGTTCCTTTTAAAAGTGTTGGTAAACTAATTGTTCCTGATGCTGCTGAAATTAAAGAAAATAATAGAGCTAGAAGTGCCAAATTAAGAATAGCTGAAAAGAAATAATAGCGATGAAAAACGGGGTTTACAGTTTGTTGAAAGCAAAGTTCTTGAATAATGAGGACGCATTGAAAAACTGGCGCTTTATTGTTTTTATAATTTTATTGGCCATTTTGATGATTGCTAATACACAGCGATTTGAACAGAAAGTCTTCAAAATTGTGGCGTTGACAAATCAAGCAAAAGAACTTCGTTCGGAATTTGTAGATAGACGCTCAGAATTAATGAAATTAAAAATGGAGTCTACTGTGTCTGCAAAAATGGTTGAAAAAGAAATTTTCCCATCGACAGTTCCTCCAGTAAAAATAAAAGTTAAAAAAGAAAAAGAGAAAACCTTTTTTCAAAAGTTATGGCAGTAGAAGATAAGCAAATATCATACAGAATTTATACGGTCGCTATTGGCATTTTTGTCATGGCAATGGCTATTGCTGTCAAATTAGCTAATATTCAATGGGTTGAAGGTGATTATTATCGAAAATTAGCGAAGGAAAGAACAGTCAAGAATTTTGTTATTCCTGCTAATAAAGGAAATATTTATTCTGCTGATGGAAGCCTTTTAGCTACTTCAATTCCTAATTATGAGATTCGTTTCGATGCTCTTGCTCCAAAGGCTGAAGCTTTTGAAAAAAATGTGAAGTCATTATCAGATTCACTTGCAACAGTTCTAGGCAAGTCTTCTAGTTTTTTTGAAAATGAACTACGAAAAGCCAGAGCTAACAAAAATAGATATTACTTGCTAGCTCGGAAATTAAGTTATACGCAGTATTCTAAAATCAAAGGATTTCCGCTATTTAATTTAGGTGCTTACAAAGGCGGAATCATTGTACAACAAGAAACGGTACGTGAGCATCCGATAGGTAAAATTGCTGAAAGAACTATTGGTTATGAGCGTACTTCGTCGAATGGGAAATCTGATGGAAAAGGAATTGAATGGGCATATAGAAAATATTTAAACGGTAAAGACGGGAAAATATTAAAGCAAAAAATTGCAAAAGGGCAGTGGAAACCTATCCGTGACCTTAATGAAGTAGATCCACAAGATGGCTACGATGTTATTTCGACAATAGATGTATACATTCAGGATGTTGCGCATCATGCTTTATTAAAGCAATTGCAAGAATTTGAAGCAGATCACGGTTGCGTAGTAGTAATGGAAACGGAAACTGGTCACGTAAAAGCTATAGCTAATTTAGGGAGAGCGAGTGATGGAACCTATTATGAAACTACAAACTATGCTGTAGCTGAATCTCATGAACCAGGATCTACATTTAAATTAGTCGATATGATGGCTGTTTTAGAAGATAAGGTGGCTGATACAAGTACGGTCTACAACACGTTTGGTGGAGAAATTCGTTATTCAGGTAAGGCTGTTCGTGATTCACATAGAGGAGGATACGGAAAGATATCTTTAGCTAGAGGATTTGAATTGTCTTCTAACACAGTAATGGTTCAAGCGGTTTATGATAACTATAAAAACCAGCCTTCTAAATTTGTTAAGCATGTTAATGCTTGGGGATTCAACAAGAGATTAAACATGGATTTTGAAGGGGAAGGTCGTCCTTTCATTCCGCAACCTTCAGACAAACGTTGGAGTAATATTTCGTTGCCATGGATGGCTTTCGGTTATGGAGTTTCTATTACACCTATGCAAACATTGACATTTTATAATGCTGTTGCAAATAATGGTGTGATGGTTAAGCCTCAGTTCATTTCTGAGATAAAAGAGTGGAACAAAACGATTGTAAAGGTTGAGAAAGAAGTTATCAATCCCAGAGTTTGTTCACCTGAGACAATAAAAAAATTAAAAGTAGTACTGGCTAACGTAGTTAAAAAAGGAACAGCATCTAAGTTGTACTCAAAAGACTTTTCTATGGCTGGTAAAACTGGAACAGCTCAAGTGAATTACGGAAAAAGAGACGGTACTAAAATGCATTATGCCTCTTCTTTTGTAGGGTACTTCCCAGCAGATCATCCTAAATATTCTTGCATTGTGATAGTTCATAAACCAAGTACGGCAAAAGGAGATTTTTATGGAGCTGGCGTTGCAGGACCTGTTTTTAAAAGGATTGCACAAAAAATATTTACTGATGCTCCATCTACAAATGAAATTAAAAACTTAGATAAAAAGATACCAAAACAAGAAAGCGATTACGATTCTTATTTTGCAAAAACACAAAATAAACTGAAGGTAATTCCTAATTTGAAAGGAATGTCAGGAATGGATGCAGTGGCTTTACTAGGTAATTTAGGTTTGAAAGTAAAAGTTGTTGGCGTAGGAAAAGTAAAAAAACAGTCACTAGAAGCAGGACAAAATTTAGTTAAAAATACAACGATACTATTAGAATTATCATGAGTACACTAAAAGATATATTGTATAAAGTAGCAATCGAGGCGGTAAAAGGACCAACTGATATTGCTATCAATAAAATAGATTTTGATTCTAGAAAAATCGAAGCTAATGATGTTTTTGTGGCTATTCGTGGTTCAATTTCTGACGGTCATGATTTTATAGAAAAAGCGATCCAGAAAGGGGCAACTGCTGTAATATGTGATGCTTTTCCGGATACTATTAATAATGAAGTTACTTACGTTCAAGTAAAGGACACCAATTCAGCTTTAGCTTTTATGGCTGCTAATTACTTTAGTGAACCTTCTAAAAACTTGAAATTAGTTGGAATTACAGGAACAAATGGCAAAACTACTATTGCCTCTTTATTGTTTCAATTATTCCAAAAAGCGGGTTTTAAAGTAGGTTTACTTTCAACGGTAAAAATTGTAGTTGACAAAGTGGAGCATAAAGCAACGCATACAACTCCTGATTCAATTACCATAAATCATTATCTAAAAGAAATGGTAGATAATGGAGTAGAGTACTGTTTTATGGAAGTGAGTTCGCATGGAATTCATCAAAAAAGAACAGAAGCTTTACATTTTGTAGGCGGGATATTTACAAATTTATCTCACGATCACTTAGACTACCATCCTACGTTTGCGGAATATAGAGATGTCAAAAAAACATTTTTTGATAATTTGCCAAAATCAGCTTTTGCATTGACAAATAGTGATGATAAAAACGGACAAGTGATGTTGCAGAATACTGCGGCAAGAAAACGTACCTATGCTTTGAAATCATATGCTGATTATAAAGCACAGATTCTTGAAAATCAATTGTCAGGGTTGCTACTGAAAATCAATGGAAATGAAGTTTGGGTAAAGTTAATAGGAACATTTAATGCATATAATTTATTAGCTATTTACGGAACGGCTGTCGAGTTAGGAATGGAAAGTTTAGAGGTTCTTCGTTTATTATCAGATTTAGAAAGTGTTTCTGGTCGTTTTCAGTTTATAGTTTCTGCTACTAATATTACTGCGATTGTTGATTATGCGCATACTCCAGATGCATTAGATAATGTGCTCAGGACAATCAATGACATTCGTACTACAAATGAACAATTAATTACAGTTGTGGGTTGCGGAGGGAATAGAGATAAAACAAAACGCCCAATAATGGCTGATATTGCTACAGCTTTGAGTGATAAGGCAATATTGACGTCAGATAATCCTAGAGATGAAGATCCTGAAGTTATAATTAGTGAAATGGAAAAGGGTGTCGCGCCTCAAAACTATAAAAAGTTACTGGCTATTACAGATAGAAAGCAAGCTATAAAAACGGCTTGCCAGTTAGCTCAGCCTAATGACATCATATTGATTGCTGGTAAAGGTCACGAGACATACCAAGAGGTGAAAGGCATTCGTCAGCATTTTGACGATATGGAAACGGTAAAAGAAATTTTAGAACAGCTTAATAAATAACCAAATAATCCATAACCTAATATGCTATATTATTTATTTGAATATCTAGACAAAACATTGGATGTTTCCGGTACAGGAGTTTTTCAGTACATTACTGTTAGATCTGCGTTGGCTTTTATGCTATCACTGCTATTATCCACTATTTATGGAAAAAGAATTATTCAGTTTTTGCAGAGACAGCAAGTTGGTGAAACCGTGCGTGAACTTGGTTTAGCAGGTCAAAATGAAAAAGCAGGAACACCTACTATGGGTGGATTAATCATAATTTTTGCTACGCTTGTTCCGGTTATGCTTTTTGCCAAGTTGCATAATATTTATATTGTTATGTTGATAGTTACTACACTTTGGATGGGAACTATTGGTTTTATTGATGATTATATTAAAATTTTCAAAAAAGATAAAGAAGGTTTAAAAGGGATATTCAAAGTTGTTGGGCAAGTCGGGCTGGGGTTAATTGTTGGTTCAGTACTCTATTTCAGTCCAGCAGTTACAGTACGACAAGATACTGGAAAGATTAATATTTTTAATGTAACAACTGAAAATGTTATCGCTCCAGCGCCAGTAGAGGAGAAATCGACTGTTACTACAATTCCTTTTTTTAAAAATAATGAATTTGACTACGCTGAATTATTGGCTTGGACAGGTGATGGTTATCAAAAATGGGCATGGTTGGTTTTTATCCCTGTTGTAATTTTTATAATAACGGCCGTATCTAACGGTGCTAATTTAACTGATGGAATAGATGGACTTGCTGCTGGAACTTCTGCGGTGTCAGTCCTCGCTTTGGGAATATTTACGTTTGTTTCAGGGAATATTATTTTTTCCAATTATCTAAATATAATGTATATCCCTAATTCAGGGGAAATGACCGTTTTTATAGCTGCTTTTGTTGGTGCACTCATCGGTTTTTTATGGTATAATTCCTATCCTGCTTCTGTTTTTATGGGTGATACTGGTAGTTTGACTATTGGAGGAATTATTGCAGTTCTCGCAATTGCCGTTCGTAAAGAAATGTTGATTCCATTATTATGCGGAATTTTTCTAGTCGAAAATTTCTCTGTGGTTCTTCAAGTTAGCTATTTTAAATACACAAAGAAACGCTTTGGCGAAGGCCGAAGAATATTTTTAATGTCGCCGTTGCATCATCATTATCAGAAAAAAGGATACCACGAAAGTAAAATTGTGACTAGATTTTGGATTGTTGCCATAATGCTAGCCATATTATCAATTATTACTTTAAAACTAAGATAGTATGAGGCTCGTAATTCTAGGCGGAGGAGAGAGCGGTGTAGGTACTGCAATTCTGGGTAAGAAAAAAGGATACGATGTATTTGTGTCTGATTTTGGAAAGATAAAAGGGAATTATAAAGAAGTTCTCCTTATAAATGGAATTCAATGGGAAGATGAAAAACACACGGAAGATCTGATTCTGAATGCTGATGTTGTAATGAAAAGTCCCGGAATTCCAGATAAATCACCAATAGTGAGGAAGCTGAAAGAGAAAGGAATTCCAGTCATTTCAGAAATTGAGTTTGCAGCACCTTTTACAAATGCAGCAATTATTGGGATTACAGGTAGTAATGGTAAAACGACAACTACGATGCTAACCCACCACTTGCTTAAATCGGCAGGATTAAATGTTGGATTGGGAGGTAATATAGGAAAGAGTTTTGCTTGGCAAGTTGCTGAAAATAAATATGATTCCTATGTGTTAGAGTTAAGTAGTTTTCAGCTGGATGGCATTAAGAATTTCAAGCCGCATATTGCCATAATTACAAATATTAGCCCGGATCATTTAGATCGATACGATTATAAATATGAAAATTATATTGATTCGAAATTTAGAATATCAATGAATCAAACTGAGGAGGATTACCTCATATATGACGCGGATGATGAAGCTATCGAACACTGGCTGAGCACGCACAAAGTAAAAGCAAAATTAATTCCTTTCTCATTGACTAAAACTTTCAACGAAGGAGCATACATAAACAACAACAGCAAAATGGAAATTAAAATCAGTCAAGACGAGTTTACAATGGATACAGAATACATTGCCTTAGAAGGAAAACATAACATGAAAAATGCAATGGCAGCAACATCTGTAGCAAAATTAATGCAAATAAGAAAGGCTACAATTAGAGAAAGTCTTTCAAATTTTCAAGGAGTAGAACACCGTCTTGAGAAAGTTTTGAAAATTCAAAATGTTCAATATATAAACGATTCAAAGGCAACTAATGTAAACGCTAGTTTTTTTGCTCTTGACAGTATGAATACACCAACTGTTTGGATTGTTGGAGGTGTTGATAAAGGAAATGATTACAATGAGTTGATGTCGCTAGTTCGTGAGAAAGTGAAGGCGATTATCTGTCTTGGTGTTGATAATAAAAAGATCATTGATGTTTTTGGAAATGTTGTTGACATTATGGTTGAAGTTGATAATATGAATGATGCTGTAAAAATGGCACAACGTTTAACTGAAAAAGGAGATTCAGTATTATTGTCACCTGCTTGTGCAAGTTTTGATTTATTTGAAAGCTATGAAGACAGAGGAAATCAATTTAAACAAGCGGTTAAGCATTTGTAGTCAATTTTAAAAATATAAAAATGAAGCAATTAATAGGTAATTTAAAAGGAGATAAAGGGATCTGGTCATTCGTGGCCTTACTAGCCTTATTTTCGTTTATGCCTGTTTTTAGTGCGAGTAGTAACTTGGCCTATTTAGGACATGGAACAGGAAATACTTTAGGGTATTTAATGAAACATTTAGGACATATTTGTTGCGGTTTTGCAATTATATATTTTATTCATAAAGTTCCTTATCATTATTTTAGATCAATATCAAAATGGATATTGCCGGTTGTATGGCTTATTTTGGCCTTTACAATGATAAAAGGAACAGTGATTGGTGGGGCAAATGCAAGTAGGTGGTTACAAATTCCATTTGTTGGTATTTCGTTTCAACCATCCGCTTTTGCGGCATTAGTATTGTTTGTTTTTGTAGCGCGTTATTTATCAAAAACAAGAGAGAAGCCTATTGATTTTGTAGAGTCTTTGAAAGAGTTGTGGCTGCCAGTTTTTATAACTTTAATGTTCATTCTTCCTTCAAATTTTTCTACTACAGCATTAATATTTTCGATGATATTAATGTTAGTATTTATTGGGAAGTACCCCATGAAATACATTGCAATCATTGTAGGCTCTGGGATTATCTTTCTTGCTTTCTTTATTTTGATTTCGAAAGCTTTTCCAGATGCCAAATTTTTTAATAGAGTAAGTACTTGGGAAAGCCGTATTGAAAATTTTAGCACTGATAAACCAGATGAAGATGATTATCAAATAGAGAAAGCAAAAATTGCTATTGCATCTGGTATGATTTATGGATTAGGGCCTGGTAAGAGTATTCAAAAGAATTTTTTACCTCAATCTTCTTCGGATTTTATTTATGCAATTATTGTTGAAGAATATGGCTTAGTAGGTGGATTACTCGTTTTATCATTGTATTTACTATTGCTTTTTAGATTTGTAGTTGCTTCTCACAAAGCCAATACGCTATTTGGAAAACTTGTAGTAATAGGTCTTGGTTTCCCCATGATTTTTCAAGCGATGATCAATATGGCTGTAGCAGTAGAGCTGCTGCCAGTTACGGGACAAACCTTACCCCTGATTAGTAGCGGTGGAACTTCTATTTGGATGACTTGTATCGCACTAGGAATTATCATTGGAGTAACCAAGAAAGAGGAGGAAATTACGCAGGAACTAAAAGATGCTGCTAAAAGGGAAGAAGCGCTTCAGAAATTAATCGATAGAGAATTAGAACAGGATGATGTTTTAGGCGAGGAGTATTCAATCGCTGACAATTCGAAAAATCCAATGCAGGCAGTTTTAAATAAATAATAAACGCAGTAATAAAAAGAAAATGAAACCATACAAATTCATATTAAGCGGTGGCGGAACTGGCGGACATATCTATCCGGCAATTGCTATTGCAAATGAATTAAAATCTCGTTTTCCAGATGCTGAATTCCTTTTTGTAGGAGCCAAAGATAAAATGGAAATGCAAAAAGTGCCTCAAGCTGGATATGCTATAGAGGGACTTTGGATTGCAGGGTTACAAAGGCGGTTGACATTTGATAATGCTGCTTTTCCAATAAAACTTTTAATTAGTCTGTGGAAATCGAGAAATATTATAAAAAAATTTAAACCAGATGTTGTCATTGGAACAGGCGGTTTCGCAAGCGGGCCACTTTTACAAATGGCAAATAGTTTGAATATTCCGACAGTTATTCAGGAACAAAATTCATTTCCAGGAATTACTAATAAGTTGTTGAGTAAAAAAGCAAACAAGATTTGTGTTGCTTACGAGAATTTAGAGCATTTTTTTCCGAAGGAAAAAATGATATTAACTGGTAATCCAGTTCGTCAAGATGTGTTAGATATAGATTCTAAAAGAAGTGAGGCAATTTCGTATTTTAATTTAGATGACAATAAAAAGACGCTATTAATTCTTGGCGGAAGCTTAGGCTCTAGAAGAATTAATCAGTTAATCGAAAAAGAATTAGATTTTCTACTAGCGCTAGGAATACAAATTTTTTGGCAATGTGGGAACTTTTATATGGCGGAGTACAAACGTTTCTCTGATAAAGAAGACGTACAAGTAGTTTCGTTTATTGATAGAATGGATTTGATTTACGCAGCTGCTGATTTTGTCATTTCTCGTGCAGGAGCATCGTCAGTATCGGAATTGTGCTTAGTTGGAAAACCAACAATTTTTATCCCTTCTCCAAATGTGGCTGAAGATCATCAGACCAAGAATGGCAAAGCAATTGTAGATAAAAAAGGGGCATTGCTGATTAAAGAAAACGAATTAGACGAAAAATTTGAATCGGTTTTTAATACGTTAATACACGATGAAAATTTGCAGACTAATTTGAGTTTAAATATGAAGAAATTAGCAAAGCCAAATGCAACAAAAGATATCGTTGAAGAGATAATAAAATTAATAAAATAGTCAGTCAAGAATTCAGAAATCAACACTAATGTTGAAAATTGAAAGTCCCATTGAAATTTTAAATTTAAATTGTAAATGAATTTGAACCAAATAAATAACGTCTACTTTATAGGAATCGGAGGAATCGGGATGAGTAATCTTGCGCGCTATTTCAAGAACTTAGGAAAAAGAGTTGTTGGATACGACAAAACACCGTCTGCTCTTACTGATGAATTAATTGCAAGCGGAATTTCTATTCACTTTGAAGATGCTATTGATTTAATTCCTAACGATTTTTATGTCGAAAATACGTTAGTGGTCGTTACGCCTGCAGTTCCTATTACGCATTCAGAGTGGAACTATTTCACAGAGAGAAATTTTGAAATAAAAAAGAGATCGGAAGTTTTAGGATTAATTACTAAAGATACTTTTTGTTTTGCAGTAGCTGGAACGCATGGTAAAACAACAACATCGGGCATTTTAGGACACATTATGTACGAAAGTGGAGCTGATGTCACTGCGTTTATTGGTGGAATAGTAGAAAATTACAATTCGAATTTAATAGGTAGTGGTAAAACAATAACTGTAGTCGAGGCGGATGAGTTCGATCGTTCTTTCCTGCATTTGCATCCTAATATTGCGTGTATTACATCAATGGATGCAGATCATTTAGATATATATGGGACTAGTGAAGCAATCGAGGAATCTTTCGTCGAATTTGCTAATAAAATTGAGGATAAGTCACATCTCTTTATCACAAATGAATTGCCAATTGAAGGTGTAATTTGTTCAGTGAATGAAGAGGCTATTTACAAAGCGTTTAATGTTAGAGTAGGAAACGGTAGTTACATTTTTGATGTGCAAACCCCTACGGAAGTGATTAAGGATTTACATTTTGGCTTGCCAGGACGACATAATTTAATGAATGCACTTATGGCTATTGCAATGGCTAATTTATTCGGCACCCCAACCGTTGAAATTGCAAAAGCCATCGCTTCATTTAAAGGAATTAAAAGAAGATTTTCATACCAAATAAAAACAGAGTCTAAAGTTTATATAGATGATTACGCACATCATCCTACAGAGATAAATGCTGTATATCAGGCGGTTCGAGAATTATATCCAGGACAAAAAGTGCTTGCTGTTTTTCAACCGCATTTATTCAGTAGAACAAAAGATTTTGCTGACGATTTTGCAAAAAGTTTATCAGCATTTGACGAAGTCATATTATTAGACATTTATCCAGCTCGTGAATTACCTATGGAAGGAATAAATTCGAAATGGCTTATGGATAAAATGACAAATAATAGTAAAAAATTAATTACAAAAAGTGATTTAGTTTCATCGATTTTAGCGAGTGATGCAAGTATTATTGTGACGATTGGTGCAGGCGATATTGGAGAATTAGTACCCACAATTAAAAAAGCGATAAATGAAACTCTTTAATTGGACAAATATTAGGCTATTGCTGATGTTCGTTGTGGTGATTTTTTTATTTTCATTTACGTCAAAACGAAATTTAAATAGAAAATTAACCAAATGTACAGTTGCTTTTGTAGGGGATAACGCTCCTTTTGTTAAGCAAGAAACGGTTAATAAATTGTTAATAGAATATAATAGTGAGGTGTCCAGCATTCAAAAAGTTAATTTAGATTTGAATAAGTTGGAAAAAAGCCTCAATTCGCAAGAAATGATTGAAAAATCAGACGTTTTTGTGAGCATTGATGGCGTGTTAAAAGCAGTAGTAAAACAAAAAACTCCTATTGCTAGAATTTTTGATAATGATGGTTCTTTTTATGTTGATTATAAGGGAAATAGAATGCCGTTATCAGCTAATTTTACAGCTAGAGTTCCGCTTGTTTTAGGAGAGATAAATAAAAATAACAATGACGATTTAGCTGAATTATTTCGCATAATTTATGATGATCCCTTTTTGAAGAAAAACATCATCGGAATTGAAATTATGACGGATGGTAGCTTAAAAATGCACAACAGAAATTTTGATTATCAAATAGATTTCGGTAAATTGAATAATGTTGAGCATAAGTTTAAAAATTATAAAGCTTTTTTTCAAAAAGCAGTTTTAGATAGTTCGTTGTATAAATATAAAAAAGTTGATCTCCGATTTACGGAACAAGTAGTTTGCACTAAATAATAGATAATGGAAAAAGAGAATATTGCAGTAGGTCTAGATATTGGGACAACTAAAATAGTTGCCATGATAGGTAAAAAGAATGAATATGGTAAACTTGAAATTTTAGGTATTGGAAAATCTAAAAGTTTGGGAGTGGCCAGAGGTGTTGTAAATAACATTACTAAAACCATACTATCTATACAGCAAGCAGTTCTAGAAGCAGAGAATAACTCTGGTTATAAAATAAAAGATGTGGTAGTTGGAATCGCCGGTCAACACATTCGTAGTATTCAGCATACAGACTACATTAGTAGACACAATCCTGAAGAAGTAATTGGAGGAAACGATATTCAACTCTTGATAGATCAAGTTAATAAATTGGCTATGTTGCCTGGGGAAGAAATTATCCACGTTTTACCTCAAGAATTTAAAATTGATGGTCAATCTGAGATAAAAGAACCTATAGGAATGTATGGCGGACGATTAGAAGCAAGCTTTCACGTTGTGGTTGGGCAAGCAGCATCAATTCGTAATGTAGGTAGATGTATTCAAAGTTCAGGAATTGAATTATCAGGATTAACATTAGAGCCATTATCATCAGCTGATGCGGTGTTAAGTCAGGAAGAAAAAGAAGCAGGTGTTGCGTTGATTGATATAGGAGGAGGAACTACTGACTTAGCCATTTTTAAAGATGGAATTATTCGTCATACTGCCGTAATCCCTTTTGGAGGTAATGTAATTACTGATGATATTAAGGAAGGATGTTCTATAATTGAAAAACAAGCCGAATTATTGAAAGTAAAATTTGGTTCAGCTTGGCCGGGAGAAAATAAAGACAACGAGATTGTTTCTATTCCTGGATTGAGAGGGAGAGAGCCCAAAGAAATTTCTTTGAAGAATCTTTCTAAAATAATTCATGCTCGGGTTGTAGAAATTGTTGACTTGGTTTTTACAGAAATAAAAGCGTACGGTCATGAAGATCCACGTAAAAAGTTAATCGCAGGAATTGTACTTACTGGTGGTGGAGCAGAGTTGAAGCACATCAAGCAATTAGTGGAGTATATAACGGGAATGGATACAAGAATTGGATATCCAAATGAGCATTTAGCTGGAAATTCAGACGAGGAAATCTCAAGCCCTTTATATGCAACTGTAGTAGGACTTGTAATGAAAAGTATTGAGAACAACACACAGAGTGCGGTTAGATTAGATGCTATTGAGCAACCAAAAGCACCTGTTTATAGACCGGCTGTTGTTCAAGCTCCAGTTGAAGAGGTTTATAAGCACGAAGATGAGGAGGAGCAAATTTCGAATGAAAAGCAAAATTCTACAGTTAATAGAATTCAGCGCAATTTCTTTGATCGTTACGTAGATAAGATCAAAGACTTTTTAGATAATGCAGAATAAAAGGTTAGGTCTAAAAAAAATAAGAATTAATAATATAGCAATTTCAAAAACCAAATAAAATGATGAGCGACTCAGAATTTGGAAGTATTTCATTTGATTTACCAAAGAATCAATCAAATGTAATAAAAGTTATAGGTGTAGGTGGAGGCGGAAGTAACGCTATAAATCACATGTTCAAGCAGGGAATAAAAGGCGTAGATTTTATCGTATGTAATACGGATTCTCAAGCTTTGCAGAGTAGTTCTGTGCCCAATAAAATTCAGTTAGGAGTTCACTTAACAGAAGGACTTGGTGCTGGAGCAAACCCTGATGTAGGACAGCAATCGGCTATTGAAAGTATTTCTGATATTGAAAAAATGTTGGACCGCAATACTAAAATGGTGTTCATTACTGCAGGAATGGGTGGTGGAACTGGAACTGGTGCTGCGCCGGTAATTGCACAATTAGCTAAAGAAAGAGATATTCTTACGGTAGGAATTGTAACATTACCTTTCTTATTTGAAGGCAAAGTACGTCAGGAACAAGCGTTAATTGGTATCGAAAAATTGCGCAAGCAAGTGGATTCGCTTATCGTTATCAATAACAACAAGTTAAGAGAAGTATATGGTAATCTTGGTTTCAAAGCAGGATTCTCAAAAGCAGATGAAGTTTTAGCAACAGCCTCAAGAGGAATTGCTGAAGTAATTACACATCACTACACTCAAAATATCGATTTAAGAGACGCTAAAACGGTATTGTTTAATAGCGGAACTGCTATTATGGGTTCGTCTGTTTCTGCAGGCGAGAACAGAGCTAAGGAAGCTATTATTGCGGCTTTAGATTCACCTTTATTAAATGATAATAAAATTACAGGTGCTAAAAACGTATTGTTGCTTATCGTTTCTGGTACTAATGAAATTACAATTGATGAAATTGGTGAAATCAATGACCATATCCAAGTAGAAGCAGGTCACAATGCTAATATAATCATGGGTGTTGGTGAGGATGAGTCGCTAGGGGATTCTATTGCAGTTACAATTATTGCAACAGGATTTGATATCGAGCAACAAAATGAAATTGTAAATACAGAGCCTAAAAAAATAATCCATACACTGGAGGATGAACAAAGAAGTGTTTATAACCTAAGTAATAAATCGGTCACTGCATTTGATTTGAATACTGAAACGCCAATTTCAAATTCAACTGAAAGAGTAGTATTTGATCTATTAGAAGATACAGTTGTAGCTCCTGCACCAGTTTTCGCTCCTGAGCCAGTAGTTACAGAGCCTACAGTCGTAAAAGATGACTTAGTGGTTATGTCTGAATTTATCAAAAATTTAGATGTTACTTTCGAAATTGTTTCTCCAATTACAGATATTGATTTTACAATTTCTTCACCTGCAGCTGAAGTAAAAGTACCACAACCAAAGGTGATCGAGAGACAAGAGCAAACTGCTTTTTCTTTTGATTTGCCACTTTTCAAAAGTGAGCCTGTCGAGCAAGTGCAAGAAAAAAAAGTTGCATTCGAATTAACGACTGATATTCATGATATGAAAGTCAATGATGCAGTACAATTTGTTCCTGTAACTGAGTTGAGTGACAAAGGTATCATCAAGTATTCTCTTGAAGAGTTTATGGACGAAGAGCCTGAATTTACAGCGAAGCCAGTTGCAAAAGCCCCTGAAGTTGTAATCCCAGCTGAACTGAACATCACTATGAAGCAAGTAGAGAAATCAGTACATACAGCAGCTGATTTCGAACCAATTTCTCCTATGGAAATGACTATTGAAGAGTCATTGCGTATGCGTGCAGATGAGAGACGTAAAAAACTAAAAGAATTCAACTATAAGTTTCATAACAATGTTTCTAAGATAGATGAGTACGAAAAAGAGCCTGCTTACAAACGATTAGGAATAGATATATCAAACAATCAAGCAAACAATTCAAACTCAAGAATCTCTGTTGGTACTGACAGTAATAATGATTTGCAATTGCGTTCAAATAATTCCTATTTACATGACAATGTAGATTAATGAATTCAAGTTTAAAAAAAATAACCCGAAAATTCAATTTAATTTTCGGGTTATTTTTTTATATAATTAGAGGGGCTCAATATATTGTCAGTTCCAGTAAATTTTTCTAAATTTGTCGGGCCTTAATCCAGCTGATATTACAAGCTTTTTATCGAAAATGCTTTTTTCTAAGTACTTAAAAGAGCTTCTAAAGTCGCTTTATAAGTCCAAGAAAAAATACATTTTCTCATAAAAAGGCTTTTCATTTACATCTGGGGCAGTACTTTAGTGTTCCGCTTAAAGTGTCGCTTAAAAAAAGGAAAATCCAATTTCAAAAATCTAAAATTCAAAATACAATGAGTTTATCAGTATTAATCATGGACGATATTAAAGCCGCCATGAGAGCAAAAGATACAGTAGCATTAGAGGCACTTAGAGCTATCAAATCTGAAATATTATTAGCACAAACAGCATCAGGATCAAAAGAGGAAATCTCTGCTGATGACGAAGTAAAATTGCTACAAAGATTAGTAAAAACGCGTAAAGAAAGTGCTAGAATTTTTAC
The DNA here is from genome assembly GCF_020911945.1 of Flavobacterium galactosidilyticum. NCBI lineage: Bacteria > Pseudomonadati > Bacteroidota > Flavobacteriia > Flavobacteriales > Flavobacteriaceae > Flavobacterium > Flavobacterium galactosidilyticum. The sequence goes on from NZ_CP087135.1 coordinate 1,513,085, forward strand.
AGAGCAAAACCGTTTGGATTTGGCCGAACCAGAGTTGGCACAAATCGCAGTAATCGAAAAATTCTTACCAGCCCAATTAACAGAAACAGAAGTTGAAGCAGTAATTGCAAAAATCATCGCTGAAACTGGAGCGTCAGGAATAGCATCAATGGGAAAAGTAATGGGATTAGCTTCGACACAATTAGGTGGAACAGCAGAAGGAAAAACTATTTCTACAATTGTAAAGAAATTATTGGTTTAGGTATCAGTTGATTAACAATTTTAAATCACAGATCTAATATTATTAGTCAATAATCTAAAATCAAATTGGCTGCGTAGTTCAACTGGATAGAATATCAGATTTCGACTCTGAGGGTTGCAGGTTCGAACCCTGTCGCGGCCACTAGGAACTTAAAAAGCTTCTAAAATAACTTGTTATTATGCTTAAAACGCTCTATTTAGGGCGTTTTTTTATGTCTAAAATAAACGAGTCAGTATTTTTTAATCCAATCTCAGATTGTAAGTATTGAGTGTTCTTTTTTAGAAGCAGTTTGTTATGCTAGAGGCGACTCAATTAAAATATAATATGTCGCTCAAATTTCCATAAAAAAAAACCTTTAGATTTCTCTAAAGGTTTTTTTTGTCTCGAAAACAATTCAATTATGCTTCAACTTCAAATGGAAGTATAGATACATACGATTTGTTGTCTCTTTTCTTTTGGAACTTAACAACTCCATCTACTCTTGCGTGTAGTGTGTGATCTTTACTGATGTAAACATTTTCACCTGGATTGTGTTTTGAACCTCTTTGTCTTACGATGATGTTCCCAGCAATAGCAGCTTGACCACCAAAAATCTTAACGCCTAAACGTTTTGATTCTGATTCTCTACCATTCTTCGAACTACCGACACCTTTCTTGTGAGCCATGACGTATTAGTTTATTTTGTTATTATTCTTTAGTATCTTCTTTTTTAGCTTTAGCTACTTTTTTCTTAGGAGCTTCTGCTTCTTCTGTGCTTGCTTCAACTGCTGCTTTTTTAGGAGCTGCTTTTTTAGCACCTGCACCAGTAATACCTTCAATTACAATTTGAGTAAGATATTGTCTGTGACCGTTTCTCTTTTTGTATCCTTTTCTTCTTTTCTTTTTGAAAACGATAACTTTATCTCCTTTTAAGTGTTGTAACACTTTAGCTTCTACTGAAGCACCTTCTATAGCTGGGGCGCCTAAAGTGATTGCTCCGTTGTCATCTAATAAAAGAACTTTGTCAAATGAAACACTTGAACCTTCTTCATTAGTCAAACGGTTAACATAAACCTTTAAGTCTTTGCTTACTTTGAACTGTTGCCCTGCTATCTCTACGATTGCATACATACTGAATTGTTTTAATAATTTTTAAGGTTGCAAATATACAATTATAAATTTAACTTGCAATCTGTAAAATAAAAAATATTGATTATCTCTAATAGGCTGATTTATTGTGTTGTAATATCTTACTCGAGAAAGTAGAGATGAACAATTGTTAAAGTAGAGTTACGTGTCCTTTTTTGATGTAACAAAAACAGAAAAGCGCTACTTATTCAGGATATCAATAAAATTATTAACCTTATGAAAAAATCATTAATGGCGTTAGGTGCTTTGTTTATGCTAGGAGGAGTGGCTTCTGCTCAGAAAGTTACATTTGAGGAGTACAAGTTGGATAATGGCTTACATGTTATTTTGCACAATGACCCGTCCGCTCCTACAGTAATTACATCTGTTATGTATCACGTGGGTGCGAAAGATGAAAATCCAGAACGTACTGGTTTTGCACACTTTTTTGAACATTTACTGTTTGAAGGTACGGAGAATATAAAACGCGGCGAATGGTTTAAGATTGTTACTAGTAACGGTGGAGTGAATAATGCTAATACCACTGACGATAGAACATACTATTATGAAGTTTTTCCGTCTAATGGTTTAGAATTAGGATTATGGATGGAAGCTGAAAGAATGTTGCACCCTATTATTAACCAAATTGGAGTGTCAACGCAAAATGAAGTAGTAAAAGAAGAGAAAAGACTTCGTGTTGATAATCAGCCGTACGGAAGTTTTCTTGCAGAAGTAAAAAAGAATATATTTAAAAAACATCCTTATCGTTGGGCCACTATCGGTTCTATGGATCATTTAGATGCTGCTACATTAGAAGAGTTTCAAGCTTTCAACAAGAAATTTTATGTTCCTAACAATGCTGTTTTAGTTGTAGCGGGTGATTTTAAAAAAGAACAAGCTAAAGAGTGGATTCAAAAATATTTTGGACCTATCAAAAAAGGGGCTGCTATTAAAAGAGAAACTTTTGTTGAAGAGCCAATTACTCAAACAATTAGAGCTAAATTTGAAGATGCTAACATTCAAATACCTGCAATTGTAACAGCGTATAGAACGCCCTCTATGAAAACTAGAGATGCAAGAGTGTTAGATTTGATTTCTTCAATATTAACTGATGGGAAAAGTTCTAGATTGTACAAGAAAATTGTTGACGATAAGAAGATGGCTTTACAAATAGGTGCTTTTAGTATTAGTCAAGAAGATTATGGTACTTATATTATTTACGGCCTGCCTCAAGCTCCAAATACTGCAGAAGATATTCTTAAAGAAATGGACTTGGAAATTGTAAAACTACAAACCGAATTAATTTCTGAAAAGGATTTACAGAAGCTTCAAAATAAATTTGAAAACCAATATGTAAATGATAACTCAACTATCGAAGGAATTGCAGATAATTTAGCTTCTTTTTATTTATTGTATGGTGATGTAAACTTAATCAATACTGAAATTGATATTTATCATTCTATTACTCGCGAAGAGATTAGAGATGTTGCTAAAAAATATTTGAATCCAAACCAGAGATTAGTTTTGGATTATGTTCCATCAAAAGATAAAGCCCAAAACTAAGATATATCAAAATGAAAAAATCAATATTAATTTTATCAAGCTTGTTCCTAACGATAATTATGCAAGGACAAATCATCCCTCAGCCAAAACTTGGAGTAGCTCCGACAGTACAAATTGGAAAGCCATTGATCTTTGAGTTAAAAAATGGGTTAAAAGTTATGGTTGTCGAAAACCATAAATTACCTAGAGTATCTTTTAGTCTTACCTTAGATAATGATCCGTACATTCAAGGGGACAAAAAAGGAGTTGCTGAAATGACAAGCACGTTATTAGGTAGCGGAACTTCTAAAATTTCTAAAACAGCTTTTAACGAAGAAGTAGATTTTTTAGGTGCAAATATCAAATTTGGTTCAAATGGGGCTTCAGCAAGTACCTTATCTAAATATTCAGGTAGAGTTTTAGAATTGATGGGCGATGGTGCATTAAATCCAAATTTTACTCAAGCAGAATTCGACAAAGAAAAAGAGAAACTTATTGAAGGCTTAAAAGCTAATGAGAAAAGTGTATCTGCTGTCGCTAGACGTGTTGTCGACGTTTTGACTTACGGTAAAAATCATCCTTCGGGAGAATATTTAAGTGAAGCTACACTTAAAAATGTAACTCTAGAAGATGTAAAGTCAAATTACAGCACCTATTTTGTTCCCAATAACGCCTATCTTATTATTGTAGGAGATGTAAAATTTAAGGAAACCAAGAAAATGGTTGAGAAACTCTTTGGTTCATGGAAGAAAGCAATTGCTCCTTCTGTTATTTATAATGACCCAAAAGATGTTGCACAAACTCAAATTAACGTTATTGATATGCCAAACGCAGTTCAGTCTGAAATTGCTGTTGTAAATATCTCTAATCTTAAAATGACTGACCCTGATTATTTTGCTGTTTTGATAGCTAACCAAATCCTTGGTGGTGATTTTAACAGTTATATCAATATGAATTTAAGAGAAGTTCACGCTTGGACCTATGGCGCTGGAACATCTATTAATGGTGACAAACGTGTTTCTACTTTCAGTGCTTCGACACAGGTTCGTAACGCTGTAACGGATAGTGCGGTTGTTGAAATAATGAAGGAATATAAGAAAATCAGAACTGAAAAAGTTGCTGAAGATATGTTAGCTAGCGTAAAAGCGGGATATATTGGTCGTTTCGTAATGCAAATTGAAAAACCACAAACAGTTGCCGGATATGCATTAAGAATTCAATCACAAGGTTTGCCTGGTGACTTCTACGAAAACTACATCAAAAATATTAGCGCAGTAACTGCAGATGATGTTTTGCGAGTTGCGAATAAATATTTCTTAATAGATAATAGTAGAATTGTAATCGTAGGAAAAGCATCGGATGTAGCACCTGGTTTAGAAAAACTCAAAATGCCAGTTTTCTACTTTGACAAATACGGTAATCCAACTGCTAAACCAGAATTCAAAAAACCGGTTCCAGCTGGAGTAACAGCAAAAAGCGTTATAGATAATTACCTAAAAGTTATTGGTGGAGAAAAAGCAGCTTCGGCGGTAAAAACAATTGCTATGAGCGGTACGACAACTATTCCTCAAGCGCCATCTCCGTTAAGTTTTACTTCAAAAATTGATGCTAAAGGAAAGCTTATGGTTGAATTAGCGATGGGAACGATGAGCTTGATGAAACAAGTTTTAAATGACAAAGGTGGCTATGTAATGCAACAAGGACAACGTCAAAATATTGAAGGGGTAACACTTGCAGAAATGAAAGCGGCTGCTGTACCATTTGAAGAATTATCTCTTGCTAAAAAAACGGGATTAACAGTAGAAAGCATCGAATCAATCAATGGTAAAGACGCTTATGCTATCAAAAATGGCAAAACAACATTGTTTTATGATGTTACTTCAGGTTTAAAACTGGCAGAATCTAAAATAATGGAACAAGGTGGAAAGAGTATTACTCAAACTACTAATTATAGTGATTACAAAGAAGTAAAAGGAGTTAAAGTACCTTTTAATATTATACAAAATGTTGGTTTTGAATTAGACATAAAAATGTCTGATGTAAAAATCAATGAAGGTGTTTCTGATGCTGATTTTCTATAATCAATTTCAGAATTAGCAAACAAAGGCTGTCTATATAGATAGCCTTTGTTGTTTTATGCTCAAAATATAAATCACTTTTTAGCACCTAAAGTTTTAAAAACTACAGACTTCCTACTAAAAACCGAATACTGTTTACTGAATAATGAAAACTACTTCTTAGCGGATAGATAAACGCCAATAAGAATTATGAAAGCTCCAAAAAACTGAATAGGAGTAAGAGCTTCGTTATCTAATAGTCCCCATCCAAAAGCAACTACCGGAATCAAATAAGTGACAGAAGTGGCAAAAACAGGCGATGACATCTGGATCAATTTAAAGAACAATATATTTGCAATTCCTGTTCCAACAACCCCTAAAATAATAATAAATAAAACGGATTTTTGCACCTGTACTTCTTGAGCTACGTCAAAAAAACCGGAGAAAAACAACACTAAAAAAGCAGGAATAAATAATACGGTAAAATTACCCGTTGTAATACTAACCGGACTTAAATCATGTAGATGTCTTTTTATTAAATTTACATTTAAGGCATAGCATATTGAAGCAATTAAAACTAAGATGGCATAATAATGATTTTGTTCTGGATGGTTCGCAGCGCCATTTAAAACAAGTAGAATGCTTCCTGCTAAACCTATTAGAATTCCAAATATTTGATTTCTCTTAAATTGTAATCTAAATAGTAAAGCTCCTAAAACTAGAGTATTCAATGGAGTCAAAGAATTCAAAATAGAACTTATTGAGCTGTCAATTTCAGTTTGAGCTATTGCAAATAGATAAGCGGGTAAAAAAGTGCCAAAAAGTGAAGTTAAAGCAATATATTTCCATTTAGAAGCTGGAATTTTTGGAAGACTCTTAAATCCTATTAAAAGCAAAAAAACAGAAGCGAAAATAATTCGTAAAGACCCCAATTGTAATGGGTTTAAACCAACAAGTCCCTTTTTTATTAATATAAACGAGCTTCCCCAGACTAAAGACAGAGCCGTCAAATACACCCATTTTATATGCTTTGATTCCATAAAGATAATTTTGGCCAAAATTGTAACTATTTTGTGAAATACTCCGTCTTTTTTTGATTAATTTTGTAGTATAAATAATGAACTAAATCTTTTAAATTATACTAAAATGAATTTCAAAAAATCAATACTCACTTTAGCTTTCGCAAGTATTTTATTTGTAGGATGTAAGGAGAAAACTAATGAAACAGAAGTAAAGGAAATGGCTGAGACAACTGAAGCTGCTGCTCCAAAAGTTAAAAAAGAAATTGCAGCCGCTAATCTTCAAAAAGCAAGTTTCGCTATTGAAGGAATGACATGTGCTATGGGTTGTGCTAAAACGATTCAAGATGATTTAGCAGATCTTGACGGTGTTCAAGAGGCTACAGTGGATTTTGATACAAAATTAGCTACGGTGTCTTTTGATAAAACAGTTCAAACTACTGAAACGCTAACTAAAGTTGTTGAAGCTGCAGCTGATGGTAAAACGTATAAAGTTAAGGATATGAAAATCTAATATTTTTTTAATCTTTAAACAAAAAAAGCATTCGTTAGTCGCGAATGCTTTTTTTTTGTGAAAAATATCGAGATGATTTAAGTTTTTTTGTTTTGAAGCGCTATTGCACTTTATAGAATTATATTAATAAACAAATTATTTCCATTTCAGAGTCTCCATTAACCGTCGCATATCGTTTTGTATATAGCTTGCGGCTGGCATAATTGAGTCATAGTTAGGTTTTGCATAAAAATAAACGGAAGCAGTTATGAAGTTTTTTGTACTATCTGTTGCGTAAAATTGCGCATTTGTAGCTGCATTTCCTTCCACTTGATAAAACATTCCATATACTTTTTTGTCTGAATTCAAATACGGTTGCTCCAGAATATCATCCGCTTTTATCACGTGTTCATAAGTCAATTTTTGCGCATCACGCAACAGTTCATTAATATTTTTTGTGACTGGTTTATAGGTGAGATAAATGGTCGCTTTCATTTTTGGATACGTAATCGTGAAACCACAATCGGTCTCTTTTTTGATAATGGCATCTGAATTCATTTCGAAAGTATAAGGACATTCATTTTCAAAACTCATGTATTTTGCTTCTGGATAATCCAATCGCAAATAACTTGATGGTTTTGGCAGTACTTCGTTCTTACAACTAAAATTTAAGAATGTAGCGGAAATTATTATCGAAAAAGCGATTATCTTTTTTATCATTTTTACCTATTCAATCGTTACTTTTATTTGCTTAACTCTTTTCTGGTCAACGGTTTCTATCGTAAATAGACAATTTTCAAACGATATTTTCTGGTTTTTCTTTGGAAAATTACCTAAAATTTCAAGAATAAAACCCGCTAATGTTTCTGCTTCTCCTTTTCTGTTTTCGAATAATTCTTCATCAACATCAATGATACGATAAAAATCCTTTAGATTTATTTTTCCCTCAAATAGGTAGTTTTTATCATCAATTTTAGAAAAATTAATATGTTCATCATCAAATTCATCACTGATATCGCCCACAATTTCCTCGATTACATCTTCAAGAGAAACTAATCCTGAAGTTCCACCGTATTCGTCCACAACTATGGCAAGATGGCTTTTCATGCTCTGAAAATCCTTTAATAAGTTATCTAGCTTTTTATTCTCAGGAACAAAGAACGGTTCTCTCAAAAGGGATGCCCAGTCAAAATCATTAGTATTAATATATGGTAATAAATCTTTAACATATAAAACGCCTTCTATTTGATCTATATTGTCGCGATATACTGGAATTCTGGAAAATCCTTTCTCGATGATTTTTGGACAAATTTCTACAAAGGGTTCGTTTATTTCCAACGCAAAAATATCAATTCTAGGACTCATCACTTGCCGAGTGTCTGTATTACCAAAGCTTACAATGCCCTCTAAAATTTTTTGCTCTTCAGTGGATGTTTCATCAGAACCAGTAAGCTCAAGTGCTTGTGAAAGCTGGTCGACAGAGAAATTTGTTTTTTGTTTCCCTAATTTATTGTGCAAATAAATCGTAATCGCTCGCATTGGTAAGCTAATAGGAGAAAGTAATTTGTCCAGTAAACCAAGAGGGTAAGCCACTAGCATTACAAATTTTATTGCATTACGGCTTGCATAGACTTTAGGTAATACTTCTCCAAACAATATTATTAAGAAAGTGATGGAACTTATTTCCACAATAAATTTTAATAACGGAATTGTGATGGCTACGAAAATATTTTCGCCAACAAAGGAGAAGAATAATATTATAGTAATATTGATAAAATTATTAGCAATCATAAGTGTAGCTAATAGTTTTTTTGGTTTTTCTAAAAGTTTAGAAATTAAAGTTCCTTTAGAATTGTTATCCTGCGTTATTTGGACAACGTCATTTTGTGACAAAGAAAATAAAGCAACTCCGGCACCTGAGAGTAATGCGGAGCAAAATAATAAAAGGAGTATTCCTAAAACTCCAAATGCTAGATTAGTGTCAATAGCATATAAAAACGGCAAACTGGGCTCTGGGTCCAAATTGATAAAGATTAGTTAGACAATCAAAACGGCAAGTCATTTATTGGCAAGACGTTTTTTTCTGGCTCAAAATTAGTGTTTTTTGGGATATCAGCTGCAGGAATTTCTTTGTTGTTTTCGCTATCCTTTTTTGTAGAAAGAAAAGTAAATTCAGTTACTTGAATTTCGCTAGTATGCTTTGTACTTCCATCTTCTGCTTGCCATTGACGTGATTTTATGCGTCCTTCCGCATATATTTTGTCTCCTTTTGACAGGTATTTTTCGCAAAGTTCAGCCGCTTTATTTCGGACAACTAAGTTGTGCCACTCCGTAGAAGTGATTTTTTCGTTAGTTGTTTTATTGATGTACACTTCATTTGTAGCCAGTTGAAATCGACCAATACAATTTCCTCCTTCAAAATAATGCATTTTGATGTCGTCGCCAAGATAGCCTATTAACGTTACCTTATTTACTGTTCCGTTCATTTTAAAATTTGGTATTTATATCAAAGATACATTTTTTTGGAACTATTTAATTTAATTCCTTTTCAATATAATTATGAATCACAATTGGTAGAGTTTGAAATTAGATTAAAATGAGAAAGAAACACCGAAGTTTAAAAACCCCGACAATGAACTAAATTGAGTTTGCTCAAAATAAGAATTTTGGTTATCAACTTTTAAGCGAATATTATTATTCCTTATGTTTAGAATATTAACACCTCTTAGTGTAAAATTCCAATTTTTGAATTTATATTGAATACTAGGATTTATTTCTAAAATGTATTTTTGCAGTGTATTATTAGAAGAGAAATAAATGTACTTAGAGTCTAATTCCCAATTTAATTTTTCATTAAATACTAAACCATTTAGTTTTAGAAAAGCTGTAGTTTTACCTAAAGTGTTTTTTACATTATTAGAATTATTGATTGAATTATTTACAAGATATTCCCCACCAAAATTCATATTGAAGTCATTCGATTTAAAGTAAGACAAGAAACTAATTTCTGCTCTACTTTGAACAGCACTAAAGGTATTGCTCAAATTATTAATGAAAGATTCCCGATTAGAGTACGATTGCAGTGTTTCTAATTTTGCTGACCAAGGAATACTTTTCAATTTTTTTTCAAGAGTAAAAAACAAATACGAAGAATCATCTAAATCTATAAAATCATATTGTCTAATAGAAAGGTTGTTTGTGTTTATGAAATTAAATCCTATTTCTTTTAATTTATTAGTGTAAACCAGACCAAAAAAAGAAATGAAATTAGTTTGCAAATCCGTATAAGCGCCGTTTAGACTTATTGTGTTTTTTGGCAGCAACGCATCATAAAAAACAGCACCATTTTTTATAATAGTTCTATAATCTTCAATAAACAAACCTGGCATAATTTTATCTATTGAAACATTTGAAAAGTCTCTTTTGTAATTCAAACTAATATTCGCTTTCTTAGAAATTTCATAAGAAAAATTTACAAAAGGCAGAAAAGTCAGGTTGTTTTCTTTTTTAAAATCATATTGGAACTGTGCTTGAACAAACCTAAATCCTATAGAATAATTAAACTTATAGACCTTTTTTTTGCTAAAACTTGTTCCTATATAGTTCTTGGTGTTTAGTAAATTTAATTCTGAATTAAATTCCGGATTAGATTCATTTACAAAAATAGTTAAGGACTCATTATTGTTAGACGAGCCTGCATTTAAAGTAAAAGTCCCTAGTTTACTTTTAATTGTAAGTTTCGAATTAATCCCAAAAGAATTTGCATACCCATCCGTTTTTTGGAAAACCGCAAAATCATCCTTGAAATTTAAGTTCAAAAAAGAATCATTTGATTCTAAATCGATATTTTTACGATAACTTGTAAAATCGTTAAATAAATTATATTCAAATAAATAATTGTTGTTTAATTTTATTTTATGTGTAAAAAACTGACCAATATTAGTACTGGAACTTCCTTTGTTTTCATCAAAATTAGTCTGATTTGAGATTGATTGATTATCAATAACACTATTTTGATTATCCTTATTATAATTTACGGTCAAGATATAATTATAATAGTTTCTTTCATTGGGTTTTGATTCAAATTGAATTTTATTTGTATTAAACAACAATGCCCCTTCAACATTTGAATTTTTATCTATAACTATATCATTACCAGCAAAAAAAAGTTTGTTTTGACTTTAGAAATTCACTTTGTTTTACATAATTCAACATTGAAAACCCTTGGATTTTACTCGTTTTTGAAATTTTGTCGCTAAAATTAACTGAATAAAATTGAATGTCTTTTTTATTTACATTATCCGTAGAAAACAAAAACGAAGGTAAATTTTCCTCTACAGCCATTGAATTAGAAGCCGTTTCGTTTAATATTTCGCGTTGAACTCCTTTTTTTAATTCTAAATAATCATTGACTGTAAAAACCAAATTGTTAGTATTATTAATATCTGAAATAAAATTAACTTTAGCTTTACTGGCAAAATTATAGATATTAGTATGTTGTCTATAGCGCTTTTTATAGCCATACTCGGCTTCAACATCTCCTTTAATCGTGTTTTTATATGCTTCCTTTATAGAAACATTCAAAGCCGTTCTACTTGTATTATTAAATCCTACGATAGAAGATAAATTTTGAAAATTTTTTAAAACTTCTATCTTTTCAATCATTTCAGATTTTATATTTTCGGTAGCTAACTGATGCTGATTTCCATAGAATTCATCTCCTTCAATTAATAAATCGTCAATTTTTTTCCCCTTGTATTTTATCTTACCATTGTCGTCTATGCTAAGTCCTGGGAGTTTTTTTAGGACATCTTTTAGCTTCTGCTCGGATCCGTTAAGTAGTCTTTTTAGGTTAAATGTAATAGTATCGTTCTTTTCAGCAACATCCCGAAAATCAGCTTTAATGATAACCTCTTTCATGGCTACAACATCATTTTTTAAAATAATGTTTTTCTCAATAATTGAACTATTACCATCAATACTAAATTCAAAAATAAAAGGCTTATATCCCAAAAAGCTTGCCTTGACTAGAAAACTTTTAGTTTCAGCATCAGGACAAACCAATTCAAATTGTCCCAAATTATTGGACTGTTTGAAATCGATAAGTGCATTATCCAGTTTATTATACAATCGTACATTTACAAGTGACACTGGATTTTGCAATGAATCTTTTATTGTTCCTTTTATACTGGTTTGACTTTGAATTTGGAGGAATGAAAAAATAAAAAAAAACAATATGATTCGCATAAATGGTATAGCCTATTTTATAATAATCGTAGATCTGGTAGTGGTTGTATTTCCATTTACTGTAGTTGTAGAACTCGATTTCAATTTACTTACTTTCTCTTTTACGAAACTCTCTACTTCCGCCATGGTAACGGTTTCTTTTGGTGTTTCGGGTTTTACTATTATTATTGGATTTTCATCAATTTTCACACTAGTGGCTACAAACTCAATTCCTCCTGTGCTTAGATATAATATGAGCCCCGGAAGTCCATCAAATTTTTCCGGACCTGCACTTATCGCAATATCTTCAGTAAACCAAGCTGTAAAAAAATAACCAAACGCATCAGATGTAGCTTTTTTACAAGTGAAACCATTCATTTCTTTAGTTTCATTGGTGATTTGCCAATTCCAATTTAGTAAATGATCTTTACCAAAGAAATCTTTATTGCCATTAAAAAACCTAAAGAGTAGTTCATTACCAGCTATATCTTTATAGTAGTATTTCTCCTTTGTTTTGTCTGTTATTCTATAAGTAGCAGTATTTTTATGAACTCCCCCTCCATCATTTGTTTCATTTGCAATTTCATTTACTGAATTTTCGGTATTTTTCGTTTCGGAACTATTTTCATAAAGCGAAATTCCATTCTGATATTTTAAAGTATAATTATACGATGCTAAAATATGCTTTCTAGCAAATTCCAGTGTAGCTTCCAGCTTTTCTTTACTGATTATTCTTTTTTCCGAATAATTCACTGTAACTGCTTGCGAATATCCTATTAGAGACAGGAAGAAGAAAAATACTAAAGGTTTTATTTTCATTATATTTTCATTATTAAAAGCAAATTGTTTCTAGAAAACAATTTGCTTTTTGGTTTAGTTTAAAAAATTAAGTAGCAGATTTAATAACAAGTTGTTGTAGTTTCTACATCATATATTTCATAATAACCTTGCATATCATAACCCGATTCAACAAACCAATAATTTGTACGAGTAATACAGAAATCAACTAAAAGTTCTGAATCTCCGTCTTCTTCAGATAAGCTAACTTCTTTCGTGTTAATTTCTTTAATTTGATTAGGAATTAAAGTTTTTGTTCCTACCTCATTTGCACTAGCAAATAAAGAAACAGATAAAAATGCAAATAAAAAAATGGTTTTTTTTCATGGTTTAAAAGTTAAATTAACAAATTGATTCGTTTGGTATACCGAGAACAAATAAAAAATAATAAAACAATATAACCAAATGTTTTCTTACATTCTATTAAATTTAGTTAAAAAAAAACTTACAATAAATAGGAGTGGGTAATAAATTAGTAGAATTACATCTCTTCCTTTTCAATAAAATTATGAATGACAATTGGAAAAGGAAAAGTTTTCAGCGTTTCTTGATTTATCCCTTCCTTAATAGAACCGTCCAAAGTTACTTTCCAAAACTTAATATGTAAATGCTGGTGCGATAACTTATGGATAATGCTCTTGTCGGAAGTTTCTAAAATGCTTGAAATAGTATTTTCTTTAAAATATTCATTTTGTATTTGCTCTGAAACAAAATCAAAATTTTCTTCTTTTTCAGTTTCTAGTAATGGAAACTCATATAAATTATGCCAAATCCCTTTTGATGTTCGTTTTTGAATTATAGTGTTTTCATTTTCATCGGCAACAACCAAATAATTAAAGAATCGGTTCCTCACTTTTAGTTTTTTGGATTTCACGGGCAATTGATCGACTTTATTTTTTTGCAAAGCGGCGCAACTTTCGTTGAAAACACAAATGCCACAATTCGGACTTTTAGGAACGCATTGCAAAGCGCCAAACTCCATAATGGCTTGATTGAAAGTTGCAGGGTTGTCTTTTGGCATGACTTCGAAAGCCAAAGCAGCGAATTCCTTTTTGGAGGAAGCCTGAGCAATATCAGTCTCTACATCGAAATAGCGAGACAAAACCCGAAACACATTTCCATCAACAACAGGAACTACTTCATTATAAGCAAAAGAAGCTATTGCAGCAGCCGTATATTCGCCAACGCCTTTTAATTTTAACAAGTCTATATAGTTGTCTGGAAATATTCCGTTTAATTCTGTTGCGATATACTGAGCCGTTTTATGTAAATTTCGAGCACGTGAGTAATAGCCCAATCCTTGCCAGAGTTTTAACACTTTTTCTTCATTGGCTTTTGCCAAATCAAAAACGGTTGGAAAAGCGGTTGTAAAAGATAAAAAATAGGGCATTCCTTGAGCAACTCGCGTCTGTTGTAACATGATTTCCGAGAGCCAAATAGGGTAAGGGTTAGTCGTGTTTCGCCATGGTAAATCGCGTTTATTTTGTAAGTACCATTTTATCAGTAGGTTAGAGAAATTCATCTTTAAATATTAGACTACAAAAGTAAAAGTTTATGTGATTAAAATTTAATGAATTAGCTTGAATAATTGTTTTTTAAATTCCTATATTTGCAACCTCAAAAAAATAGTACAACATAATATAATAGGAAAGAAAATGACGAAAGCAGATATCGTAGCGAAAATTTCAGAGAAATTAGGTCTTGAAAAAGGGGATGTTCAGGCAACTGTGGAGACTTTTATGAATGAAGTAAAAAATTCATTAGAGACTGGAGACAATGTATATTTAAGAGGTTTTGGAAGTTTTATTGTTAAAACTAGAGCTGAAAAAACAGGTAGAAATATCTCAAAAAATACAACAATAAAAATTCCTGCACACAATATCCCTGCATTTAAACCTGCAAAAGTTTTCGTAGAAGGAGTTAAGACAAATAACGAAGCAAAATAATAATATTAATTAATCATAAAATCGATAAGATATGCCAAGTGGTAAAAAAAGAAAGAGACATAAGGTAGCGACGCACAAACGTAAAAAAAGAGCGAGAGCTAACCGTCACAAAAAGAAAAAGTAGTTTATAACTACTTTTTTCTTTTTAAAAGTTCATTGAAATTGAAAATTAGTAATCAGAGTTCAGTATTTAGTGCTCAGTTAGCTGCAAGCTGAATACTGTAAACTGTGACCTTGTTTTCTCCGGGTACAATACCTGTTAAATTATTGTTTAATCCATCCTTACAATTTAATTATAGATTGTAGATTGTAGATTGTAGATTTTTTTTAAAATCTTAACTCTAAAATCTTAATTCTAAAATCGAAAAGTGCGGATAAAAATTTACAGATGAATAAAGAATTAATCATTAGATCTAGTTCTGAAGCCGTAGATTTTGCCTTATTAAAAGATGGAAAACTAATTGAATTACACAAAGAAGAAGAAGAAAGTAACTTCCAGGTTGGCGATATTTTTATTGCTAAAATAAGGAAACCAGTTGCTGGACTTAATGCTGCTTTTGTAAATGTTGGCTATGAAAAAGATGCCTTTTTACATTATCACGATTTAGGACCTAATTTAGCTTCTCAACTGAAATTCATAAAACTTGTAAGCGCAGGTAAATTAAAAGATTTCTCCCTAAAAACCTTTCAGTTTGAAAAAGAAATAGACAAAGATGGTACCATTACTGATGTATTGAGTGCTAATCAATCTGTTTTAGTACAAGTCGTCAAAGAACCTATATCTACAAAAGGCCCAAGAATAAGCGCTGAGCTTTCACTTGCCGGAAGATTTATAGTTTTAGTTCCGTTTTCTGACCGCGTTTCTATTTCACAAAAAATAGAAGACAAAAAAGAAAAAGAACGTTTGAAACGATTGGTACAATCCATCAAACCAAAAGGATTTGGTGTTATTGTTCGCACAGTAGCCGAAGGCAAAAGTACAGTAGAATTAGAAAAAGATTTGCAGAACCTGCTTAGCAGATGGACTGCAATGTGTAAAAAATTACCAACTGCTCATCATCCGTCTAAAGTTTTAGGAGAACTCAATAGAGCTTCTTCAATACTAAGAGACGTGTTTAATGATACCTTTAGTGGTATTCAGATTGATGATGAAGAGTTGTACAACCAAACAAAGGATTACTTGCAAGAAATTGCTCCATCCAAACAATCAATTGTCAAGTTTTATCAATCTAAAGACACTCCCATTTTTGAGAAATATAACATAGAGAGACAAATCAAAACTTCTTTTGGAAAAACCGTATCCATGAGTAAAGGAGCATATCTTATTATTGAACATACTGAAGCGTTACACGTTATCGACGTAAACAGCGGAAACCGTTCTAATAAGGCTACCAACCAGGAAGATACAGCCATGGAAGTAAATATGATTGCTGCCGCTGAAATCGCTAGACAATTGCGTCTACGTGATATGGGCGGAATCATAGTTATTGATTTTATCGACATGTCTAATCCCGAAAATCGTAAAGTCTTGTTCGATTTCTTGAAAGAAGAAATGAGCGATGATAAAGCAAAACACAAGATCTTACCTCCGAGTAAATTTGGATTAGTCCAAATTACGAGACAAAGAGTAAGACCAGAAGTAAATATTAAAACTAGAGAAGAAGATCCTAACAATGAAAGTGGCGAAATTGAAGCGCCAATTCAAATCATTGATAAAATCAATTTTGACCTAGAAAGAGTATTAAAGAACCACAAAGATGTTGTGCTTAATGTACATCCATTTGTGGCCGCATACCTTACCAAAGGTTTTCCATCATTACGTTCAAAATGGTTTCTTGAACATAAAAAGTGGGTGAAAATCATACCTCGTGATGCTTACACGTATTTAGAATATCATTTCTACGACAAAAAAGAAAATATTGTTATAGAATAAAGTAAAAAACCGCCATTCGAAAGAGTGGCGGTTTTTTTGTGGCTTATGGTTATTACAGAATACAATAATATGTCTTTTTTTATAGCTTTTAACATTCAAAAGGATGGAATCATTCATAGAGGGAGGGAAGGAGGTATTCACCTCGATTGTAACCGAAATATGATTGCCTTAATTGTAATTTGTAGAAGCTATTCCAGCTATCCGTTACAATCTTTTGTGCTTCCCGGAGCTTCGCGAGGTACAAAAGGGTTTTCTCGTCTAGCTAGGATAGGTTTTAGTTTTTAGATGGTGTTTCTTAATAAGAATATTATTTAATTAGGTTTACCAAAAAACTATTGTAAAAAAAATGGCGCCTTGAGCGCCATTTTTTTTAGAAACTAGTTAGTTTCTTTAAATCGTGTATTGTTTGTGTTGGATTTTCAGCTTTAAAAACAAAACTTCCTGCTACTAGAACATCGGCTCCGGCTTCAACAAGTTGTTTTGCGTTTTTGTTTGTAACGCCGCCATCAACTTCAATAAGTGTTGTAGCTCCTTTTTTAGTGATTAAATCTTTTAATTTTTTAACTTTTGCATAAGTGTTCTCAATAAAAGATTGACCTCCAAAACCTGGATTTACACTCATGATGCAAACTAAATCAATATCATTAATTACGTCTTCTAGTAAATCAATGTTAGTATGTGGATTAATTGCTACTCCAGCTTTCATTCCTTCCGCTTTAATAGCTTGCAACGTTCTGTGAAGGTGCGTGCATGCTTCATAATGTACGCTTAATACATTAGCGCCTAATTCAGCAAATGTTTTAATGTAGCGATCAGGATCAATTATCATCAAGTGAACATCAACCGTTTTTGTTGCGTGCTTTGTAATTGCTTCTAAAACTGGCATTCCGTAAGAAATATTAGGAACAAAAACACCATCCATGATGTCAATGTGAAACCAGTCAGCTTCAGAATTGTTAATCATTTCAATGTCGCGTTGTAAATTTCCAAAATCAGCGGCTAATACTGATGGGGCAATAAGTGTGTTCTTCATTGTGTAGTTGTATTGTTTGTGCAAAAGTAGTTTTTTTAGAGCAATTGGCGAAAGTTTTTTATCGGAAGAGAAAGCTCGTTAGTTGGGTGTTTTGCTTGCGTAAGGGATTGCAGTGAAAATCCTTTTTCTTTTATGTAGCGATAGTAGAATAAAGGAAAAAGATTGTAACGTAAAGCCCGACCCGAAGTTTTTACGCAGGGATACGCCATAAAATAGAAAAAAGAAATCAGATTAAAAAAACAAAACTCCGGAAACTCGAGCATTTGCGAACTGACCGGATTTTTGCTGAAAAAGCAAAACTCCGGTAATCAGCCGGAGTTTCAATCATCAATCAAAAAACGAACAGTCAATCAAACTGTTGTTTACTGTGTAATTCCATTGCTGGAATTGATATATTATCCTAAATATGTTTTAAGGATTTTACTTCTTGAAGTGTGTTTCAATCTGCGGATTGCTTTTTCCTTGATTTGGCGCACACGCTCACGAGTAAGGTCAAAAGTTTCTCCAATTTCCTCTAAAGTCATTGGGTGTTGATCACCTAAACCAAAATACAAACGAACAACATCAGCTTCTCTTGGTGTTAATGTTTCTAATGAACGCTCAATTTCAGTACGTAAAGATTCGTGGATTAATTCTCTGTCTGGATTTGGAGACTCACCTGAACGTAAAACGTCGTAAAGGTTAGAATCTTCTCCTTCTACAAGAGGTGCATCCATTGATAAGTGACGACCAGAGTTTTTCATAGACTCTTTTACATCATTTACAGTCATGTCAAGCTCTTTTGCAATTTCCTCAGCAGATGGTGGACGCTCATTAGATTGCTCTAGTAAAGCGTACATTTTGTTGATTTTATTGATAGAACCAATTTTATTCAAAGGCAAACGAACGATACGAGATTGTTCAGCTAATGCTTGTAAGATAGATTGACGAATCCACCAAACCGCGTACGAAATGAATTTGAAACCACGTGTCTCATCAAAACGTTGTGCTGCTTTTATTAATCCTAAGTTTCCTTCGTTAATTAAATCAGGAAGTGTAAGTCCTTGATTTTGGTATTGTTTAGCCACCGAAACAACGAAACGTAAATTAGCTTTTGTCAATTTTTCTAGGGCTTTTTGATCCCCAGCCTTAATTTTTTGAGCCAATTCTACTTCTTCGTCTGCTGTAATAAGATCAACTTTTCCAATTTCTTGTAAATATTTGTCTAATGATGCAGTTTCACGATTCGTTACCTGCTTGGTGATTTTAAGTTGTCTCATGTTTTTGTCTCCTCAGTTTTAAGTGTACAAGTAGTTATACGTATGGAGTTGCAAAAAAGTTACACTAATTTGAAAATAATTTTTTAGAATATTTTTTGGGCGTTATCACAAGGGTTGGGTTATCCACCCCCTTTTTTTTAATTCCCTAAAAATCGGGTCTTAAAAAAAGAGCTCCGCTACACACGAGCGAAGCGAACTGGCGTAGCAATCCCTAACGCGATTTACGGAAAATAGGAAATTTTATTTTCAAAAGACAATTTCTGAAAAAAAAATAGGACAAGATTTAATTTAATTGTTTTTCTATTTCAAAAATCCATTCGCTCTAATCTCTTTATGTATGGCAGCAATATTATCAGGAAATTCGCCTTAAATTAACCAATTTACGTCTAATTCGTTGTCAATAGCAGTGCGCATAAGAAATGGATTGTC
Source organism: Flavobacterium galactosidilyticum (assembly GCF_020911945.1). Lineage (NCBI taxonomy): Bacteria > Pseudomonadati > Bacteroidota > Flavobacteriia > Flavobacteriales > Flavobacteriaceae > Flavobacterium > Flavobacterium galactosidilyticum. The sequence continues at coordinate 1,532,207 of NZ_CP087135.1, forward strand.
GTAAATTAGTTTTCCTAAAGCAGAAAGGTCTTCTTTGAAATCTAAAAAATAATCTTCATCAATTGCTTTTATTAAAAGTAAAATTTTAAATGTTCTTGAAATAATGTAAATACACAAAGTATACGCTTTAAAATAAGTTGAAGATTGAATCCTTTCATTATTAATACGTAAAAGATGGATTAGCATTTTCATGTTTAAACTTATTTCCCCAAATTTATCTTTGGTGATTTTTACATGATTCGTGATTTCGCCGCTTAAAAACCGTGTGTCTTGAAGTAAATAGCCAACAGAGTAAAACCGTTCTGAAAAATAGTTGATTTTCTTTAGTATTTCTGTTTCAAAAGCGATTCTCTTCTCTTCAACAGTTTCTGTATCTACAAGTTCAAAATGCAAGCGGTTAGCTAAATCTAGATCTCTTTTTTAAAGTCTAAAGATTAATTTGTCTTTCTCGTTACTTGGCAACTCTTGTATTGCTTTTTTGAATTCTTTAGAAAACATGCTTTTTTAGTTTAGAATTTAAATATATTATTTTTATGTTAAAAACAAAAACCCCAATTCAACTAAATGAATTGGGGTTTTCTATAAATAAACCTTTAGTAAACTAAGATCTGATTACTCTTTTTTCTCCTCACGAGGAGGTCTTGGTAAAAGTGCTTTTCTTGACACTTTTTCTTTTCTAGTTTTCGGATCCATACCTAAGTATTTCACTTGGAAAACATCGCCCATGTTTACAACATCAGCAACATTTTCTGTACGTTCCCAAGCTAGTTCAGATACGTGTAACAAAACTTCATTTCCTGGAGCTGAAGTATATTCTACAACTGCACCAAAATCTAGCATTTTGATTACTTTCACTTCGTAAGACTCATTCATTTGAGGTTTGAAAGTGATTGACTTAATTTTAGCCAATACTGCTTCAATTCCAGCAGGATCAGTTCCTAAAATTTCAATAACTCCTTCTTCAGTAGTTGGGTCTTCATTGATAACTATTGTAGTTCCAGTAGCTTTTTGTAATTCTTGAATCACTTTTCCACCAGGTCCAATTAATGCACCAATAAACGCATTAGGAATTCTTCTTGTAATAATTTTTGGAGCATACGCTTTAACATCTGCTTTTGGCGCTGCTAAAGTTTCGATTAATTTGCCAAGGATATGCAAACGACCATCACGAGCTTGCGCTAATGCAGCTTCCATAATCTCGTATTTCAATCCGTCAATCTTGATGTCCATTTGACAAGCAGTGATTCCTACAGAAGTTCCAGTTACTTTAAAGTCCATATCTCCTAAGTGATCTTCATCACCAAGAATATCAGACAATACAGCAAAACGCTCTCCGTCAGTAATCAATCCCATTGCAATTCCAGATACAGGACGAATCATTTGGATACCAGCATCCATTAATGATAATGTTCCAGCACAAACTGTTGCCATAGAAGATGAACCGTTAGATTCTAATACTTCAGATACTACACGAATTGTGTAAGGACAATCAGCAGGAATCATGTTTTTCAACGCTCTTTGAGCTAAATTTCCGTGACCTACTTCTCTTCTTGAAGTTCCTCTTAAAGGACGTGCTTCACCAGTTGAGAAAGGAGGGAAGTTGTAATGTAAGTAGAATTTTTCTTCACCTTGTTCTGATGGAGAATCAATTTGGTTTGCTTCTCTAGATGTTCCTAAAGTGGCTGTTGCTAATGCTTGAGTTTCTCCACGAGTAAACAATGCAGATCCGTGTACAGATGGCAAGTAATCTACTTCACACCAGATTGGTCTGATTTCTGTAGTTTTTCTTCCGTCTAAACGTGTTCCTAAATCTAGGGTTACGTTACGAACTGCTTCTTTGTTTGTTTTTTTGAAATATTTAGAAACTAAGTCTCCGTCTGCTGCTAATTCTTCTTCAGTGAATAATGCTTTAACTTCTTCTTTAACTTCATCAAATGCAGCTGTACGCTCCTGTTTAGAAGAGCCTTTGCTTGCAATAGCATAAATTTTATCGTAAGATGCATCTTTTACTTTAGCGTAAATAGCTTCGTCTTCTTTTTCTCCTTCGTACGTACGAACTTCTTTTTTTCCAAAAGCAGCTTGCAAACGCAATTGAGCAGAAATTTGATTTTTGATGTGTTCGTGAGCGAATTTAATTGCTTCTAACATTTCAGCTTCTGAAATTTCTTTCATCTCTCCTTCTACCATTGCGATAGAATCCATAGAAGCTCCAATCATCATATCAATATCTGATAATGCTAATTGAGCGCGGCTTGGGTTGATGATGAATTTTCCGTCGATACGACCAACTCTTGCTTCAGAGATCAATGTTTCAAAAGGAATGTCAGATAAAGCCAAAGCTGCTGATGCTGCTAAACCTGCTAGAGCGTCTGGCATTACATCTTCGTCATAAGACATTAACTGAATCATAACTTGCACTTCTGCATGATAATCATCTGGGAAAAGCGGACGCAATACACGGTCAACTAAACGCATTGTTAATACTTCGCTATCACTTGGTCTTGCTTCTCTTTTGAAGAAACCACCTGGGAAACGTCCTGCTGCAGCAAATTTTTCACGATAATCTACCGTTAACGGTAAAAAATCGATTCCTGGACTTGCTTTTCTTGAAGAAACAACTGTACCTAAAATAACAGTTTTTCCTATTCTTACTACTACAGATCCATCCGCTTGTTTAGCTAGACGACCTGTCTCGATTGTGATGTTTCTGCCATCACCTAAATCGATACTTTCTACAAATAATTGTGGAATCATAAATTTAATTTATTAGTTAAACATGGGTTCTAGTTGTGTTGTAGTTGTTGTTTTGCGTAGTTAATGCCTAAAACCCAATGAAAAACCGAACTTTTTTTATTTGTCAATTACCAAGTGATAATGTGACTTTATGGAGAAGTCTTGATTCTAATCCCTTTTGTGTCAGGACAAAAATAGAATTTTGAGACTCTAAATTGTAAAATAAAAAAGAGGCACTTACGCACCTCTTTTTATATTGATTATTTTCTGATATTCAATACTTTGATAATTTCACGATATCTGTTGATTTCAGTCTTTTTCAAGTAATCTAACAAAGATCTTCTTTTACCTACTAACAATACTAACGAACGCTCTGTATTATAATCGTGACGATTTTTTTTCAAGTGCTCAGTCAAGTGAGTGATTCTGTAAGTGAATAAAGCAATTTGCGCTTCAGCTTTTCCAGTGTTTGTTTTTTCTCCGTGTTGTGCGAAGATCTCTTCTTTAATCTCTTTAGTTAAATACATTCCAATATTTGTTTAATGATTTTTATGTATGTCATACATCTATTGTAAGACGGGTGCAAATGTAGATAATAATTATTAGTTATTAGTTATAAATTCAGATTATTTTGAATGGGTATTTCGTTCTATCGTGGTGGGTTGGTAGTACGAATTGTTATGGGTAGAGAATATATGGTTCTGATGGGAATTCCTCTAATTTTTCCCGGTAACCAATTTTTAGCAGCATTTATAATGCGGATTGCTTCTGTTCCTGTTCCATAACCTATATCTCTGATGACTTTTGGCTCAATTAATTTTCCTTCTTTGTCAACGACAAAAGTCAAATAGATTTGGCCTTGAAGGCCTTGTACTTTTGGAGTGTTGTAATTTTGGCCGATATACTTATAGAAACTGTTAATTCCATTTTTAGCCATCGGTTTTTGCATAACTTCGGTATAGTTGTAGCTTATATTGTTTTCGTCGGTGCTTGTTCCGCTAATCAATTTACCATTTTCGTAGCTTTCTGTAAATGTGATTTTTAATTTTAATGATTTACCTGTCCAAATACCTTCTCTAACGCCATTTTTTATTTCGCCCTTTTCACCAAAAAAAAATATCTCGTTTTTATCAATTCTAGTTAATTCACTTTGATTATCGTAAGTTCCATTACCATCAATGATGTTTTGATTATTATTCTCATCCCAATACTGTATGACTTTCTCAGTGCTTTCTTTTTTAATTGGATCAAAAGTAAATTCTTTTACAAACTGCATTTTTCCATTTTCGTACCATTTGAATTGTTGTCCATTCAAATAAGTGGCAGTGTAGTTTGAGGCAACTTTTTTATTGCCATTTTCGTAGTAAGATATAGCGTTTCCATCTAAAATGATCCTGTCCTTATCCTTTGTTGCTCCCCGTAATGCTATTTTACCAGAACTATAATATTCTGAGAAATCATAACGCTCTTTGTTAGAGTTATAATCTTTAATAATTCGATAGTATTTATGGTTTCCCTCTGCAGTTTCATTTTTTAATGAATCTAGAAAAATTTTTAGGCTGAAATTTTTAGTTGATTGCGCGTAGGTTAAGCTTGTGATTAGTATTAATGTAATTATGCGTAACTTGTTTTTCATAAATGGTATTGTAATTTGACAAATAAAATAAACTAGAAGGATGTTGTTTGTAATAGGAATAAAACTTAAATATTTAAAAGGTTCTATTAATTGCTGTTATTATAATTGGTAAGCTGTGTTCCTTTGCTGTCTCTATACCTCTAATTTTTGCAGGAATCCAGATGCCGCAGTTTTTTAATGTATTTAGAACTTCTTTGTCTAATGTTTCATCAAGTCCTTTGAAAACTTTTAAATTAGTTAAATTTCCATCTTTTTCAACGGTAAATAAAAAGTAAATCTTGCCTGAAAGCTTAGTTTTTTTGACTACTTGAGATTTCATTAAAGCTTTTGAAATATGAATCTGAAAATCTTGAAATCCTTTTTTGGGTTTCCCTTCTTCGATTAACCTTTTATAGGATAACTTTCTTCCAGTTGAGTCAATGATTTTTCCTGAAATAAATTTACCATTTTTGTATAAATCAGTAAATTTTAATCCAGTGTATTCAGGTGAGCCTGTCCATTGTCCGTCTTTGAGTCCGTTTTTAACTTCTCCTATTACAGGGATTCCTGTTATGTCATATGTTTCATATTCCCCATTCCCATCAATTACTTTATGTTGGCGCTCTTTATTCCAAAACTGGACTATCTTATACCTCTCTTCAAATCCTATAACGTTTTCAATAAATTCAATTTCAGATTCAATAGTGCCATCTTCAAAAAAACGAAATTCTTTACCAATTTGTCTATTACTTTTGTAATTTGAAATTGATTTTCTAAGTCCGTTTTCGTGATAAAAAATAAATGTACCGTTTTTTTGAAGTTTATATTTGCTAGAAGAGAGTCCCTTCATTTGTATACTTCCCGATTTGTAATAATCATTAATTTCGTAGTGATCGCTGTCAGAAGAGTAGTTTCTAATAATTCTATAAGATGTGTGGTTCCCCTCTGAAGTTTCATTCCCAGATGAATCGAGAAAAATTTTTCCACTTATATTTTTAGGTGATTGTGAAAATACTAAGCTAGTAATAAATAATAGTATAAATCTGTAGAGTTTGTTTTTCATATCCGCTTAAAAATAAATTACCTTTTGGAATTTAAAACAACTTTGCAATTTCTTGATTTACAAATTCTAAAAAGCGTTCGTCTTTCTCTGTAAAAGGATCGATTACGTGACTGTCTATATCAATTTGACCTATGTTTTCTCCATTTACAAATAAAGGGACTACAATTTCAGACTTTACCGTAAAACTACATGCGATATAATTATCTTGTGCGGCTACGTCAGGAACTACAAAATTATTGTTAGAAACTGCCACTTGCCCACAAATTCCTTTGCCAAAAGGGATTACGGTATGATCTGTTTCTGCTCCTACATAAGGGCCTAAATGCAAAGTTTTGGTGTCTTGATTAGCAAAATAAAATCCAACCCAGTTGTAATAGGAGATAGAATCGCTAAGCAATTGACAAATAGTTAATAGCTTTTCATCGCGTGAAAGGTCTGTGTTTAAAGTTATTTCGGTTACTTTTGGTTGTAATTCTTGAAATGTCATCGTTTTGTTTTTATTTTGTAAAAGTATTTAAAAGAAGTTTCGAAAATTACATATATTTCTTTAGAAAAAAGACTGACCTTGAAAAAATATTTTATCATCTACAAGCCCTTTCTAGTTTTTCTAGCTAGCTTTTTTTTGACATATATCATTTTGACTTTCTTGTATCGAAACTACCTTAGTAATTTTGAGGAAAATAAATTAGATTCAATCACAAAAATAGTTGGTAGAAATACGGAGCAGGTTTTGCTATTGTTTACTAATGATGCTTCCGTTCAGGAAGTTGCACCAGAACCTTATTTAAGACTCGTTTACCACCAGAAATATGTAGCCCGACTAGTTGAAGGTTGTAATGCTGTAAGTGTGATTATATTATTTGTTTCTTTTGTAGTTGCTTTTTCAGGAAAATTAATAGCAACACTACTTTTTATTTTTGGCGGAAGCCTGCTTATTTATTTGTTAAATGTTCTCAGGATTGCTGCTTTAAGTGCTCTTATTTTCTATTTTCCCAAACAAGAGTCGTTATTGCATGGTGTTATTTTTCCATTATCTATTTATGGTGTTGCTTTTATTTTGTGGTTAATCTGGGTCCGTAAATTTTCAAAGTATGCTTCAAAAAACACTAAATAATAAACTCCGAATAGTACAACTAATTATTTTGGTAGTACTATTAGCTTTGATTCGTGCTTTTGAAAATGAATTATTTTATGATCCTTTTTTAGCTTTTTTCAAGCAAGACTTTACCAATTTATCTTTACCAAAGGTGGACTCCTTTCTGCTTTTCTTAGGTTTGCTTTTTCGATATGCACTAAATACTGCTTTGTCATTAGGAGTTATTTATATTATTTTTAAAGAAGTGACTATGGTGAAATTTGCTTTGGTACTATATTGTTTTTTCTTCTTGATTTCCACAATTGCTTTTTTCTATATCGTGCTTTTTACCACTGAAAATTACAATTGGATTCTTTTTTATGTTCGAAGGTTTCTCATTCAACCCATTTTTCTCCTCTTATTTATTGCAGGATTTTATTATCAAAAACTCAGCAATTAGCTACTATTTTTTCGTATCTTTATTTGTGTAATTTATTTATTATCAAATATATATGAAAATAGTTAAGCATTCTGGCGATATTGTTGAGTTTAGTCCTGATAAGCTTAGAAGCTCACTGATGAAATCTGGGGCTAGCGCGAGTGTTATTGATGACATTATGAAAAGGATTCAAAACTCAATCTACGAGGGAATTTCTACTAAGAAAATCTACAAAATGGCTTTTGCTTTATTGAAAAAAAAAGCTAATTCTCATGCAGCACGCTATAATCTTAGAGAAGCGATTCGTTTATTGGGACCTGCGGGTTTTTTCTTCGAAAAATATATAGAACGCCTTTTTGCATCTGAGGGGCATAAAACATTGACAAATTTAACTTTATTCGGGAAGTGCATTTCTCATGAAGTTGATGTCGTAATCAAAAAAAATGACGTTGTTGCAATGGTCGAATGTAAATTCCACATGGGTAGAGAGGCCGTTTCTGATGTGAAAGTTCCTATGTATATCTTGTCTCGATTTAATGATTTAAAAGAAAGGAAGCATCCCATCTTTACTGAAAAAGATATGGTTTCTAAATGTTGGATAGTTACTAATAATCGGTTTACTACAGATGCGATTGATTTTGCTAAATGTACAGGGCTAAACCTCTTGAGTTGGGATTATCCTCACAACGATAATTTAAAAACAAAAAATGACACTAACGGATTGTATCCCATCACATGTTTGACCACTTTAACACTTGCCGAAAAAGATAGATTATTGAATTTAGATATTATTGTAGTGCGGGAACTAGCTTATAGTTCGGAGTTATTAGAGAAAATTGGTTTGAGTCCAATTCGTATCAAAAAAGTTTTGCGAGAAACATCAGAGTTGTGTAGAAATATTTAAAAAGAGAAATGTTGCAATAGTTTAATTTAAATCGAACAAAATGAAAGTCACATTTATAGGAGGTGCTGGAACTGTTACAGGTTCTAAAACATTAATTGAAAGCAAAGGAATTCGGATTTTAATTGATTGTGGTTTGTTTCAAGGGATCAAGCCTTTACGTGAACTGAATTGGGGGCCATTGCCTGTTTTGCCTTCAACTATAGATTTTGTTCTATTGACTCATGGTCACTTAGACCACTGTGGATGGTTACCAAGGTTAGTTAATCAAGGTTTCAAGGGTAAAATTTATTGTACTAGTCCCACGGTAGCTATTACGAAACTCATTCTATTGGATAGTGCTAAGATCCAAGAAGAGGAAGCTAATAAAGCGAATGATGGAAAATATTCTAAACATGAAACTGCTGAGCCTCTTTACACGGTGGAACAAGCAGAAAAAGTCTTTCCTCTTTTTAGGGTGATCAAAATCAATGAGCCTATTCCTTTAGATGCTGAAATTGAAGCAGTTTTTACAAATGCAGGACATATTCTAGGAGCTTGTACCATTGCGGTAACGCTTGAAAATAAGACTTTAGTTTTCTCAGGAGATATTGGTCGCGATGATGATTTATTAATGTTTTCGCCAATTAAACCTAAAAAAGCGGATTATGTTTTTCTCGAAAGCACTTATGGAAACCGACTTCATCCACATTCTGATACCAAAGCGGAGTTAGAAATGTATATTAATAATACAATCAACGTGGGTGGTACAGTCATTATTCCCAGTTTTGCGGTTGAGCGAGCGCAAGTGATTATGTATTTGTTATGGCAGCTAAAGCAAGAGAGAAAAATCCCTGATGTTCCCTATATCATTGATTCACCAATGGGAATTAGTGCTTTGAATATTTTTAGAGATAATCCGAAATGGCACAAATTATCTCCTGACGAATGCAATAAAGTGAGTGAAATGTTTATACTGGTTTCTGATTATCAGGAAACGAACGAGATTATTTTAGATCCCCGACCTAAGGTGGTTGTTGCTGCCAGCGGAATGATCACGGGCGGTAGAGTACTCAGTTATTTACAACACTATATTGTAATTCCAGAGACAACTATAATCATGGTTGGCTATCAAGCAGAAGGAACACGTGGCAGAAAATTATTAGAAGGATCAAAGGATATTAAAATTTATGGTCAGTATTATCCTGTAAAAGCAAAAATTCTAGAAATTCAAGGATTGTCAGCGCACGGAGATCAAAAAGACTTACTGAACTGGCTTTCTGAATTAGAAAATAAACCAATAAAAGTGTTTTTGGTTCATGGTGAAAACCAACCTGCGGATGAATTGCGTATAAAAATCCAAGAAAAATATGGTTTAGCTTGTAAAATTCCATTGATAGGACAAGAATTTGAATTGTGATTTCTTTAATTAAAATAGTTTTAACTCGTTTTCATCGCTTGTTTTACCTAATCTGGCAGAATTTTCTATAATTATAGTTGAATCATATTGTATTTCTTTCCGAATTTTTTCCATGAGCATCGCTTTGAATTTTGCTTACCCCTGATCTTTTAAGATATCTTTTTTTAATTTTCATCGTGCAGTAGATTCTATTTCTCTGAGGTTTAATTATTTGGTTAAACCTGAGATTCGAACGAAAAAAAATAAAGATTTAATTTATTTTATATGAATTCTGAAAGAAAAATACACATAAAGTGCTGATATAAAGTATTTTAATGTAATTTTATAGTGCGACAAAGTACTTTGTTTTTTTAATTTTTAAAGAAAATAGACTATGAAAAAAATTACATTACTCATGTTTATCGTTTTTTGGGCGATTGCATTGCAAGCACAAAACAAATTATTATCGTCTATTGACGAGTATTATGACGGCACTTCTTGGCAAATTTATGCTGGAAACAATTACGAATACGATAGTAATAACAATCTAACTAAGGAAACATATTATAATTATGACTTTCTAACTGGATTGTGGAAAATTTCTTATACAACATCTTATGCCTATGATGGTAACAATAGGGTGATACAAACAATAGATCAGAATTGGATTTCGGCCACTAATAAACTTGAAAATTCATATAGAGAAACTGCAACTTATGTAGGTGGGAAATATGCAGAGTCAATAGGCGAAGAATGGGATGATTCAAGTTTAAGTTGGGTGTACAAATGGAAAGATGTTTTCAGCTATAATGCTAGTAATTTGATTGAAAGCTCCTTATCCTATAAATGGGATGGTTTACAATGGGTAATCGATTTTCGTGGAACTTTAACTTATAATGGTAGTACTAAAATAAGTGCTTTATTAGAGGAAAAATGGGTTAGTTCACAGTGGGTTAATTCAACCAAGACACTACTTACTTATGATGCAAACAATAAAATTGTAACGAACAGAACTGCTGAGTGGGATGTTTTTAATGATATTTTTAAAGAAAATGATGGAACAGACTATGTTTTGGATGCAACCGGCAACAGAATTAGCGAAACTAATGTTTTTACTTATAATAATGTAGCTAATAATTACAAAAAAGAGTATAGCTATGACTCATCGAGTCTTATGTCTAGCTTTGCTAATCCTTTTAAAGATAAAACAGGAATTGATTATCTTTTTGAAGACTTTCCGCATGTAAATAAGCCTTTAGGGTATAATTATTTTACTTATGATAATGCAACAAGTACTTATGAAAATACGAGTAGAACTAAGTATGATTATACGAATTCTATTCTTTTGGCTACAGAACGATTTGAAAAAGCAAATGCGACCATAACTTTATTCCCAAATCCAACGAGTGATTTGCTAAATATTGAATTAGCAGTTTTCTCACCAGCGACACAAATAATAATTACTGACATACTGGGGAAAAAAATTTATTCTCAAAAAGTAGAATCTGTTAATACAGCTGTGAATACTAGTGGCTACGCCAAAGGTGTTTATTTAGTTGCTATTATAGATAGTAATAATAGGGATGTAAAAAAACTGGTGATAAAGTGAGGTTTCTGAAAATAACTTTTGGAAAAGCTTTAGCGTATTAGATAGATGGATAATTACAAACAAAAAAACTCTTTCGGCTATAAAGCCTGATAGAGTTTTTTTTGCTTCTTCGATAAATCAAAAGTTGTTTAACTATGGTTGTGTTTGAATGTGTATTGTCTTTTCAATGATGAAAATTTTAAAATAGATTTGTAACATACAGCTCGTTTTCCTGAAAACCTACCTTTGTTTAATGACTATTTGACAATCAGCAATAACTGTGTTTTTGATTTTGAAACACCACTAATTGGGCAAGAATTTTGAATTGTGATTTTAACAATCTTTTAGTTTTCCGAATCGGTTTATTTACTAATTTTGCAACATGAATATTAAAAAATGCACTGGTCTATTTTTAGCTTTTCTACTGTTGGTTTCCAATGTGGGATTAGCTTTTAATGTGCATTATTGTGGAGGAGAAATCGCATCGGTTTCTGTGAAACCAATTGCTTATCAGAAAGCTGAAAAATCCTGTTGCTCGAAAAAAGTTGAAAAAGAAGAAAGTTGTTGTAAAGACAAAGTCGTTAATTTTCAAAAAAAATCAGACAACACGGTACTTAAAGTATTCTCGATCGATTCTCCTTTTTACTTCATTATAAAGGAATCGCAAACCTTTGTTTTTTCTTCGGAAGCAAATTTAAAAAGCGCTCAAGCCACATCTTATTTTTGTGCTGCTAATGCGCCTCCACTCTTTAAGTTGTATAGTCAATATATTTTTTACGCCTGATTTTAATGTTTTAAAAGTCGGATCACTTCTTGTGATCTCAATCTACTTTTCATAAACATTAAATAACTTTATAATGAATAAAATAGCAATGCTCTTTATTGCGATTTTTGTATCATTTCCTGTTTTCGCTCAAGAAAATTTGAAAGAAATAAAAATCACAAAAAAGCGAAAAGGAATTCAAAAGTCATACACCGTAACCGGAAATACTACAATTATAACGAGTAAAGAATTGCTGAAAGCAGCTTGTTGTAATCTCGCCGAAAGTTTCGAAACAAATCCATCGATTGATGTCAATTTTACAGATGCATTGACAGGAACAAAACAAATCAAAATGTTGGGATTAACAAGTCCTTATTTGATGATTACTGAAGAAAATGTTCCTTCTGTTAGAGGCGCTTCGCAAGCCTATGGTTTGTCATTTACACCAGGAACCTGGGTTGAAAGTATCCAGATAACCAAAGGTGCAGGAAGTGTAGTGAATGGTTACGAAAGTATTTCGGGACAAATAAATACTGAGTTAATAAAACCGATTAGTGATATTCCGTTTTTCTTGAATGCGTACGGTTCTACTGATTCTCGATTTGAGTTGAATACGCATTTCAATACTAAATTATCAGATAAATGGAGCAGCAGCTTGTTTTTGCATGGCAATACTCGGGTTTCTAAAACTGATATGAATAGTGATGGATTTCTAGATAATCCATTGGCAAAACAAATTAATGTTCTCAATAGATACCAATATTATAATGAAGAAAAAGGTCTTGTAAGTTTTATTAATTTCAGGTATATGAATGATAAAAAGCAAACTGGAGAATTAGATTTTGATAAAAATACAGATCGAGGCACTACCAATTATTGGGGTTCTGAGATTAATACGGAAAGGCTAGATCTTTCAACAAAAGTGGGTTATGTTTTTAAAGATATGCCGTATCAGAGTTTAGGATTCCAAAATGCTTTTAATATTCATAATCAGCATTCTTATTTTGGTTTAAACCAATACAATATCAAACAAAGTAGTTATTATTCGAACTTAATTTTCAACTCCATAATTAGCAATACGATGAATAAGTTTGCTACGGGTTTGAACTTTACGTATGACAAATACCAAGAATTTGTAAACGTAAACGACTACAGTAGAATTGATAACTCTGTTGGAGCTTTTTTCGAATACACCTATGACAATGATGATGATTTCAGTTTAATCCTGGGTGGTCGAATAGATAATCACAACCGTTTAGGAACATTTGTTACGCCTAGACTTCATGCACGTTACAATCCATGGGAAAAAGCAGTTTTACGTTTTTCAGCAGGAAGGGGAAAACGTTCTGCTAATATTTTTGCTGAAAATCAACCGTTATTTGCTAGTGCTAGAGCATTCGAAATTTTAGATACTAACGGTAAAGTTTATGGATTAAATCCGGAAATTGCATGGAATTATGGAGTTAGCTTTGCACAAAAGTTCTCGCTTTTTGGTAAAAATGCCGATGTTGGTTTTGATGTGTACAGAACTGATTTCCAAAACCAAGCGGTAGTTGATTTGATGCAAAGTCCACAGCAAGTTTTGTTTTATAATTTAAAAGGGAAATCTATTGCAAATACGATGCAATTCGAATTTAATTATGAATTAGCAAAACACCTTAATTTGCGTTCTGCCTATAAATTTTACGATGTAACAACTGATTATCTTTCGGGAACGTATCAAAACCCGTTGCAAGCAAAACATAGATTTTTTGGTAATTTAGAATATGAAACCCACATTGGAGAAAAAGGAAAACAATGGAAATTTGATTATACATTTAATTGGATTGGTCAACAGCAATTGCCAAATACGATGTCAAATCCTGTGAATGATAGATTACCTGAATTTTCACCATCCTATTCGTTGATGAATGCTCAAATCACTAGAACATTTTCTTCAACTTTCGAAATGTATATTGGTGGAGAAAACATAGGAAACTACAGGCAGGAAAAATCAATTCTTGGTAGTGATAATCCTTTTGGCTCCACTTTTGATGCTACGATCGTATATGCTCCAGTTTTTGGTCAAATGTATTATGCTGGACTGCGTTTTAAAATTAAATAGTCAATTGCAAAGGCAGTTAAAAAAGTCAATTTCAATAACAATTAAAAATAAAAAAATGAAAAATTTAATTACAATTTTTTTACTTGTTTTAGTCGGGTTTACAACTCAAGCACAAGAAAAAAAGAATAAAAATGCTAAATATGTTACTGAGGTGAATGGCAATTGTGAGCAATGTCAAAAACGAATTCAAAAAGCGGCTTATGCAGTTCCTGGAGTAAAATCAGCATCTTGGAATATTGAAACGCATCAGCTAAGTTTAATAATTAACGAAGAAAAAACAACCGCATTAGGTGTGAAAAAAGCAATTGCAAAAGTGGGACATGATACAGATGAAGTGAAGGCGACAAATGAAGATTATGAAAATCTACATCATTGTTGTTTGTATGAGAGAAATTAGTTATCGAATCCAAGGTTTCCAGCCTTGGATTTTTTCTTTAAATTATTTAGTTAATAAAACTTTAAATTGCCTCATTAAATTGTCGTTGAACTAAATTATTATTACTTTCACGAACTTATACACCTTAACAAAAAAATACATTTATGAATAATTTTGACTGGACTCAGTTAATCAACCCAGAGTTTTATATTTCAATGAGTATTGGGGGAGTTCAAATTGGCTTATATATCGTTTTATTTATAGTATTTGCAGAAACTGGTCTTTTTGCAGGTTTTTTTCTTCCAGGTGATAGCTTGCTTTTTTTAGCAGGAATTTATAGTGGTGAGTTGATGGCTAATGTTATTTATATCCCTAGTGATTTTATGAATGTTTTGTTACTTTCACTATTAGTTGCTCTTATGGGAATTTTAGGGAATATGGTTGGATATTGGTTTGGAGCCAAAAGCGGTTATTACTTATTTAAAAAAGAAGATACTTTTTGGTTTAAGAAAAAATATTTACTTCAATCAAAAGATTTCTTCGAAAAATATGGAGGCAAAGCTATTATTTTTGCCCGTTTTTTACCAATTTTTAGAACATTTGCACCTATAATAGCAGGAATTGTATCAATGGATAAAAAGAAGTTTATGTTCTTTAATATATTAAGTTCTTTCTTATGGTCTTTTATTTTAATTTTTGCGGGTCATTATCTATATGGTATTTTCTTAAAGCAAGGGATTGATTTAAAACACCATATTGAATATATCATTATCATTATCGTATTGATTTCTACATTTCCGGTGTTGGTAAAATTGCTAAAAAAGAGACCTGCTGATAAAGTATAGTTTAAATAGAAAAGTCCGAAGATTGAATCTTCGGACTTTTTTTTGTTCTATCAAGAGTATAAATTTTTATTCTTTGTTATTTTGATGCTCTAGTTGGATTATAATTTCTCTAATATTGTTGTTTAAAGCAAAAAAATCCGTTTACTTAACGTAAACGGATTTAATATATAATTTTGGATAGATTGTTACATCATTCCTGGCATACCACCACCCATTGGGTTTCCGCCACCATTATCTTCTTTGATGTCGATCAAAGCGCATTCAGTAGTCAATATCATTCCCGCAACCGAAGCAGCGTTTTCTAAAGCTACACGAGTCACTTTTTTAGGATCAATAATTCCTGCTTTCAACATATCAACGTACTCATCTGTTTTTGCATTGTATCCAAAATCACCTGTTCCTTCAGCTACTTTAGCAACCACGACTGAACCTTCAAGACCTGCATTTTCAACGATAGTTCTTAATGGAGATTCTACAGCACGAGATACGATTTGGATTCCTGTAGCTTCATCAGCATTGTCAGGTGTGATAGTAGAAAGCGCATTTTTAGCTCTTAAAAGTGCAACACCTCCACCAGCAACAATTCCTTCTTCAACCGCTGCACGAGTTGCGTGAAGTGCATCATCAACTCTATCTTTTTTCTCTTTCATTTCTACTTCAGAAGCAGCTCCTACGTAAAGAACAGCAACACCACCAGCTAATTTAGCCAAACGTTCTTGCAGTTTTTCTTTGTCATAATCAGAAGTAGTAGCTTCCATTTGACCTTTAATTTGGTTCACACGATTTTTGATCATGTCAGCTTCACCAGCACCACTTACAATTGTAGTGTTGTCTTTATCGATAGTTACTTTCTTAGCAGTTCCTAACATTTCTAAAGTGGTGTTTTCAAGGGTATAACCTCTTTCTTCAGAAATTACAGTTCCACCAGTTAAGATAGCAATATCTTCAAGCATCGCTTTTCTTCTGTCTCCAAAACCAGGTGCTTTTACAGCAGCGATTTTCAAGGCACCACGTAATTTATTTACCACTAATGTAGAAAGTGCTTCGCCATCAACATCTTCAGCAATAATTAATAATGGCTTTCCAGATTGTGCAACTGGTTCCAAAACTGGTAATAATTCTTTTAAAGAAGATACTTTTTTGTCATACAAAAGGATGTAAGGACTTTCCAATTCTACTTCCATTTTTTCTGAATTGGTAACAAAATATGGAGAAAGATATCCTCTGTCAAATTGCATTCCTTCCACAACATCTACATAAGTATCAGTTCCTTTTGCCTCTTCAACAGTGATCACACCTTCTTTTCCAACTTTTGCGAAAGCAGTAGCGATTAACTCACCAATTACTTCGTCATTATTAGCAGAAATAGAAGCAATTTGCTTGATTTTTTCAGAGTCGCTTCCTACTACTTTAGCTTGCTTAGCTAGGTCAGCAACAATAGCCTCAACCGCTTTGTCAATACCGCGTTTCAAGTCCATAGGGTTTGCACCAGCTGCAACGTTTTTCAAGCCTTCTTTTACGATAGCTTGAGCTAATACTGTAGCAGTTGTTGTTCCGTCTCCGGCTAAATCATTGGTTTTGCTCGCCACTTCTTTAACCATTTGAGCACCCATATTTTCTAATGGATCTTTCAATTCAATTTCTTTTGCAACAGTAACACCATCTTTAGTAACATTTGGTCCACCAAAAGATTTTCCAATAATTACATTACGACCTTTTGGTCCAAGAGTTACTTTTACTGCATTTGCTAATGCGTCAACACCACGTTTTAATCCGTCACGTGCTTCAATATCAAATTTTATATCTTTTGCCATTTCTTGTTTTATTAAATTTTAGTTGTCTTAATACTTAATTCTTTCGACTTAATACTAATTATATTATCGCAAGAATATCATCCTCACGCATAATTAAATAATCTTTTCCTTCTAGTTTCAATTCAGTTCCAGCATATTTTCCGTAAAGTACAGAATCTCCAATTTTTACTGTCATTGTATGATCTTTTGTACCATTTCCAACGGCAACAACAGTTCCTTTTTGTGGTTTTTCTTTTGCTGTATCTGGAATAAAAATCCCTGACGCAGTTTTTGTTTCAGCCGCAACGGGCTCGATAAGAACTCTGTCTGAAAGTGGTTTGATGTTTAAAGCCATGATTTTATATTTATTTTATAGTTTTAATGAATGCTTATTGGATTTCAGAAATTGTGCCAGCCTACTAAAACTGACACATTTGCTTAAAAAAAATGCCAGCTTTGACAAGCTGGCATTTTTAAAATAGTATATATAATTTATTTTGCTGGAGTTGGTACAGCAGGTGTATTTTGTACAGGTGCTACTGGAGCAGTTGTAGGGGCATTGTTGATGATTTTTGAATCAGTATCACTCAATGAACCAGTAAAACTTAAGCTTGAAAGAAGGATAAGTGCAATCAGTATAGTTGCTAATGTCCAAGTACTTTTATCTAAAAAGTCAGTTGTTTTTTGTACTCCTCCCATCATCTGAGAACCGCCTAGTGTAGAAGATAATCCGCCACCTTTAGGGTTTTGAACCATTATAACCACGATTAATAGAAAACAAACTATAGTTATTAAAACTAAAAAAATTGAAAATGTGCTCATTGTTTAATTATTGTTATGTTGTAAAATCTTTATATCCGTTATGCGGTCTGCAAAGAAACTACTTTTTTCTGGATATTTCAAAATTAATATTTCATAAGCTTGAATCGCTTTTTGATATTTTTTTTGTTCCAAATAAACCCTTGCTAAAGTCTCTGTCATCAGGTAAGAATTGTCAGAAGCATTTAGGTCAAAGCTAACTGTAGAGGGTACTCCGTGCTTGACTGGTGGAATTTTCGGACTGTTTTCTATGAACTTATCGATTAACGCTAACTTTTTTTGTTTGTCGGGATCAATAATAGGTGCAGTTTGGTTGTTATCTAACTCGTTTTCTCTTTTTATAGGTTGAGTTCTTGAAAGCTGAAGCCATTCTTGAAAGGAATGTTGTTCTTTTTTAGAAAAATCTAAAGGTTGACCTATCTCCAGTTTTTCTTCAACTGTTTTTGAAGTTTCTTCAATTTTTATATCTGCAGGTTCTTTAATTTGTACAGGTGAAGCTTCTTTTATTGAAGTTAGTATCGATTGCTCCAATTTGTTTATTTTAATCGCTTGCTTTTCCTCAGGAACTAGGATTTCGCTACCATGGACGTAAATATCAAGAATCTCAAGTGCTTTTCTTTCGTATAAATTTTTATCAATTGAGATAAAAGTATCTGAAGTAATAAAATCAAATAAAACTGATCTATCCGTTGTATATGCTGCTGTAGTTTTTAAAGCTGCATTGTATTTATAACTGTTCTGATTGTATAATCCTTTTAACTGAATTGCACGCGCACTTTGAAAATACGGAAATTCTTCTAATACTTTCGCTAAAGCTTCTGTTTGCTTTTCGTGAATTAGATCCGGTTTGTTAATTAAATAAGTATAATCAGTAACATTCATATTTTTGAGTAATCAGTTTGTAGTGCTTGGTGCTCAGTAATCAGATTTTAGTGTTCAGTAATGTTAGTGTAGTTAACGGAATAGTAAAAATTGTCAACTACCTAAGTGGCTCATTTACCATTTAGCTAAAGATTCATTGAATATATCTTGCGTTATTCTTTCGAAAATATCTTTCAAGGCAGAGTTTAATGTAGCGCCTGTCAATTGCTGTTCAGCTGGGTAATCATAGAAAAATGAGAATGATTTTTCAAAATCGTCTTTTTCCGTTTTCTTATTGGTAAAACGAACAATTATTCTGATGGTTAATCGATTTTGAGCAGCTCTTTGATCTGCAGTAGCAGTCATCGGACTAATTCTATAATCTACAATTTCTCCTTCGTACGATAAATCAGCACCATTTTTAACTAAATTCAGATTTGTCTGGTTCTGAATCAAATCTTGAAGTTCTAATGTAAATCTTCTATCAATTCCTGGTTCGATTAGTTCCGCATTATTTTGAAAAAAGCCAACTTGAAATGTTTTGGCGTCAATTTTTCCGGTTCCCGTAAAGTTATAAACGGAACAGCTATTTGTTACCAATAAAACGATGAAGAGTGCTAAGAAATGTATTTTTTTCATATTAATTTAGTAAAAGGCTGGTGGCTTTAATTTACTTTTCAAAAGTAACCTTATTTTGGGATTTTGAATTTATTATTTTATAAATCAAATTGCTTTATTTTTCGATATAATGTTCGTTCAGAAATCCCTAATTCATCTGCTGCGGCTTTTCTTTTTCCTTTGTTTTTTTCTAATGATTTTTTGATCATTTCAATTTCTTTTTGCTCTAATCTTAAAGTTTCTTCTTCCTCTATAGTTTCTGCAAAAAGATAGTTATCATCATTTTCTTGATATAAATCTTGATTGTTTTGAGAGGTAATCAAAGCGCCTCTTGGTTCTTCTTCAAAATCAATTTCACTATCATTTTCTTTAGATCCGTATATTTTTTTAATCAAATTCTGATTTGCCTCTTGTACTTTAGAACTTCCGTTTTGAATCAGTTCCAATGTTAGTTTTTTCAAATCATTCAAATCACTTTTCATATCAAAAAGTACTTTGTATAAAATTTCTCTTTCTGTACTAAAATCACTTTCGCTCTTTTTATCCTTAATTACAGATGGTAGATTACTGCCTTGTTCTGGAAGATACGACTGTAAAGTCGCGGCAGATATGTCTCTATTGGTTTCTAAAACAGATATTTGTTCAGCCACATTTCGCAATTGACGAATGTTTCCACTCCATCTAAATTTCTGTAATACGGGAATTGCATTATCGTCTAATTTCAAAGGTGGCATTTTATACTTATGTGCAAAATCAGCTACGAATTTTCTAAATAACAAATGAATATCATCTTTTCGATCACGCAAAGGTGGTAATACAATATCAACTGTGCTTAAACGGTAATACAAGTCCTCTCGGAATTTGCCTTTTTCGATAGCATCAAATAAATTCACATTTGTAGCAGCTACAATTCTCACATTCGTTTTTTGAACCTGTGATGAACCCACTTTGATAAATTCTCCATTTTCTAGAACACGAAGCAAACGCACTTGTGTAGTAAGAGGTAATTCGCCCACTTCATCTAGGAAAATAGTTCCTCCATCAGCCACTTCAAAATAGCCTTCTCGAGTATTTGTTGCACCTGTAAAAGCACCTTTCTCATGTCCGAAAAGCTCACTATCAATAGTTCCTTCCGGAATTGCACCGCAGTTTACAGCAATATATTTCCCATGCTTTCTATGTGAAAGCGAATGGATAATTCTAGGCATATTCTCTTTACCCACACCGCTTTCTCCCGCAACTAGTACCGTAATATCAGTGGGAGCAACTTGAATTGCTTTTTCTATCGCACGATTAAGCTTTGGGTCATTCCCAATAATCTCAAATCGTTGTTTTATGTTTTGAACTGTTTCCATATGTCATTGCGAGGAGTTGCAAGGCACAAAGCAAAGCAATCTCATTATTATTTCTTAACCACAAATTACACAAATTTTCGTAAATTGTGTTTTTAACTGTTTATAAGTCTTTTATGAACTAAAGATTTGTTTTGGAAGTTTGCGATTATTCCAATGGGAGTATCTGCTAACTTCATATAATTTAGGATTTGTGCAAGATGATCATTGCTAATCTCTTTTACTGATTTTACTTCAAGTACAATATCATCATAAACGACAAAATTAGCATGAAATTTATGCGGTAGAATAATTCCTTTGTATTCTACATTATATTCTTTTTCTCTTTCGTAAGGAATATTATTGTTTTTCAATTCTATTTATAAAGCGTCTTTATATACAATTTCTACCAAGCGTGGGCCAAGTATTCTATGCAATTCCATGCAAAGACCTACTATTTCATAGTTTTCATTTTTCTTGTAGTAATATTCATTAGTGTCGCTCATATTCGATTTTTATAAGAATGAATTTGCGGAAATTTGCGTAATCTGTGGTTGTACTTTTTAATTCATCTCACTCAATCCAACAGCTTCTCCCTTTAAAGTTCCACTAGTACAACTCAAGATTTTCACATTCACAAAATCACCAATTTTATAATTCTCTTTTGGGAAAACCACTGTAATACTCTGTGAATTTCTTCCAGAAAACTCCTCAGTTGATTTTTTTGACACTTTTTCAACCAAAACTTCAACAGTTTGTCCAATGAATTCCTCAGAGCGCAACCAAGCATGTTTTTGTTGCAAATCGACAATTTCTTGTAATCTTCGTGCTTTAGTTTCTTCTGGCACATCATCTTCCATTTTTCTTCCTGCCAATGTTCCCGGGCGTTCTGAATACGAATACATATAACCAAAATTATATTTCACATATTCCATCAAACTCAAGGTGTCGTGGTGATCTTGCTCAGTTTCCGTTGGAAAACCAGAAATCATATCTTGCGAAATCGAACAGTTAGGAATGATACTTCTTATTTTATCAATCAAAGTCATGTATTCTTCACGCGTATGTAAACGGTTCATTTCTTTTAGAATTCGGTTACTTCCTGATTGAACAGGTAAATGTATGTGCTTACAAATATTAGGATGTTTGGCAATGACATGCAATATGCTTTCGTGCATGTCCTGCGGATTTGAAGTCGAAAATCGGATTCTCATTTTTGGGAAACCTACTGCAACCATTTCC